>NZ_JBNNVS010000001.1:0-381425 GCF_050280665.1 Pseudomonas sp. NPDC089547 | reverse complement strand
AATGGGATTTTTTTGGGGGGGGCCGCTTTGCGCCAATACGCGACACAAGGCCGCTCCTACAGGGGAATGCGTACTCCTGTAGGAGCGGCCTTGTGTCGCGAAAGGGCCGCAAAGCGGCCCCCTGCGGTCTACCTGACCTGCCCCAGGTTCGCCTCACTCATATCCAGCTCACCCAGCACCTGGCGCACCACTTCATCACCCACCTCATGCTGGCGATGCAGGTTGTACAATTCCAGCCGCTGCGCCCGTAGCGCACGCAGGCGCAAGCGCCGCTCCAGCAAGTCCATCTGTTCGGCCAGGGCCTTGGCCTCGGCACTGTCGTTATAGCTGTCCAGCTCATCCCGGTATTCAGCCATTAGCCGTGCTTTCAACTCGGTCGCCAGGGTCGCCTGCGCGGCATCCTGCGGGGCATTGCTGTCAACGACCTCCTCCGCCTCCAGGGCATGGATCGCCGCCTCGGCGGTGCGCCGCCACGCCTCCTGCACTTCCTGGTGCAAGCGTTCGTCCGCGCTCTTGGTTACCCCGCGCAACAAGAACGGCAGCGCGAGACAGGCGCTGATCAACGACAGCAGGATCACCCCCGCAGCAATGAAGATCAGCAGATCCCGTTCCGGGAATGCCTTGCCCGCCCCAATCAACAAGGGGATCGACATTACACCGGCCAACGTGACTGCACCGCGCACGCCGCCCAAGGTCAGCAACCAGCAGGAACGCGCCGTAGGCATCAGCACCAGCGCCGGCTTGCCGCGCCAGCGGCGCACCACGCCGATCGAGCGCCAGATGCTCTGTACCCAGACGAACCGCAACAGGATCAAAGCAGCAAAGATCGCCACCACGTCCAGGCAGCGGTAGGCCAGGGTCGGCCATACGGTTGGCTCGTGGCTGACCACGGCCTTGATGATGTCCGGTAATTGCAGGCCCAGCAGCAGGAAGATCAGGCCGTTGAAGGCAAATTCCAGCAACGACCAGACGCTGCGGTTGAGCAGGCGTGTGCTGGTCTGCCGTGGTAACAGGTCAAGCCAGCTTTGCATCATGCCCGCCGCCACCGCCGAGAGGATGCCCGAGACGCCCAAGCGCTCGGCCAGTACATAAGCGGCAAACGGCAGCAGCAACATGAACACGACATGCGTGGCCGGGTCATCCCAGCCGCGAGCAATCATCCAGGCCCGCAAGCGGCCCACCAGCCAGCTCAGTGCCACCCCCACCGCCAAGCCGCCCAAGGCCACCAGAACAAAGGTGAAGCTCGCGTCTGCCAACGAGAACACCCCGGTAATGGCCGCGACCAGAGCAAACTTGAAGGTTACCAGGCCAGACGCATCGTTCATCAGCGCCTCGCCTTGCAGCATGTGCATCAGCGGGGTGGGCAGGCGGTCCTGGGTAATGGCCGACACTGCCACGGCATCGGTCGGGGACAGCACCGCAGCCAGGGCAAAGGCCACCGGCAGCGGTATGCTCGGCAGCAGCCAATGTATGAAGTAACCGGCTCCGACCACGGTAAACAGCACCAACCCCACCGCCAGTGCCACCACCGGCCCGCGAATGCGCCAAAGCTCGCGCTTGGGTATGCGCCAGCCGTCGGCGAACAGCAGCGGCGGCAGAAACAGGAACAGGAACAATTCGGGGTCCAGGGCCACGTGCAGGCCCAGTGTCGGCCAGGCCAGCAAGGCGCCGGCGGCAATCTGCACCAGCGGCAAGGGCAGCGGCACCATGCGGCCGACCAGCTTCGACAGGCTGACCAGCGTCAGCAGGATGAGGACGGTGTAGGCGGACTGCATCCGGGAAAGCTTCCTTTGTGAACCAGAAACGATAGCAGGGCGAAACATCGCCATTGAAACAATATGTTAGCGGCGACCGGCGGTTTGGGGCCGCTGCACGATAGTCGCAGGTGGCGAGTGAATATGTAACATGATGATACTCATGAGTTACCGAGCGGTTTAATGAGCCTGCTCAAGACTTGATCTGCCAGGGACCAGACGTACAATCAGGCTTAACGAATAACGTTAAGCATTCAGGCTCATAATCATGCTCAAGAACGGTATGCGTCCCATTCATCCCGGTGAAGTCCTGCGTGAGGACTTCCAGAAAGAAATGGGCTTCAGTGCCGCAGCACTGGCCAGGGCATTGGGCGTTGCCACACCAACGGTCAACAACATCCTGCGCGAACGGGGCGGTGTTTCCGCCGACATGGCACTGCGCCTGGCCATCTGCCTGGACACCACCCCCGAGTTCTGGCTCAACCTGCAGACTGCCTTCGATCTGCGCACAGCCGAACAGCAACACGGTGATGAGATCATCGGGTCAGTACAGCGACTGGTCGCTTGAACACACCTTGATCAATAAACATGGGCGCCACGGGCGTGGCGCCGCGAGGATCGTTCCCGCATAATCCCGCGACTGACATTCGGAAAACGGAGAGATTGGGGCAACCTGCACCCCCAATGCACACAATGACCTACACGCTCTACGGCATCAAAGCCTGCGACACCATGAAAAAGGCGCGTACCTGGCTTGAACACAAGGCCATCGCCTACGAATTCCACGACTACAAGACCCAAGGCATCGACCGTGACAGCCTGAACCGCTGGTGCGACGAGCACGGCTGGGAAGTCATCCTCAACCGTGCCGGCACTACCTTCCGCAAGCTGGACGACGCCAGCAAGGCCGACCTCGACCAGGCCAAGGCCGTCGAGCTGATGCTGGCCCAGCCGTCGATGATCAAACGCCCGGTGCTGGACCTTGGCGCGCGCACCCTGGTCGGCTTCAAGCCCGACCTGTACGCCGCTGCCCTGGCCTGAGCCCCTACCCTATTTCGCACGAGGTAATCACATGTCCAATACCCTGTTCAGCCTGGCCTTCGGTGTCGGCTCCCAGAACCGCCAGGGCAACTGGCTGGAAGTGTTCTACGCACAACCCCTGCTAAACCCAAGCGCCGAACTGATCGCCGCCGTCGCCCCTGTGCTCGGTTATGAAGGTGGCAACCAGGCTATCGCTTTCAGCAATGGCCAGGCCGCGCAACTGGCCGAAGCCCTGAAAGGCGTTGACGCTGCCCAGGCCGCCCTGCTGACCCGCCTGGCCGAGAGCCACAAGCCGCTGGTCGCCACCCTGCTGGCCGAAGACGCTGCCCTGACCTCGACTCCAGAGGCCTACCTCAAGCTGCACCTGCTGTCGCACCGCCTGGTCAAGCCGCACGGTGTGAGCCTGGCCGGCATCTTCCCGCTGCTGCCGAACGTGGCCTGGACCAACCAGGGCGCGGTCGACCTGGCAGAACTGGCCGAGCTGCAACTGGAAGCGCGCCTGAAAGGCGAACTGCTGGAAGTGTTCTCGGTGGACAAGTTCCCGAAAATGACCGACTACGTGGTGCCGGCCGGCGTGCGTATCGCCGACACCGCCCGTGTGCGCCTGGGCGCCTACATCGGCGAAGGCACCACCATCATGCACGAAGGCTTCGTCAACTTTAACGCTGGCACCGAAGGCCCAGGCATGATCGAAGGCCGCGTGTCCGCTGGCGTGTTCGTCGGCAAGGGCTCCGACCTGGGCGGCGGCTGCTCGACCATGGGCACCCTGTCCGGTGGCGGCAACATCGTCATCAAGGTAGGCGAAGGCTGCCTGATCGGCGCCAACGCCGGTATCGGCATTCCGCTGGGCGACCGCAACACCGTTGAAGCCGGCCTGTACATCACTGCCGGCACCAAGGTGAACCTGCTGGACGAGAACAACGAACTGGTCAAAGTGGTCAAGGCCCGCGACCTGGCCGGCCAAACCGACCTGCTGTTCCGTCGCAACTCGCTGAACGGCGCTGTGGAGTGCAAGACCCACAAGTCGGCCATCGAGCTGAACGAGGCGCTGCACGCCCACAACTGAGAACCTTTGCAGGTTTGAAGTGTTAAGATCGGGTCTGGCGTTCGCACGCCAGACCCGATTTTCATTCCAGGCCTCGTGAACATGTTCCAGCCCTCCCCCTGGCGTGCCGACTTCCCCGCCATCGCCGCCCTGCAACGGCAGCACCAGACCTATCTGGACAGCGCCGCCACCACCCAAAAGCCGCAAGCGTTGCTTGACGCCCTGAGCCACTACTACGGCCATGGCGCAGCCAACGTGCACCGTGCCCAGCACCTGCCCGGCGCACTGGCGACCCAGGCTTTCGAGGCCAGCCGCGACAAAGTTGCCGCCTGGCTGAATGCTGCAGACTCACGGCAGGTCGTGTTCACCCACGGCGCCACGTCGGCGCTGAACCTTCTGGCCTATGGCCTGGAACACCGCTTCGAAGCCGGTGACGAAATTGCCGTCAGCGCGCTGGAGCACCATGCCAACCTGCTGCCCTGGCAACAGCTGGCGCGCCGGCGCAACCTGCGCCTGGTGGTTCTACCGCTGGATGCCCATGGCCGTATCGACCTGAACCAGGCACTGCAACTGATCGGCCCCCGCACCCGGGTGCTGGCGGTCAGCCAGCTTTCCAACGTGCTAGGCACCTGGCAACCACTGCCAGCCCTGCTGGCCCATGCCCGCGCCCAAGGCGCGCTGACGGTGGTCGACGGTGCCCAGGGTGTGGTGCATGGTCGCCACGACGTGCAGCAACTGGATTGCGACTTCTATGTGTTCTCCAGCCACAAGCTGTATGGCCCCGACGGGGTTGGCGTGCTGTATGGCCGCGCCCAGGCGCTTGAATTGCTGCGCCATTGGCAGTTCGGTGGCGAGATGGTGCAACTGGCCGAGTACCAGAGCGCCAGCTTCCGCCCGGCACCGTTGGGGTTCGAGGCGGGTACGCCGCCAATCGCCGGGGTGATCGGCCTGGGCGCAACCCTGGATTACCTGGCCAGCCTCGATGCCCACGCAGTTGAAGCTCACGAAACCAGCCTGCACCAGCACCTGCTGCGTGGGCTGGCCGATCGCGAGGGCGTGCGGGTACTCGGTACGCCACAGGCAGCCCTGGCCAGCTTTGTCATCGAAGGCGTGCATAACGCCGATATCGCCCACTTGCTCACCGAGCAAGGCATCGCCGTGCGTGCCGGGCACCATTGCGCCATGCCGTTGCTACAGGGGTTGGGCCTGGAGGGCGCAATCCGGGTTTCGCTGGGCTTGTACAACGACAGCGATGACGTGCAGCGCTTCTTTGCAGCGCTGGATCAAGGCCTGGAGTTGCTGCGATGAGCCTGCCGGAACAGGCGCTTCAGGCGCTGGAGGCTTTTCAACAGGGCAAAGGCTGGGAACAGCGTGCGCGGCTGTTGATGCAGTGGGGCGAGCGACTGGAGCCCCTGGATGACGCCGAAAAGACCGAGCCCAACCGGGTACATGGCTGCGAAAGCCTGGTATGGCTGGTGGCTGAGCAGGTTGATGGGCTATGGCGGTTCAAGGCCAGTAGCGATGCACGCTTGTTGCGCGGGTTGCTGGCGTTGTTGCTGGTGCGGGTGCAGGGGCTGGCCAGTGAAGAACTGGCTGGGCTCGACCTGCGGGAGTGGTTCACCCAGCTGGGCCTTGAGCGCCAGCTGTCGCCGTCGCGCAGCAATGGGCTGCATGCCGTGTTGCAGCGGATGGCGGAGTTGGCGTCCACCCGCTGAACCCAAGGCATACGCAGCTCCCTTGTAGGAGCGGCCTTGTGTCGCGATGGGGCGCGCAGCGGCCCCAAAATTCCAGATTCACCGCGGATGTTGCAGGGGCCGCTGCGCGCCCCATCGCGACACAAGGCCGCTCCTACAGGGACCGAGCAAGCCCGTGAGTATTACTCGGTCTTGACCCGCTCCGACGGCCGCCGCGCCCCGGCCACCAGCTTCTCGATCGCCTTGCTCGCCGCCACCATGCCAAAGGTCGCGGTCACCATCATCACCGCGCCAAAGCCGCCCGAGCAATCCAGCCTTACACCCTCACCCACAAAGCTCTTTTGCAGGCAAACACTGCCATCCCCCTTGGGGTAGCGCAGTTGCTCGCTGGAAAACACGCACGGCACGCCATAGTTGCGGCTCACATTGCGCGAGAAGTTGTAGTCACGGCGCAAGGTGGAGCGCACCCGCGAGGCCAACGGGTCGTTGAAGGTCTTGTTCAGGTCGGCAATCTGGATCTGTGTCGGGTCGATCTGCCCGCCGGCACCACCGGTGGTGACGATGGCGATCTTGCGTCGCCGGCACCAGGCGATCAGCGCTGCCTTGGCCATGACGCTGTCGATGCAGTCGATCACACAGTCGAGGTTCTCGGTAATGTACTCGGCCATGGTCTCACGGGTGACGAAGTCGGCCACCGCATGCACCGTGCACGCCGGGTTGATCGCACGCAGCCGCTCGGCCATGACCTCGACCTTGGGCCGCCCCACCTGCCCTTCAAGGGCATGGGCCTGGCGGTTGGTGTTGCTGACGCAGACATCGTCCAGGTCAAACAGGGTGATCTCGCCCACGGCGCTGCGGGCCAGCGCTTCGGCCACCCACGAGCCTACCCCGCCAATGCCGACCACGCCCACGTGGGCCTGGCCCAGGCGCTGCAACCCCTGGTCGCCATACAGCCGGGCTACGCCGGCAAAGCGTGGATCTTCTGTGCTCATGTTCATACCCCAAAAAACCGGCGCGCATTATATGCCAGCGGGCCCATGGCCTGCATCGTTAGGAAAGACACTACCAACCCTGCTTTAATGTCCTATCACCTCCACAGATATGGATGACAATGTCTTCACGTAAATTCGGCCTGAACCTGGTCGTGGTCCTGGCCATCGCCGCCTTGTTTACCGGGTTCTGGGCACTGATCAACCGCCCGGTTTCCGCCCCCGCCTGGCCAGAGCAGATCTCTGGCTTCTCGTATTCGCCGTTCCGCCTGGGTGAAAGCCCACAGAAGGGCCAGTACCCCACAGACGATGAGATGCGCCAGGACCTGGAGCAGTTGAGCAAACTGACCGACAGCATCCGTATCTATACCGTGGAGGGCACCCAGGCCGACATCCCGCGCCTGGCCGAGGAGTTCGGCCTGCGGGTGACGCTGGGCATCTGGATCAGCCCGGACCTGGAGCGCAACGAGCGCGAAATCGCCACCGCCATCCAGCTGGCCAACACCTCGCGCAGCGTGGTGCGGGTGGTGGTCGGCAACGAGGCGCTGTTCCGTGAAGAAGTCACCCCGGAAAACCTGATCAAATACCTGGACCGGGTACGCGCAGCTGTAAAGGTACCCGTGACCACCAGTGAACAATGGCACATCTGGAAGGAAAACCCGGAGATTGCCAAGCACGTCGACCTGATTGCCGCGCACATCCTGCCGTATTGGGAGTTCGTGCCGATGAAGGACTCGGTCGAGTTCGTGCTCGACCGTGCGCGTGAGCTAAGGCACCAGTTCCCGCGCAAACCCCTGCTGCTGTCGGAAGTCGGCTGGCCAAGCAACGGCCGCATGCGCGGCGGCGCCGATGCTACACAGGCCGACCAGGCCATCTACCTGCGTACCCTGGTCAACACCCTCAACCGCCGTGGCTACAACTACTTCGTCATCGAAGCCTATGACCAGCCATGGAAGGCCAGCGACGAAGGCTCGGTTGGCGCCTACTGGGGCGTGTACAACGCCGAGCGCCAGCAGAAGTTCAACTTCGACGGCCCGGTAGTGGCGATCCCGCAGTGGCGTGCCCTGGCCGTAGCCTCGGTCGTGCTGGCCATGATTGCCCTGATGGTACTGTTCATCGATGGCTCGGCCCTGCGCCAGCGCGGGCGTACCTTCCTCACGTTCATCACTTTCCTGTGCGGGTCGGTGCTGGTATGGATTGCCTACGACTACAGCCAGCAATACAGCACCTGGTTCAGCCTGACCGTGGGCGTGCTGCTGGCCCTTGGTGCGCTGGGCGTGTTCATCGTGCTGCTGACCGAGGCCCACGAACTGGCCGAGGCAGTATGGATACACAAGCGCCGCCGTGAGTTCCTGCCGGTGCAGGCTGACAGCGCCTACCGGCCCAAGGTGTCGGTGCATGTGCCGTGCTACAACGAGCCGCCCGAGATGGTGAAGCAGACCCTCGATGCCCTGGCCGCACTGGACTACCCCGACTACGAAGTGCTGGTGATCGACAACAACACCAAGGACCCGGCCGTGTGGGAGCCACTCAAGGCGCACTGCGAGAAGCTCGGCGAGCGCTTCAAGTTCTTCCACGTGGCGCCCCTGGCAGGCTTCAAGGGCGGCGCACTGAACTACCTGCTGCCCCACACCGCCAAGGACGCCGAAGTGATCGCAGTGATCGACTCGGACTATTGCGTGGACCGCAACTGGCTCAAGCACATGGTGCCGCACTTCGCCGACCCGAAAATTGCCGTGGTTCAGTCCCCGCAGGACTACCGCGACCAGCACGAAAGCACGTTCAAGAAACTGTGCTACAGCGAGTACAAGGGCTTTTTCCATATCGGCATGGTCACCCGCAACGACCGTGACGCGATCATCCAGCATGGCACCATGACCATGACCCGGCGCAGCGTGCTGGAAGAACTGGGCTGGGCCGAATGGTGCATCTGCGAAGATGCCGAACTGGGCCTGCGGGTGTTCGAGAAGGGCCTGTCGGCCGCCTACGCCCATAACAGCTATGGCAAGGGCCTGATGCCCGACACCTTCATCGACTTCAAGAAGCAGCGCTTCCGCTGGGCCTACGGTGCCATCCAGATCATCAAGCACCACGCCAGCGCCCTGCTGCGCGGCAAGGGCAGCGAACTGACCCGGGGCCAGCGCTACCACTTCCTGGCCGGCTGGCTGCCGTGGGTTGCCGACGGCATGAACATCTTCTTCACCATCGGCGCACTGCTGTGGTCGGCGGCGATGATCATCGTGCCGCACCGTGTCGACCCACCGCTGATGATCTTCGCCATCCCGCCGCTGGCGCTGTTCTTCTTCAAGGTGGGCAAGATCATCTTCCTGTACCGCCGTGCAGTAGGCGTGAACCTGAAGGACGCCTTCGCCGCAGCGCTGGCCGGCCTGGCGCTGTCGCACACCATCGCCAAGGCGGTGCTGTACGGCTTCTTCACCAGCAGCATGCCGTTCTTCCGTACGCCGAAGAATGCCGATAGCCATGGGCTGTTGGTGGCGCTTTCCGAAGCGCGCGAAGAACTGTTCATCATGTTGCTGCTGTGGGGCGCGGCGCTGGGCATTTACCTGGTGCAGGGGCTGCCGAGTTCGGACATGCGCTTCTGGGTGGCGATGCTGCTGGTGCAGTCGTTGCCGTACGTGGCGGCGCTGGTGATGGCGTTGCTGTCTTCGCTGCCGAAGCCAGTGGAGAAGGCTGCCGAGCCGCAACAGGCTTGAAATCCTGGGGGCGCTTTGCGCCCCTATCGCGACACAAGGCCGCTCCTACAGAGGACCGCGTCAGCCAGATAACCCGCGATCGCCTGTAGGAGCGGCCTTGCGTCGCGAAAGGGCCGCAACGCGGCCCCATTGCCCTATCAGTTTGATATAAGATAACGCCCCTCAGATTTCCCCGCCTTGCCCTGCCCCGGAGTCCCCCATGACGGCCCCTGCCGAGCTCTCGCCTACCCTTCAACTGGCCTGCGACCTGATCCGTCGCCCCTCGGTCACCCCCGTCGATGCCGACTGCCAGGCGCAGATGATGAACCGCCTGGGCGCCGTGGGCTTCCAGTTGGAGCCGATGCGCATTGAAGACGTCGACAACTTCTGGGCCACCCATGGCAACCAGGACGGCCCAGTGCTGTGCTTTGCCGGCCACACCGATGTGGTGCCCACCGGCCCGGTGCAGCAATGGCAGCATGAACCGTTCGAAGCACTCATCGATGCCGACGGCATGCTGTGCGGCCGTGGCGCCGCCGACATGAAAGGCAGCCTGGCGTCCATGGTGATCGCCAGCGAGCGCTTCGTACAGGACTACCCGAACCATCGCGGCAAGGTTGCCTTCCTGATCACCAGCGACGAGGAAGGCCCGGCACACCATGGCACCAAGGCCGTGGTCGAACGCCTGAAAGCGCGCAACGAACGCCTGGACTGGTGCATTGTCGGCGAACCGTCCAGCACCACCCTGCTGGGTGACGTGGTCAAGAACGGCCGCCGCGGCTCACTGGGTGCCAAGCTGACCGTGCGCGGCAAGCAGGGCCATGTGGCCTACCCGCACCTGGCGCGCAACCCGATCCACCTGGCGGCCCCTGCCCTGGCCGAGCTGGCCGCCGAGCACTGGGACGAAGGCAATGCGTTCTTCCCGCCGACCAGCTTCCAGGTCTCCAACCTCAATTCCGGCACCGGCGCCACCAACGTGGTCCCGGGCGAGCTGACCGCGCTGTTCAACTTCCGTTTTTCCACCGAGTCCACCGTCGAAGGCCTGCAGGCGCGGGTGTCGGCGATTCTCGACAAGCATGAACTGGACTGGTCGATCGACTGGGCGCTGTCTGGCCTGCCGTTCCTCACCGAGCCCGGCGAGCTGCTCGACGCCGTGGCGCACAGCATCAAGGGCGTCACCGGTCGCGACACCCAGCCCTCCACCAGCGGCGGCACCTCCGATGGCCGCTTCATCGCCACCATGGGTACCCAGGTGGTCGAACTGGGCCCGGTCAACGCCACCATCCACCAGGTAGACGAGCGGATTCTGGCCAGCGACCTCGACCTGCTGACCGAAATCTACTACCAGACCCTGGTCCGGTTGCTCGCCTGATGCTCGCCTGCCCCCTTTGCCAGGCGCCGCTGAGCCGGCTTGACAACGGCGTGGTGTGCCCGGCCGGCCACCGCTTCGACCGCGCCCGCCAGGGTTACCTGAACCTGCTGCCGGTGCAGCACAAGAACAGCCGTGACCCAGGTGACAACCAGGCCATGGTCGAGGCGCGCCGCGACTTCCTCGACGGTGGCCACTATGCTCCTGTAGCCCGCCGCCTGGCCGAACTGGCCGCCGAGCGCCAGCCTGGCGCCTGGCTGGACATCGGTTGCGGCGAGGGTTACTACACCGCGCAGATCGCCCAGGCCTTGCCGGCCGCCGATGGTTACGCGCTGGACATCTCCCGCGAGGCGGTCAAGCGTGCCTGCCGCCGCGCGCCGGAGGTCACCTGGATGGTCGCCAGCATGGCTCGCGTGCCGCTGGCCGATGCCAGTTGCCAGTTCATTGCCAGCGTCTTCAGCCCGCTGGACTGGGCCGAGGCCAAGCGCCTGCTCAGCCCAGGCGGCGGCCTGATGCGGGTAGGCCCTACCAGCGGCCACCTGATGGAACTGCGCGAAGTGCTCTACGATGAAGTGCGTCCTTACGCCGACGACAAGCACCTGGCCCTGATTCCCGAAGGCATGGCCCACGCCCACAGCGAAACCCTCGAGTTCCGCCTGAGCCTGGCCGAACCCAAAGCCCGCGCCGACCTGCTGGCCATGACCCCGCACGGCTGGCGTGCCAGCGCGGAAAAACGCGCATTGGTGATCGACCAGCCCGAGCCGTTCGAGGTTACGGTTTCCATGCGTTATGACTATTTCGTGCGCCAAGACTGAGCACACCCGGAGCCCTTATGCGCCAACCTGATATCGAGATTTACCTGAAGGACGCCGACGTCGACCACAAGCAGATCGCCGAGTGGCTCGCCCAGGCAATCGGCCCGTGCAGCCAATGGCAGCAGAAAGGCCATACCTTCAAATGCCAGGCCGGTAACATTCCGGTCACCTGGTTACCCAAGGCTGTAGGGAAATGGAACAGCCTGTACCTGGAAAGCGACCAGACGCCGTGGGCCGACGATGTCGCCTGCGCCCGCGCCGCGTTCGCCGCACTGGGTGTGGAAGTGCGCTGCGCGCCGGGTGGCTGGGTTGAGGAAGACGGGGAGGAAGATGCCGACCGCTGGGTCCGCATCAGTGCCGACGGTGAAGAGGAAATCACCTGGCGTACCAGCTGAAACAGGATGCTTCAGGCTGCAAGTTACACGGTCAACTTGCAGCTTGAGGCCTACCGCAAGAGGCTCAGAGGCCCACTACGTCTTCGGCTTGCAGGCCTTTCTGGCCCTGCACGCAGGCGTATTCCACGCGCTGCCCTTCAACCAGGGTACGATGCCCCTCACCGCGGATCGCCCGATAGTGGACGAAGACATCCGCACCACCTTCGCGCTGAATGAAGCCATAACCCTTGGCATCGTTGAACCACTTTACATTCCCAGTCTCACGAGACGACATCTGAACTACTCCGGATTTTTATTGTGAAGATCGCCTTGCAGGCATGAGGTTACCTGCCCCGTGCCAACGCCGCTTACGGAATATCCTGCAAGTGGCAGGCCGAGTATATGACACAGAACAAAAAAAATTGATGACGGCCCCGCCATTGGCCGATTTTTGCTGAACTTACGCCGATACGGCAGACTAAATAGCTGGATACTCACCTGAACATCACACCCAGGGCACACACCCCATGACCCGTTCCCCCCTGCACCGCCTGATCTTCGGCGGCCTGCGTCGCCTGTTGTACCTGTGGGTGCGCTCCGAGACCATCAACCAGTCTTCCATGTCCCTCAACCTCGACCGCAGCCGGCCGGTGTTCTATGCACTGCCCTCGCCCGCGCTCACCGACCTGGCCGTGCTTGACCACGAATGCACCAAGGCGGGGCTGCCGCGCCCGGTATTGCCGGTATCCGTCGGCCCGCTGCAGGAGCCGGCCGCGTTCTTCTACCTCACACCCGACCCGGACTGGCTTGGCCGCCAGGACAAACGCGGCGCCCCGCCCACGCTTGAACGCCTGGTCGCTGCCGTCAGCCAGCATGCCGAGGAAGATGCGCAGATCATTCCGGTCAGCGTGTTCTGGGGCCAGACCCCCGCCAGCGAGTCCAGCCCGTGGAAGCTGCTGTTCGCCGACAGCTGGGCGGTGACCGGGCGCCTGCGCCGGTTGCTGACCGTATTGATTCTGGGGCGCAAGACCCGGGTGCAGTTCTCTGCGCCGATCCACCTGCGCGAACTGGTGCAGCACAACAAGGGCCACGAGCGCACCGTGCGCATGGCCCAACGCCTGATGCGCGTGCATTTTCGCAACCTCAAGACGGCCGTTATCGGCCCCGATATCTCGCACCGGCGCAACCTGGTCAAAGGCCTGATCCACGCCCCGCAGGTGCGCCAGGCTATCGTCGACGAGGCACAGCGCGAGAACCTGCCGCTGGCCAAGGCCGAAGCGCAGGCACTGCGCTACGGCAACGAGATTGCTTCGGACTACACCTACACCGCCATCCGCTTCCTCGAAGTGGTGCTCAGCTGGTTCTGGAACAAGATCTACGACGGCATCAAGGTCAACCACATCGAGCAGGTGCAGGGCATCGCCCCCGGCCATGAAGTGATCTACGTGCCCTGCCACCGCAGCCACATCGACTACCTGCTGCTGTCGTACCTGCTGTTCCGCAACGGCCTCACACCGCCGCACGTGGCAGCGGGCATCAACCTGAACATGCCGGTGGTCGGCAACCTGCTGCGTCGTGGCGGTGCCTTCTTCATGCGCCGCACGTTCAAGGGCAACCCGCTGTACACCGCCGTGTTCAACGAGTACCTGCACACCCTGTACACCAAGGGCTTCCCGGTCGAGTACTTCGTCGAAGGTGGCCGCTCGCGTACCGGGCGCATGCTGCAACCGCGTACCGGCATGCTGGCCATCACCTTGCGCAGCTTCCTGCGCTCGTCACGTACCCCCATCGTGTTCGTGCCGGTGTATATCGGCTACGAGCGCGTGCTCGAAGGCCGCACCTACCTGGGTGAGCTGCGCGGAGCCAGCAAGAAGAAGGAGTCGGTGTTCGACATCTTCAAGGTGTTTGGCGCGCTCAAGCAGCGCTTTGGGCAGGTCTACGTCAACTTCGGCGAACCCATCCGCCTGGCCGGTTTCCTTGACGAGCAACAGCCCGGCTGGCGTGAGCAGGACCACGGTCCGCAGTACCGCCCGGCCTGGCTCAACGCCACCACCACCCGCCTTGGCGAAACCGTGGCCCGTCACCTCAACGAGGCAGCGGCTATCAACCCGGTCAACCTGGTGGCATTGGCACTGCTGTCCACCAGCCGCCTGGCCCTGGACGAACGCGCGCTGACCCGTGTGCTCGACCTGTACCTGGCCTTGCTGCGGCAGGTGCCCTACTCGCCGCACACCACCTTGCCTGATGGCGACGGCCAGGCGCTGATCGAACATGTGCGCAGCATGAACCTGGTGGCCGAACAGAAGGACGCCCTGGGCCGCATCCTGTACCTGGATGAAGGCAATGCGGTACTGATGACCTATTACCGCAACAATGTGCTGCACATCTTCGCCCTGCCGGCGCTGCTGGCCAGCTTCTTCCTCAGCAGCTCACGCATGAGCCGCGAACTGCTTGGCCAGTATGTGCATGCGCTGTACCCGTACCTGCAGGCCGAACTGTTCCTGCGCTGGGCGCCAGAGCAGCTGGACGAGGTGATCGACCAGTGGCTGGCTGCGCTGGTCGAACAGGGCCTGCTGCGCCAGGACGGTGATGTGTACATACGCCCGGCACCCAGCTCGCGGCAATTCGTGCTGCTCACCCTGCTCGCCCGCTCCATCACCCAGACCTTGCAGCGTTTCTACATGGCCACCTCGCTGCTGCTCAACAGCGGCCAGAACAGCCTCAGCGCCGAAGCGCTTGAAGACCTGTGCGTGATGATGGCCCAGCGCCTGTCGATACTGCATGGCCTGAATGCGCCGGAGTTCTTCGACAAGACCCTCTTCCGCCACTTCATCCAGACCCTGCTCCAGCAAGGCGTGCTGCATGCCGATGCGCAAGGCAGGCTGGGCTATCACGACAAGCTTGGCGAACTTGCCGAGGGTGTGGCCAAGCGTGTGCTGTCGGCCGAGCTGCGCCTGTCGATCCGCCAGGTAGCCTTGCACCGTGACGATGGCCTGGAAACTTCGACCATCTAACGCTTCATCTGCCGGGGAAATCCGCTAAAGTCCCTGGGGTTGGCCACAAGCCAGCCCCAAGGACTTCGGAGATTCCATGAAAAAGCTCTTTATGCTGTGTTGCGCATCCCTGCTCGCAGCCTGTTCCAGCCACACCCCCTCCACCCAGGCCAGCCTGGACGGTGAAGTCTTCTACCTGCAGCGTATTGCGCTGCCACCTGCCGCTACCCTGAGCGTGGAATTGCAGGATGTTTCGCTGATGGACGCCCCTGCCGTGACCCTGGCCCGCCAGGCCGGCCCGGTCAAAGGCAACGTGCCACTCCCTTTCCACCTCACCTACGACCCGGCCCAGGTCAAACCCGGCCACCGCTATTCGGTTAGCGCGCGCATCGAGCTGGATGGCAAACTGCTGTTCATCAATACCGAGCACCATGGTGTGATGCTCGACGGCAGCGACCCGAAATCGGTACGCATCAAGGTCGACCCGGTTCGCTGATACCCGAATTTATCTGTTTACAAGGAAAGCTACATGTTCCGCACTTCCCTGCGTTTCACCACCCTGTGCGCCGGCCTGCTGCTTTCGGCCAGCGCCCTGGCCCTGTCGCTGGGCGACCTGACCCAGAAGGACGCCACCGGCGGCCTGAAAGATGCTCTCACCCAAGGCGCGCAGCTGGCGGTCAAGCAGCTGAGCACCCCAGGCGGTTTCAGCAACAACCCGGACGTGCGCATCGAACTGCCGGGCAACCTGGGCAAAGCGGCCAAAGCCATGAAGATGTTCGGCAAGGGTGACCAGGTCGAAGCCCTGGAAACCAGCATGAACAAGGCTGCCGAGGCTGCCGTGCCACAAGCCCAGGCGATTCTGGTGGATGCCGTGAAGAACATGAGCGTGACCGACGCCAAGGGCATCCTCAGCGGCGGTGACGACTCGGCCACCCAGTACCTGAACAAAAGCAGCCGCGAGCAGATCCGCGCCAAGTTCCTGCCGATCGTCAAGCAGGCGACCGACAAGGTGGGCGTGGCCCAGCAGTACAACGCCTTTGCCGCACAGGCCAAAGGCCTGGGGCTGGTCAAGGATGACGCCAATATCGAGAACTACGTGACCGAGAAGGCGCTGGATGGCCTGTTCGAGATGATTGGCAAGCAAGAGCAGAGCATTCGCGAGAACCCGGCCCAGGCCGCGACCAGCCTGGCCAAGAAGGTGTTCGGCGCCCTGTGATGGCCCTGGGGGCTGCTGCGCAGCCCATCGCGACGCAAGGCCGCTCCCACATTGATCGGCGTATGCAGGACCTGTGTGGGAGCGGCTTTGTGTCGCCAATGGAGGGCGAAGCCCTCCCCTGCGGTCTTCAGTTCTTCCTCACCCTGAACCACGCCGCATACAACGCCGGCAGGAACAACAGGGTCAACGCCGTGGCCACGATCAACCCGCCCATGATCGCCACCGCCATCGGCCCGTAGAACACGCTGCGTGACAGCGGAATCATCGCCAGCACCGCCGCCAGTGCGGTCAGCACGATCGGCCGGAAACGCCGCACCGTGGCCTCGATGATCGCCTGCCAACGCTCCATCCCCGCCGCAATGTCCTGCTCGATCTGGTCCACCAGGATCACCGAGTTGCGCATGATCATCCCCGCCAGGGCAATGGTGCCCAGCATGGCGACAAAGCCGAACGGCTGGCGGAACACCAGCAGGAACAGGGTCACGCCAATCAGCCCAAGGGGCGCTGTGAGGAACACCATCACCGTGCGCGAGAAGCTGCGCAGCTGGATCATCAGCAGGCTCAGCACCACCACCACGAACAGCGGCATGCCGGCGTTCACCGACTTCTGTCCGCGCTCGGAGTCCTCCACCGTGCCGCCCACTTCCAGCAGGTAGCCATCCGGCAGCTTGGCGCGTATCTCCTGCAGGGTCGGTTCGATCTGTTTCACCAGCGTGGCCGGTTGCTCCTTGTCGTAGATATCGGCGCGCACGGTGACCGTCGGCAGGCGATTGCGGTGCCAGATGATGCCTTCTTCGAAGCCGTACTCCAGGGTCGCGACCTGCGACAGCGCCACGCTCTGGCCATTGTCGGTAGGCAGTGACAGGCTGCCGAGGTTACCCAGCTCACCGCGCTCCTGCTGGGTGCCGCGCAGCAGGATCTCGATCAGCTCGTTGTCCTCGCGGTACTGGCTGACAGTGGTGCCGGTCAGCGAGCTTTGCAGGAAGCTGGACAAGTGCGCGGTGCTTACGCCCAAGGCGCGGGCACGGTCCTGGTCGATCTCCAGGAACACCGCCTTGCTCGGCTCTTCCCAGTCCAGGTGCACATTGACCACATGCGGGTTCTCACGCACCTTGTCGGCCACTTCACGGGCCAGCGCACGGGCCTTCTCGATGTGCTCGCCAGTGACCCGGAACTGCACCGGGTAGCCCACGGGCGGGCCGTTTTCCAGGCGCGTGACTCGGGCGCGCAGGTCGGGGAATTGCTGGTCCATGGTGCTGATCAGCCAGCTGCGCAGGCGCTCGCGGTCTTCCATCGACTTGGCCAGCACCACGAACTGGGCAAAGCTGGCGGCCGGCAGTTGCTGGTCCAGCGGCAGGTAGAAGCGCGGCGAACCAGTGCCCACGTAGGCCACGTAGTTGTCGATACCCTCCTGCTGCTTGAGCAGTGCCTCCAGTTGCTTGACCCGTTCGGCGGTGTTGGCCAGCGAGGCGCCTTCGGCCAGCTTCAGGTCAACCATCAGCTCGGGGCGCCCGGAAGCCGGGAAAAACTGCTGGGGCACGAAGCGGAACAGCAGAATGCTGCCGACAAAGGCGGCTACGGTCAGCAGGATCACCGTCTTGCGCCGCCGCACGCACCACTCCACCACCCGCCGCACACGCTGGTAGAACGGCGTGGCGTAAGGGTCTGGCGCGTGGCCGTCCGTGCCATGGCGTGCGGCATGCAGCTTGGCCAGGTCGGGCAGCAGGCGCTCGCCAAGGTAGGGCACGAACACCACGGCCGCCACCCACGAGGTCAGCAACGCGATGGTCACCACCTGGAAGATCGAGCGGGTGTATTCGCCGGTGCTGGAGGCAGCAGTGGCAATGGGCAGGAAGCCCGCCGCGGTAATCAGGGTGCCGGTGAGCATCGGGAATGCAGTGCTGCTCCAGGCATAGCTGGCCGCCTTGAGGCGGTCATAGCCCTGCTCCATCTTGATCGCCATCATCTCTACGGCAATGATCGCGTCGTCCACCAGCAAGCCCAGCGCCAGCACCAGCGCACCGAGGGAGATCTTGTGCAGGCCGATGCCGAAGTAATGCATCGCGGCAAAGGTCATGGCCAGCACCAACGGGATGGCCAGCGCCACCACCAGGCCGGTACGCAGCCCCAGCGAGAAGAAGCTCACCAGCAGCACGATGACCAGTGCCTCGACCAGCACCTGGACAAACTCGCCCACACCGGCCTTCACCGCCGCCGGCTGGTCCGAGACTTTGCGCAGCTCCATGCCGGCAGGCAAGTTGCGCGCCACGCGTTCGAACTCGCCTTCCAGGGCCTTGCCCAGCACCAGGATGTCGCCGCCGTCCTTCATCGACACGGCCAGGCCAATGGCGTCCTCCCCCATGAAGCGCATGCGCGGGGCGGGCGGGTCGTTGAAACCACGGTGCACGTCCGCCACATCGCCTATGCGGAAGGTGCGGTCACCCACACGGATGGGGAACTGGCGAATCTGCTCGACGCTGTCGAAGCGCCCGCTCACCCGCAGTTGCAGGCGCTCGCTGGGCGTCTCGAAGAAGCCGGCGGTGCTGACCGCGTTCTGCTCCTGCAGGGCCTGTTGCACAGCCTGCAGTGGCACGCCAAGGGTAGCCAGCTTGAGGTTGGACAGCTCGATCCAGATTTTCTCGTCTTGCAGGCCGACCAGTTCGACCTTGCCCACATCCTTGACCCGCTGCAGCTGGATCTGGATGCGGTCGGCGTAATCCTTGAGCACCGCATAGTCGAAGCCCTCGCCAGTCAGCGCATAGATGTTGCCGAAGGTGGTACCGAATTCGTCGTTGAAGAACGGGCCCTGGATCTCCGGAGGCAGGGTATGGCGAATGTCCGCGACCTTCTTGCGGATCTGGTACCACAGCTCGGGGATGTCCTTGGAATGCAGCGAGTCGCGGGCCATGAAGGTGACCTGCGATTCGCCCGGGCGGGAGAACGAGACAATCTTCTCGTACTCGCCGGTTTCCATCAGCTTCTTCTCGATGCGTTCGGTGACCTGGCGCGACACCTCTTCGGCGCTAGCGCCCGGCCACAGGGTACGAATGACCATGGCCTTGAAGGTGAACGGCGGGTCCTCGCTCTGGCCAAGCTTGGTGTAGGACATGGCGCCAATGGCCGCCAGCAGGATCATCAGGAACAGGACGATCTGGCGGTTGCGCAGCGCCCAGGCAGAAAGGTTGAAACCCATCGGGACTTACTCCTTGGCCGTCAGGTTCACTACACGGTTGCTGCGGTCCACAGGGCGAACCTCCTGGCCCTCGCGCAGCACATGGCCACCGGCGGCGACCACCCAGTCGCCCGGGGCAAGGCCTTCGAGCACTGGCACACTGTCGCTGCCATATGCCCCCAGGCGCACCACGGCCCGCTCCAGGCGGCTGTCCTTGTTGACCCGCCACACATAGGCCTGGCCGTTTTCCGCAGTTACCGCCGACAGCGGCACCGCCAACGGGATCAGCCCCTCATGGGCGATGAACACCCGGGCGCTCTGGCCCAGTTCCGCGGGCGTGGCGGCCGAGTTGAAGGCGATGCGCGCAGCGAAGGTGCGCGAGCGTGGGTCGGCGGCTGGCGACAACTCGCGGATGCGCCCCTGGAAGCGCTCTTGCGGGTGCGACCAAAGCTCGACGCTGACCTGCTGGCCGACGGCAAAGCGGGCGAACTGCTGCTCCGGCAGGCCGATGACCACTTCGCGTTCGCCATCGGCGGCCAGGGTGAACACGGTTTGCCCGGCGGCAACTACCTGGCCCACTTCGACCTGACGCTTGGCCACCACCCCGGCCTGCGGCGCGCGAAGCACGGCATATTCGGCCTGGTTACCAGCCACATCGAACTCGGCCTTGGCCTGTTTCAGGCGGGCAAGGCCGGCGCGGTAGAGGTTTTCGGCATTGTCGAACTGGGAATGGCTGACCATCTGCCGGTCCAGCAGCTTCTGGTAGCGATCACGCTCGGCGCGCACCAGCGCCAGGTTGGCCTCGGCAGCCGCCATCTGGGCGCGGTTGGCTTCCAGCTGCAGGCGCACGTCTTGTGGGTCCAGTTCGGCCAGCGGCTGGTCGGCCTTGACACGCTGCCCCTCCTCGACGAGGCGTTTGCTAACCTTGCCGCCAATGCGGAAGGCAAGCTCCGGCTCGAAGCGCGCACGCACTTCGCCAGGGTAACTGTCGGCAGCGGCTTCGGCTGGCTGCGGCTGCACCACCAACGCCGGACGCGGCGCGGCAGGCGGGGTGGCTTCCTGGCCGCATGCCGCCAACAACAACGCGGCAACGGCGGGCAGAGCGATGGACAAGGCATGGCGCAACATGATGAATCCTTTCGCAGGGGTGCACATCGAATATTTATACTGGCAAGTATATTAAATCAGGCGACCGGTGCCGGGAAGGGGGCGCGCGCCACTGCGTCAGGAATAACTGGCCCGAAACAGATGAGCGAGCTTGCTCGCGATGCGCCGCGCGGGCGGCGCTCGATCTCACAGGCGCTGCAAACCTCCCGACAAACCCCTGTCAGCCCAAACGCCATCAGAAACTGTTGCCCGGCCCACAGCCAATCAACAAGTTGCCCCATCCGGCCACAGCCCGAAACGCCCGAAACACAACGCAAACCCCGCAATACGGGCCTTTCGCCGCCCGGCACGACCTGTGCAATCACCGGTTCATACCTTTCTCCTTCATGTATCTGGAGTACTCCGATGACTGCCCTCGAACAGCACTTGCCCGCCCCTGCCACCGGCACCGACTACGCCACGCTCGTTGCACGCTTCCGGCCTATTTTCATCCGCATTGCCGAAAGCAGCGTCGAACGGGAACGCAACCGCACCCTACCCCATGAACCGGTACAGTGGCTGAAAGAGGCTGGCTTCGGCGCCGTTCGAGTACCCGTCGAACATGGCGGTGGCGGCGCGTCCTTGCCGCAGTTGTTCCAGTTGCTGATCGAACTGGCCGAAGCCGACTCCAATGTGCCGCAAGCCCTGCGCGGCCATTTCGCCTTCGTCGAAGACCGCCTCAATGCCCACGCCAGCACGCCACAGGACGTGTGGTTCCAGCGCTTCGTGGCAGGTGACCTGGTGGGCTGCGCCTGGACCGAAATCGGCGCGGTGAAGATCGGCGATGTCATCACCCGCGTTTCGCGCCAGGGTGAAAAGTGGGTAGTCAACGGCACCAAGTACTACAGCACCGGCAGCCTGTTCTCCGACTGGATCGACCTGTTCGCCCGCCGCGACGACACCGGTGCCGATGTGATCGCCGCCATTCGTACCCGGCAGCCTGGCATTCGCCAGAGCGATGACTGGGACGGGTTCGGCCAGCGCACCACCAGCAGCGGTACCTCGGTGTTCGAAAATGCCGTGGTCGAGGAAGAGAACATCATCGACTTCGCCACCCGCTTCAAATACCAGACCGCCTTCTACCAACTGGTGCTGCTGGCGGTGATCACCGGCTCCGGGCGTGCCGCCGTGCGGGATTTCAGCCACGAGACCCGCAAGCGCACCCGGGTGTTCAGCCACGGCAACGGCGCGGCAGTCAGTGAGGACCCACAGGTGCTACAAGTGATCGGCAAGGCCTCTGGCCAGGTGTATGCCGCAGAAGCTGCGACGTTGCGTGCTGCGGAGGCCAGCCAGCAGGCGTACCTGGCACGGTTTGCCAATGACCCGGCCGCTGAACAGCAGGCCAATGTGCTTGCCGAACTGGAGTCGGCCCAGGCCCAGGTGGCGGCCATCGACCTGGTGCTGCGCGCCACCAGCGACCTGTTCAATGCCTTGGGCGCCTCCACCACCAGCACCAGCCGCCAGCTCGACCGCCACTGGCGCAACGCCCGTACAGCGGCTTCGCACAACCCGGTGATCTACAAGGAGCGCATTGTCGGTGACTGGCATGTGAATGGCACTGAACCGCCGTATGTATGGCAGATTGGTGGGGGTGCCAAGCAGTCCTGAGTCCAGCGTTGCGCTGGCGGTCATGAAACAGTGATCGCAAGCGCAGCGCCTACATTGTGGGAGCGGGTTCATCGAGGTGTCGAACCGCCGCGAACACCGGCAAAGCCGGTGCCATGCACCGCGTCGTATTCTTCGCGGGTGAACCCGTTCCCACAGGGATTTGCGTCGCTGTTGATAACAGCGCTATGCCTGTGGCGCCCGGTTAGTCGGTGGCGGTGTCGACTCGATGCCATCGAGTATCGCCTCAATCACACCCTCCGCCATTTCAATCGCATGCAGGTTTGACCAGAACATGCCCCGGCCTTCTTCGCGCATATAGTCCAACGCTTTGTAGCCGGTTTCGTAGGCGCTGCGCAGGTACAGAGCTACGTGGACCAGAGCGTCTTCGGCGGAAATGTTCGGGTTGACGGTGAAAAGGGGATCATGGCCGGCATCGCAGCGGCCAAAGGGACGGGTGGAAGTGCATGGAAGGGGTGGATCCGGGACTATTTTCTTGATCATGGAAAATGCTCCTCAGGGCCGCCAACCATCACTACCACGTGAATGGGTGGCGACTGTACGCGAGGTGGTAGACCCGGGCATTTTCCAATCCAGGCAGGCTCGAAAGCCTCCCACGCACAGCCGCCATAGACTGTCATGGAAAAAATGCATCCGGGCTACCACACCCGATCGCCAAGTTGTTCGGCGACGGATAGAGCCTAGAGACACGGGTTCCCGCTGAACAGGTGATGGCAGAGGACGCGGGTCGTAGGATATTTCCGAAGTGCCCAACTGGACAGCCACTTTGGCAACAAATCAGAAATATCTGCGCAGGACTTGGCTCTAACCTGTGTGCGGGCAAGGCGGTGCGCCGAACCGCCGCGAAGCGCCGCAAAGCGGCCCCGGCAATATCTGCGGCTAGCCCAGGCCGTCGGCCAACGCCGCGCCATTGAGGTAGTGATCCCCCAACAACCGCCGCTGGGTCGCCAGCACAGGCTCACCACCGTTCACCTCAGGCCGCGCCAAGCTGCGACCGGCCAGCTCGAAATACGCCTGCCCGGCCAACCTGGCCCCCTCGGCAGCCGCCAACCGAAACGCAATCGCCGACGCCTGCGAATCATCCGCACGCTCCAGCAGTGCATCGGCCGCATCAATGGCGATGCGCACCTCGCCCACGGCGGCAATCACCAAAGTTTCCTGGCGCGTGCTGTGGCCACGCAAGTATTCAAGCAGTGCCGCTTCGACCTGGCGGGCATGTGCCAGGTCGCTCCGGCCATGGGAATGGGTATTGGACATGTGCGCCTCCTCAGTTCCAGGCGTGACGTTGTGGCTTGATGCCGTTGAGCAACTGATTGCCGACCAGGTGGTACTTCCAGCGCACCGGGTCGTGCAGGGTGTGGGTGCGGGCATTGCGCCAGAAGCGGTCCAGCCCCTGGCTGGCCGATACACTGCGCGTGCCACCCAGCTCCAGCAGGCGGCTGGAAGCCTCCAGCGAAATGGCCGTGGACAGCACCTTGGCCTGGCCAACCACCACCGAGGCCTGCGCCACATGGTCCTCGTCAGGCTGGGCTACAGCCAGGTCCACGGCCTGCGCAGCACGGCGCAAGATGGCTTCGGCCGCTTGCAGGCGCCAGGCCAGTTCGCCAATCAGCGCCTGGCTGAGCGGGTCTTGCCAGCCATGCTGCAAGCCGCTGTCGGCCCAAGGCCGCGCCTGGCGGGCCGCCTGCAAGGTGGCGGCAAAAGCGCCGCGGGCAATACCGGTATCCACTGCGGCCTGGATGATCTGCGAGATCGGGCCATCGGCAGTGGGCTGGTCGTAAGCCTTCCAGGCCGGGATCACATCAGCGGCCGGGACCTGCACGCCGTCAAGGCGCACCTGGCCACTTGCGGTGATGCGCTGGCCGAAGCCATCCCAACTGTCGACCACGGTCAGCCCTGCCGCGTCGCGTGGGACGAAGGCGATATGCGGGCGCCCTTCCTCATCAACGCCAGCAACAGGAACGATGTGGGCAAACAGGGCACCGGTGCAGTACGCCTTCTCGCCATCTATCACCGCACGGTCGCCATCGAAGCGGATTTGCGTCTGGAAGGTGGTCACGTACTGACCGCGCGATTCGGAAAAGGCATTGCCGAAGCGGTAGCCCTGCAGCACCTTGGCGAAGTAGTCGCGCTTCTGCGTTTCGCTGCCGGTCAGGCGCAGGTTGCTGAGCACACCAAAGTGGTTTTGCGGCAACTGGCCGAGGGACGAATCGGCCGCCGAGATGGTTGCAATCACTTCACTGAGGGTGGCGTAGGACACCCCCGCACCGCCAAATTCCCTGGGCACGGTGATCGCCCACAAGCCACTGTCGGAAAAGCGATCAAGCTCGTCCCAAGGCAAGCGCCGCTCACGGTCGCGCAAGGCCGCCTCCTGGGCAAAGTCCTCGGCCAGACGCTGGGCGACTTCGATGGCTTCGGCATCGCTGCGGATGACATGGGCGGCGCGCCGTGGCGCCGAACGGGCCTGCGGGGGCAGGCTGGATACGGGTGAAAGGGTCGTCATGTGCAGCTCCATGCATAACAGGTTCCACAGCTGTTCAGCAGAACCTGTGCCAACCTGATAAAACCCCTAGATTCAGCCTGTTAGATAACAAGCTGATCGCTCGGAAGCCCCGAGGCCGACAAACTGCAGATTGCCTGTTGCCTGGCCAACAGTTTGCCGGACCCACTCAAAGGCTGATGTCCAGCGGGTACTCGACAATCACCCGCAGCTCGTCGACGTTGGCCTCGGCGGTATGGCCCCCGCCCACCCGGTGGGTGGCCTGCATCACGTTGAACGACAGGTTTTTGGCCGGCCCGCCCTGCACCACGTAACGCACCCACAGGTTGCGCTCCCAATGGCGGCCATCCTCGATACCGTTGTAGTAGCTGTAGGCGCCACCGGCGCGGGTGCCGTCGATATCGGTGCCGCGCACGTAACGAGCGGTAAGCGACAGCCCAGGCAGGCCGAGCACGGCGAAGTTGTAGTCGTAGCGCGCTTCCCAGGCCCGTTCGTTGGGGTTGTTGAAGTCCGACACCTGCGATGCCGCGTCCAGCTGGATGTCGTAGGTGTTCCACACATAGTCGAACGGCGTATCGCCGTCGATGCGCGTATACGACAGCTTGAAGCCGTGTCCGCCTGCGTTGATGCCGGCATGCACGCTCCATGAATCGTTGTCGATCTTGCCGGCCAGCGCCTGGCCGCTGTCGCGGGTGCGGTAGTAATCCAGGCCGGTCTTAAGGGCCAGGCTGTTGCCCAGTGGCTGCACGTAGTCGACGTTGAAGAACTGCTGGTTCCACACATCATCCAGCCGGCTGGCGTGCAGGCGCAGGTTGAGCTGGTCGTTGAAGCGGTAGTCGCCACCCAGGTAGACCACATCATTGGCGCCCTTCAGCCGCCCTGCGTACACAGTGCCAAGGTCGCCACGGTGGTTGCTGGCGTTGCGGTCGCTACTGGATTCCAGCTTGCCGCCCTGCAGGGTCAGGCCTTGTAGCGAGTGGTCGTTGAACATGAAGCCGCGCAAGGTCTGCGGCAGCAGGCGAATGTCACTGGCATGCAGCACAGGGCTGGTCGGGCTGACGTCGCCGTAGCGCAGTTCGGTATCGCCCAGACGGGCTTTTAGCGCCACACCAACCTTGCCGTAGGCATCCTTGGGCTCGCCATCAAAGTTGCTGCCCGAGCGCGAGACAATCCCCGGCACGCCCACGCCGTTGCCCACTGTGCCGTTGCCACCGTCAAGCTTCAGGCCGACCAGGCCTTGCAGGTCGAGGCCCAGACCAACCGTACCCTGAGTGAAACCCGATTGCAGGTTGGCGATGATGCCGTGGCCCCATTCGCGGTGTTGGCTTTGGCGCTCGCCGGTATTGGGGTTGCGGGTGAAATCGCCGTTGCGGTAGTCCTGACTGAAGAAATAGTTGCGGTTGATGATTTGCAATTGAGTGCCGTCGATGAAACCTTCGTCCTCGGCGAATGCCGGTGTACTCAGGCCGATGGCCAGGGCCAGGGTGACGGGTGGGTAGTTGCGCAAGCGCATGGCAGAACGTCCTTATGGTTGGATAGTTCTTGCCATTCCAATAACTGTGCCACGAATAAAATCATTTATTTTCAATTAGTTATATTGAACATAGAACATTTCCAGATGCTCGTGGCGGGCAAATTGTCCAGTCGCTGTTGCCCCCAGTACAGAAGCTTATGCAGAGCCCTGTAGGAGCGGCCTTGTGTCGCGAAAGGGCCGCAACGCGGCCCCAGGTTTCTGCGTCATCGCGCAAATAGCTGGGGCCGCGTTGCGGCCCTTTCGCGACACAAGGCCGCTCCTACAAAGAGATTGCGCAATACGGGTAACTACTCAGCCAGCCTTGCCCCCCAGGTAAAAGTGCCGCAGGTCTTCGCGCGCCGCCAACTCGGCAGCTGCCCCCTCACCCGCTACCCGGCCGTTCTCCAGGATGTAGGCGTAATCGGCGTGGCGCAGGGCAACGTTGATGTTCTGCTCGGCCACCAGAAAACTCATGCCTTCCTTGGCGTTGAGCTGAGCCACAATGTCGAAGATTTCCTCGACAATGATCGGCGCCAGCCCCATCGAGGGCTCGTCCAGCAGCACCAGCCGTGGCTGGGTCATCAGTGCGCGACCGATGGCCAGCATCTGCTGCTCGCCGCCCGAGGTCAGCCCGGCCTGGGTCTTGCGCTTGGTCTTCAGGCGGGGGAACCAGGCATAGATACGCTCCAGCGCCTGCTCCAGCTCGCGCCGCGCCGGTTTGCGCAAAAAGCCCCCGGTGCGCAGGTTTTCCTCGATGGTGAGGTGGGCGAACACGTGGCGCCCCTCCAGCACATGCACAATGCCCTGGGCCGCCAGGCGGTTGGCCGCGACGCCGGCGGTGTCCTGGCCCTGGAAGCGGATATGCCCACGGCTCACCCGCGCACGGTCGGCTTGCAGCAACCCGGAAATGGCCTTGAGCGTGGTGCTTTTGCCAGCCCCGTTGGCGCCCAGCAAGGCGACGATGTCGCCCTGCCCGACCCGCAAGGAAACCCCGGCCACGGCCAGGATCGCGCCGTCGTAGATCACTTCGATATCCTGTACGCCCAGCAACTGCTGGGCGCGCTCGGTAGCAAGCGGGGCGTGGGTCATGGCGCGGCCTCGTCTTTGGCGCATTCGCGGGGGGTAACGCCTTTCTCGCGGGCAAACTCGCCGGCCTTGGCATCGATCAGCGGGCGCAGGGTGGCGCGGTCGGCCTGTACCCAGTCCGTCACCAGCGTCCACTTCTGGCCATCCCACTGCTGCACCTTGGCCGCGCCACCCCCTTCGTGGTCGCTGCACGACAGCTTCAACGGCTGCATCAGGCCGAGGAAGCCGATTTCCTTCAGGCGGGCATCGCCCAGGTTCAGGTGCTCCAGGCCCCAGCGCCCTTCCTCGCCCGTGAGTGGGCGGTTGCCAAACTTCTTCTGCCCGGCACGGATTGCCTCCACGGCAATGGCCGCGTTCACAAGGCCCGAGTTGTAGTACACGCTGCCAAAGCTGTTCGGGTCCTTGAGGTCGCTCTTGCCGGTGTCGACGATGTACTTGCGGATGCGCTGGTGAATGTCGAAATCGGCACCGCCCGGGTATGGCGTCAGCGCCAGGTAACCCTTGCCGGCCTCACCTGCCGGCAGCACGTCTTCGTTGGAACTGGCCCAGATGTCGCCGACGATGCGGTCCACCGGGAAGCCGAACCGCGCCGCTGTCTTGATCGCCACGGGTGTGGACACACCCCAGGTGCGCAGGAACACCCAGTCCGGCTTCTGCTGGCGCACCTGGCGCCATTGCCCGGCCTGCTCATTGCCCGGGTCGGCCACCGGAATCTGGATGTTCTCAAAGCCGTATTTCTGCGCCAGCAACGCCATCGGCCCCTGGGTTTCGCGGCCGTAGGCGGAATCGTGGTAGACGGTGGCGATCTTCTTGCCCTTGAGCTTGTCCAGCCCGCCTTCGCGCTCGGCCACATAGTTGATGAACGCAGAGGCCTCGCTGTAGAAGGTCAGCATGACCGGGAAGTTGTAGGGGAATACCCGGCCATCGGTGGCTTCGGTGCGGCCATAGCCCAGCGTGATCAGCGGGATTTTGTCGGCCTCGGCCTTTTCCGCCAGGGCGTAGGCTGCCGGCGCGCCGTTAGGCTGATATAAGGCCACCGGGGCGCCGTTCAGGCCGTTCTTGAAGCGCTCGTAGCACTCGATGCCCTTCTCGGCCGTCCATTCGGTTTCGCACTCCTGCCATACCAGCTTGACGCCATTGATGCCGCCTTCGACCTCGTTGATGTAGCGCAGGTAGTCGATCATCCCGGCCCATACCGGTATGCCGCTGGAGGCGTAGGCGCCAACCCGGTAGGTGGCCAGCGGGAAGAACTGCTCGTTGCTGGCGGCCTGGGCCACCGGCAGCCATGCCGAGGCAAGGCCCAGTGCCAGGCCGAGGGCGGCGCCGTAGCGTTTGAAAGGTGCGTACATGGTGGTTTCCCTGATCTGTCGTTGAGTGTTCACTGCTCGCTGGCGCAATCGCGCGGCGTAATGCCCTTTTCCTTGGCGTAGGCGGCCGACTTGGCCTCGATCAGCGGGCGCAAGGTGGCCCGGTCGGCCTGCACCCAGTCGGTCACCAGTACCCATTTCTCACCGTCCCACTGCTGCACCCGCGCTGCACCGCCACCTTCGTGGTCCGAGCAGGACAGCTTCAGTGGCGGCAGCAAGCCTTCAAAACCGATGGCCTTGAGCCGTGCCGCGTCGATGTTCAAGTGCTCGAAGCCCCAGCGCGCTTCTTCACCGTTGAGCGGGCGGTTGCCAAACTTGCCTTGAGCCGTGCGCAACGCCTCGACGGCGATGGCGGCGTTGATCAGGCCGATGTTGTAGTACACCTTGCCGAAGTAGCTTTGGTCCTTGAGGTCGCTCTTGCCGGTGTCGAGGATGTGCTGGCGCAGGCGCTGGTGGATGGCAAAGTCGCTGCCGCCCGGGAAGGGTGCCAGCGCCTGGTAGCCCTTGGCCGCAGTGCCGGCCGGGATCACATCGGCCTCGGAGCCGGCCCAGACATCCCCGATGATGTGGTCGACCGGGATACCGAAGCGCGCCGCCGTCTTGATGCCAACCGGCGTTGATACACCCCAGGTCCGCAGGAACACCCAGTCCGGTTTCAGCTGGCGCACCTGTCGCCACTGCGCCGATTGCTCGTTGCCCGGGTCAGCCACCGGAATCTGGATGTTTTCGAAGCCATACTTCTGCGCCAGCAATTGCATCGGCGCCTGGGTTTCGCGGCCATAGGCCGAGTCGTGGTACACGGTGACGATTTTCTTGCCTTTGAGCTTATCGAAACCACCCTCGCGCTCAGCGATATAGTTGATGCCCACCGAAGCCTGGCCGTAGTAGTTCAGCAACAGCGGGAAGGCATAGGGGAACACACTGCCATCGGTGGACTCGGTACGCCCGCCAGCGCCGTCGATCAGCGGGATGCGATCGGCCGCGCCCTTCTCCATCAAGGCATACGACCCTGGCGTGCTGTGGGTGAAGAAGAACGCCGTGGGCGCCCCGTCCTGGCCGTTCTTGTAGCGCTCGTAGCACTCGACGATGCGGTCGACGTTCCATTCGGTCTCGCATTCCTGCCAGGTGAGCTTGACGCCGTTGATGCCGCCCTCCACCTCGTTGATGTAGCGGAAGTAGTCGATTTCACCGGCCCACCACGGGATACCGCTGGAGGCATAGGCGCCCACCCGGTAAGTGGCCATGGGCACGAACTGCTGGTTGTCGGCAGCGGCGGCAACAGCCGGCAGCACGGTAGGCGCGCCCAGCAGAAAAAGGCTGGCGAGCAGATGGCGACGCAAGGTTTTACGCATGTTCGGTTCTTTTAAGTGAAGGGTTTGAAACCTCCTTTCCCGTGGCCGGGTCAAGGCGCCTGAAGGTGTTGGTAGGGCGTCAGAAGCGCAGCGGCCAGACGCGAATGCGTTCACGCAGGTTGCCCAGCAGGCGCACCAGGCCCTCCGGCTCCTTGACCAGGAACCAGATGATCAGGCTGCCAAACAGGATCTTCTGCAGGTTCTGCAATTGCCCGGCATCGACATGGCCGTTGAACAGCCACTGCCCGGCATGGCTGAGCAGGATCGGTGTAAGGCTGATGAAGGCCGCGCCAATGAAGTTGCCGGCAATACTGCCCATGCCGCCGATGATGATGATGAACAGGATCTGGAACGAACGGTTGATGTCGAAGCTGCCGGCGCTGGCCGTGCCCAGGTAGGCAAAGGCCCACAGCGCACCGGCAATGCCCAGGTAGAACCCGCTGACGGCAAAGGCCAGGCGCTTGTAGCGCTCCACCTGGATGCCAATGACTGCGGCGGCGGTATCCATGTCGCGAATCGCCATCCAGTTGCGGCCCACCTGGCTGCGCACCAGGTTCAGCGCCACCCAGGTCAGCACCACCACACAACTGAGGGTCAGCAGGTATCGCCCCACCGGCGTAGCCAGGCTATGGCCGAACAGCTCCAGGCGCGGGGCGCTGATGGTGCCGGACGAGGCGTAGTTGTAAAACCATGGGAACTTGGCAAACACCCATTCCAGAAAAAACTGCGCGGCCAAGGTGGTGACCATCAGGTAGAAGCCCTTGATGCGCGAACTCGGCAGGCCGAACAGCAGCCCCACCAGCCCGGCAATCAGGCCACCGCCCAGCAGCGCCAGCGGCAACGGCAGCCCTGGCACGCGCAACAGCAGGCCATAGGTAGCGAAGGCGCCGACCGCCATGAAGCCCGCCGCCCCCACCGAGGTCTGCCCGGTGTAGCCGGTCAGCAGGTTCAGGCCAAGGCCGGCCAGCGACAGCACCAGGAACGGGATCAGGATTGCGTTCAGCCAGTAGTCGCTGCCCAGCCAGGGCAACACGACAAAGGCCACCAGCAGCAACAATGCCAGACCCAGTGGGCGGTGGCGGGCCACCAGGGTCAGCGGTGCGTCGTCGAAGCGCGCTGTGAGGCGCGCGGCAGTCGTGGTCATGCGGTCATACCCGTTCGATGGCCCGGTCGCCGAACAGGCCGGCGGGGCGGATGTAGAGGAAGATCAGCGCCAGGAAATAGGCGAACCAAGGGGTGATGCCACCGCCGATCAAAGGCCCGATGTAGGCCTCGGCCAGGTTCTCTGCCGCACCCACGATCAGGCCGCCGACGATCGCCCCGCCAATCGAGGTGAAGCCACCAATGATCAACACCGGCAAGGCCTTGAGCACCACCAGCGACAGCGAGAACTGCACCCCCTGGCGTGCACCCCACAGCAGGCCGGCCACCAGCCCGACCACGCCGGCCACAGCCCACACCACCTGCCAGATACGGTTAAGGTTGATGCCCAGCGACAACGCGGCGCGGGTATCGTCGGCCACTGCCCGCAAGGCCAGGCCGATGCGGGTGCGGTTGAACAGCAGCGCCAGCAGCGCCACCAGTGCGGCCGAAACGCCAGCGGCCACCAGGTCGAACTGGCTGATCATGATGTCGCCGACGAACAGCGGCACATCCTCGATGCCCAGGTCCAGTGCACGCACCTGTGCGCCCATCAGCCCCTGGGCGAGCCCTTCGATGATGAACGACAGGCCCAGCGTGGCCATGAACAAGGTGATCTGCGAGCGGTTGACCAGTGGCCGCAGCACCAGCCGTTCGATCAGCAGTGCGCCGATGATCATCACCACCACGGTAATGGCCAGCGCCACGGCAAACGGCAGGCCCTGCTGGTGCAGGCTGACGAAGGTCAGCGCGGCAAAAAGCAGCATGGCGCCCTGGGCGAAGTTGAACACGCCGCTGGCCTTGTAGATCAGCACGAAGCCGATCGCCACCAGCGAATACATCGTGCCGGCGAGCAGGCCGCCGATCAGGGTTTCAAGAAAGAAGTTCATCAGTGTGCTGCCCCCAGGTACGCGGCTATCACATCAGGGTTGGCCTGCACTTCGGCCGGCGAGCCGTCCCCCACCTTGCGCCCGTAGTCCAGCACCACCACGTGACTGGACAGGCCCATTACCACCTGTATGTCGTGCTCGATCAGGATCACCGTGGTGCCAAGGTCGCGGTTGATATCGGCGATGAAGCGGCTCATTTCCTGCTTCTCCTCGGCATTCATCCCGGCCATCGGTTCGTCGAGCAGCAACAGGGTTGGCTGGGCAATCAACGCCCGCCCCAACTCCACGCGTTTCTGCAGGCCGTAAGGCAGGCTGCCGACAGCCACATCGCGCCAAGCCTGTAGTTCCAGAAACTCCAGCACCTGCTCGGCGCGTTCGGCGAATGCCCGTGACTCGCGGCGGGCGCGAGGCAAGCCCAGCGCCTGCTCCAGGAAGAAACTGCGCTGAAAGCGCGACAGCCCGGTCAGCAGGTTGTCGAGCACACTCATCTTCTTGAACAACGCGTTGTTCTGGAACGTGCGGCCAATGCCTAGCCGTGCGGCAGTCAGCGGGTGCGGGCGGCGCAGTGGTTGTTCGGCGAAGAACAGCTGGCCGGCATCGGCGCGGTAGACCCCGTTGAGAATGTTCAGCAGCGAGCTTTTGCCTGCGCCATTGGGCCCGATCAGGGCGCAGATCTCCCCGCGTCTTACGCTGAACGACAGGTCTGATATCGCCTTGACGCCCTTGAACGACAGCGACACGTTGCGCACCTCCAGCAAAGCGCTCATGCCGCACGCCCCAGGTAATCACGCAGCCAGGCTGGCCGCGCCGTGCCTGGCGTGGCCGGGGCGCTGGGCACGTCGATGCGCTGCAGGCGCTGGAAGCCGAGCAAGTGCCGTACACGGGCTTTGAGCCAGCGGCGCAGGCCGCGCTGCGGGTCTTGCTGTACCCAGTCGCACAGCCGCCGTTGCCAACTGCCGGCAGGTGGCAGCCGTGCCTCTATTTCGTCGGCCAGTACCTGCACCCGCTCGGCCGACAGCAGCAGCGCCGTCGGGGCAATTTCGCGGCGATCGCGGCTGGCCGACTCGGCCGTTTCCGGAAACGCCAGGCCTTCGCCCCGCTCCAGCCAGCGATCAAGCAGGTGTGTCAGGCCTTCGCGCCATTCGCTGCCTTCATCGACCCAGAGCACTTCGTCCCGGGCAACCTGCGCCCACCCCGCACGCTGCACTGCGGGTGCCGCACCCACAAGCAGCGCCGACAGCGGCTGAACCTGCCATTGGCCTGTGAGCACAGCGTCGGCTTGCGGCGTAAACAGCCGCAGCGGCCATTGACCGTGCAAACCCGTTTGCAGCCATTGCGCCACCTGTTCGCGGCGCTGGACAAAGGCGAACCCCGGGTAGGCCAGGCGCAGCTGGCGTTGCAAGTCTTCGCCACGGCTGTTGGCGGGGATCAGCAGGGTATGGCCATTCGAGCGCCGTGCGGCCAGCGCAAGCAACACCAGGCTGGGCTCATACGCACCGCTCAAGGCAAGCCGTGAGCCAGCCACGAAACCCTGCTGGCTCAAGCCATCAGCCAGGCGCTCGACCTCCCGTTGTACCTCGATCCAGCGCCAGGCCTTCCACACGCCCAGGCGCCGATGGCGCAGGGCGACCCGGGTTGGCCGCTCCCTGGCCCAACGCTGCAAGGCCTGCAGGTGGCTGTCAGCCACGGCATCAGCCTGCGGCGGGGTAAATTCATGCACATTCATCGCGTGGCTCCCTGGCGGCTCAGGCCGGTTCGGTAATGCTGGCCGGGGCGGGCTGGCGGCTGAGGTCGCGGTAACCGGCAGCTGGGTGGCTGGCCGGCAGCCGTGGGCCGTCGCCAAACAGCTTCTCGCGCAGGGTGCCTGGGCGGTACTCGGTCTTGTAGGCGCCGCGCTGCTGCAGTTCGGGCACCAAGAGCTCGACCACGTCGCGGAAGGTTTCGTGGGCCAGGGCATAGGTCAGGTTGAAACCGTCGACATCGGTTTCTTCAACCCAGGCTTGCAGTTCGTCCGCCACGGTTTGCGCACTGCCGACGATCAGCGGGCCAAAGCCGCCGATGCCGACCCAGTCGGCCAGCTCCTGCACGGTCCAGCGCTTGTTCGGGTCGGCGGTGGAAAACGCCTCTACCGCCGACTGGATGGCATTGGTGTGGATATGCTCCAGCACCTGGTCGGGCTGGTACTTGCTGAAGTCGATGCCGGTCCAGCCAGAAATCAGCGCAAGGGCGCCTTCGTAGCTGGCGTAGCTTTTCAGCTCCTGCCATTTGGCCTGGGCCTTGGCGTCGGTTTCGTCGACGATCACCGTCTGCATGTTGAAGATCAGCACCTTGCGCGGGTCGCGCCCGGCTTCGGCGGCGCGGCGGCGAATGTCGGCCACGGTCTTTTTCAGGATGACCTTGGACGGCGCGGCGACGAACACGCATTCGGCATGCCCGGCGGCAAAGTCCTTGCCACGGCTGGATGCACCCGCCTGGTACAACACCGGCGTACGCTGCGGCGACGGTTCGCACAGGTGAATACCCGGGACCTGGAAGTGCTTGCCTTGGTGGCGGATCTCATGGACTTTGCGCGGGTCGGTGAACAGCCCGGTTTCGCGGTCGCGCACCACCGCGCCGTCTTCCCAGCTGCCCTCGAACAGCTTGTACAGCACCTCCAGGTACTCATCCGCGTAGTCGTAACGGGCATCGTGGTCGCTCAGCGCCTTCTGCCCCAGGTTGCGCGCACCGCTGTCGAGGTAGGAGGTGACGATGTTCCAGCCGATGCGGCCTTTGGTCAGGTGGTCCAGGGTCGACAGGCGGCGGGCGAACGGGTACGGGTGCTCGAAGGTGAGCGAGGCGGTCAGGCCGAAACCGAGGTGTTCGGTGACCAGCGCCATGGGTGTGATCAGTGCCAGCGGGTCGTTCACCGGCACCTGCGCCGCCTGGCGGATGGCCGCGTCGCCATTGCCGCCCAGCACGTCGTAGATGCCGATCACGTCGGCGATGAAGATGCCGTCGAACTTGCCGCGCTCCAGCAGCCTGGCCAGGTCGGTCCAGTAGTCCAGGTCCTTGTACTGCCAGGCACGGTCCTTGGGGTGCCGCCACAGGCCGGGCGACTGGTGGCCGACACAGTTCATCTCGAAGGCGTTCAAACGAATTTCACGTGGCATGGGGACTCCTGTTCGATAGGCTCGGCACCCTCTTCAGGCACCCTTGCAGCTGTATCAACACGATTCATGCCAACAAAATAATCGTTATAAATCAGATAGTTATTTATCACCAACAACAGGACTGGTGCTTGAGTGACGACATCACTGTCGACCCACTGTTCGCTGGCAGACAGCAGGCAATGTGACCTGGTTTTAGCCGGATGGCGCCTGACCCGTTAAGATGAGGGTTCTTCAACCAGATGCAGACGACAATGCCCAACGACGCACCCATCGGCCCAGGCCGGCCAAAGGACCTGGCCAAGCGCGAGGCTATTCTTGAAGCGGCCAAGGCGCTGTTCCTCAGCCTTGGCTACGCCAACACCAGCATGGATGCGGTCGCTGCGGCGGCAGGTGTTTCAAAACTTACCGTGTACAGCCACTTCACCGACAAACAGACCCTGTTCTGCTCGGCGGTCATGGCCACCTGCCAGATCCAGCTGCCTGACCTGCTGTTCGAGTACCCGGAAGGGGCACCGGTGGAAGAGGTGCTACTGACCATTGCCCGAGGTTTCCAGGCGCTGATCAGCAGTGACGAAGCGGTCAAGCTCAGCCGCCTGATCATGGCCCAGGGTAGCCTGGACCGGAGCTTTGGCGAGTACTTCTACGAGGCCGGGCCCAAGCGTGTGCTGGCGGGGATGGAAGCGCTGCTGCGTGGAGCACATGAGCGCGGGTTGCTGCACATCGACAACCCGCTGCGGGCGGCAGAGCATTTCTTCTGCCTGGTCAAAGGTGCGCCGGATTACCGCTTGCTGCTGGGCTGCGCGGGGCCGCTGGAAGGCGAGGAGGCCGAGGCGCATGTGCGCGAGGTGGTGGGGGTGTTTGTGCGCGCGTTTCAACCCTGAGGCCTATGCGAGGCACTGTGGGAGCGGGCGTGCCCGCGAACACGGGCCCAGCCCGTGCCATCCACCGCGTCGCCTGCTTCGCGGGCACGCCCGCTCCCACAATGACTGCATTGACCGACAGGTATGGTGAAATCAGGCCTTCAACGCCTTCTTCGGGTAAATGTCATACCGGCTCGACTTGCCTTCCAGGCTGTGGCTCGGCTTGGGCCCATCAATGATCGGCGCCTTGCGCGGCCGCTTCACCACCACTCGGTGGCTGGCCAGCGCCAAGGCAGCTTCGAGCAGTGCCGGCGCGTCGAGGTCATCACCCACCAAGGGCCGGAACACGCGCATTTCCTTTTTCACCAGCGCGCTCTTGTCGCGGTGCGGGAACATAGGGTCGAGGTAGATCACCTGCGGCGCCTCGCCTTCCCAACTGCGCATGCGCTCGATGGCGTTGCCGGTCAGCAGGCGCATGCGCCCGACAATAGGGCCCACCTCGTCATCCGACCGCGCCCGCGCCAGGCCATCCTCCAGCAGCGCGGCAATCAACGGCTGGCGTTCGATCAGGGTCATCTGGCAGCCCAGGCTGGCCAATACGAACGCATCCTTGCCCAGCCCCGCCGTGGCATCCAGCACTTGCGGTCGCACGCCTTGGGCAATGCCCACGGCCTTGGCGATCATCTGCCCGTTGCCACCGCCAAACTGGCGTCGGTGCGCGGCCTGGCCTTCGACAAAGTCCACCCGCACCGGCCCCGGTGCCTGCGGGCCCAATTGCTGGATCTGCAAGCCATCAACGCCCACCTGCACGGCAAACCCGGCGCCTTCGTCCTGCAACGGCAGCGCCAGGCGCTCGGCCCACGCGGCGGCCTGCGCCTCGAATTCCGCCGACAGCGCCTCGACCCGGATACCTGTGCCCTGCTCTTCCATCTTTCACACCTAGAAATTGAACCCAGCCATTAAGGTATCGGCCATCACGGCCGATACAGGCAATATCCCGCTATTCTGCCAGAGCACAACGCGCGCGACTGCCATGTCAGATACTCTTCCCATCGGCTTGACCTATTTGTCGCCTGTCGGCAACTACAGTCAGCACAACACCCAGGCACTCGGGGGCGTCAGCCACCTGTGGCAGGATTTCTTTGCCCGGGCCATGGCCGAGCAGCAGGAAGAGCCCGTAGACAGCGTCAGCCAGTCGTTCGTGCAGTACGACCAGGACAGCGGCGAACCCATCGGCGGCGCCCGTGCGCTGGCCCTGATCGACGCCCAGCGCGCCTGCCCGGTGCAGGATAAAGTGGTAGCACCGCCCGAGCCATTGTTCCTGCCCAAGGCCGAGCTTGAAGCCAAGCTGCTGCCCCCCGCCCCCGAGCCGTTCAGCGCCCTCGAACTGATCGAGCAGCAGCGACAGCTCGACATCAGCAACAGCTGGATGCGCCCGGTGGTGATGAGCCAGGGCCAACCGATTGCCGAACCCGGCCCAGGTCCTACCCCTCGCTCGCTGTTCCTGCCTATCGCCGAGCTGGAGAGCAACCTGCTCGACCCGGCGCCTGAGCCATTCGACGCCACCACCCTGGCCAAGCAGCAGAACGACCTGGAATTCGACATCCACTGGGCCCGCCCGGTAGTGCTGAACAACGTGCGCGTTCACGCCTGAGGCTAACGGCAGACCTGCCAACGCCCCATGTCGAGGTGGAAGTGGTTGTGGTGCGCAGCGTTGTAGTCCGGCCCCAGTACCGTGCTGAAGCTCTCGCAGGCCGCCTGCTGCACTTGCCGCAGGAATTCCGCCTTCTGCCCACCTGCCTGCCAGTCACGCGCCAACACGATGCGCTGACCGTCCTGCAGGCGAAAACCGCTGATATCCAACGCGTTGGCCGTGGCGTGCTGGCTCAGGCGGCCCTGCTTGCGGTGGTAGACATTACGACAGGCAAAGCTGCCCAAGTGGTCGACCTGCGTAACCGGCTGCCCCAGTACCCGCTGCGCCACCGGCTGCAAGCCATGGGTCTCGAACAACGCGTAGGCCACCGCCAGCGGGCAACTGGCCAGGAAACTGCTGTTGAGCCGTGCCTGACCGCCCTCGATGCGCCAGATATTGTGCAGCGGGCAATTGGCCGAAGCCGGGCTGTCGGCTTGCGCCCGGAAACGCAGCTGGCTGGTTTCCAGCGCCTGGCGGCACAGCGCCGGATCATCGCGCAGGCGTGCAAGCTTGTACGGGCTCAGCAGGTTGGGTGGCTGCCGCACATCCAGCGGCGCCCAAGGGTTCCATGCGGAAGGCACGCGCCAGCCATAATGCCAAGCCAGGCCAGCCAACAGCAGCAGGCCGGCCAGCAATGCCGGCAAAAGCCTCATCAGCGCCGGAACAGGTCGTTGAGCTGGGCGAACGGCAGGGCCTGTTCACCGTAGCCGAACGTGCCCTCATCGCGAATTTCCAGCGCGGCCCGGTGAAAGGCCCCCAACGCGGCACGGGCCAGCGACGAGCCGACGCTGATGCGGCGCACGCCCAGATCCTGCAACTGGTTAACGCTCAGCGGCACCCCCGCCATGCCCATCAGCACATTAACCGGGTGCGGCGCCACCGCCTGCACCACCGCACGCACTTCCTCGACGGTACGCAGCCCCGGGGCGTAAAGCACATCGGCGCCAGCTTCGGCGTAGGCCTGCAAGCGCTTGATGGTGTCGTCCAGGTCCATGCGCCCGTGCAACAGGTTTTCCGCCCGGGCGCACAAGGTGAACGGGAAAGGCAGGCTACGGGCAGCCTGCACGGCGGCTCGAACACGCTCTACTGCCAGCCCCAAATCATAGATGGGCGACTCACTACGGCCACTGGCATCCTCGATGGAGCCCCCCACCAGGCCTGCCTCAGCGGCACGCAAAATGGTATTGGCACACGCCTCGGGCAGGTCACCAAAGCCGTTCTCAAGGTCCGCAGCCACCGGCAAGGCGGTGGCATCGACAATCTCCCCGGCATTGTCCAGGGTATCTTCCAGGGTCAAGGCACCTTCGGCGTCCGGGCGGCCCAGGCTGAAGGCAAGGCCCGCACTGGTCGTGGCCAGCGCCTCGAAGCCCAGGCTGGCCAGCAGCTTGGCGGAGCCCGCATCCCACGGGTTGGGGATGACGAACGCGCCATTACGTTCGTGCAATGCCTTGAAGGCTTCGGCTCGCAGGGTTTGCACATCCATGGTTCAACCTCCGGCAGTCAGGGAAAGGTCAGAGTAGCCCCAGTTGTTCGACCTCGGGCGCGCGTGGCAATTCCGGCAGCGGTGCCAGGCCCGGCAGACGTGCCATCAGCCGTTGATGAAAACGTTGCGCCAGCGCTGCGGCCAGGCGGTTGTCCGAGGTGTGCAGGAAGATGTATGGGCTACGGCCCTCTTCAATCCAGCCGGCAACCTTTTCAACCCAGGGGGTGAGGAAGGCCTCATTGGCCTCCAGCTCCGGGTGGCCGATGAAGCGCACCTGCGGGTGTTGGCTGAAGGCTGCGGGGCGTGGTGGCACCTTGGGCTTCTTGGATTGCGCGTGCAACACGGCAGGGTCGCGCGAGGTGCAACTGAACAGCGCACGCGGGTCAAGGCAGATGCGCTCCACGCCGCGCTCGTGCAACAGGCGGTTGAGCAGGCGCTCGTCTTCACCCTTGGCGAAAAAGGCCTGGTTGCGAACCTCCACGGCCACCGGCACACCGATTTCATCAAGAAAATGGCACAACTCGCCTAACCGTGATGGGCCGAACTGGGCCGGCAGCTGCAACCAGTATGGCGATACCCGCTGGCCCAGCGGGGCCATCAACCGGGTGAAATCGAAGGCAGCCTCAAGCTGGTCACGCAGATCGCCCTCGTGGCTGATGTCCCGGGGGAATTTGGCAGTAAAGCGGAAGTGCCCGGGCATCACCTGCGCCCATCGCGCAATGGTGCCGGGGGCGGGGCGTGCATAGAAGGTGGTGTTGCCCTCGACAGCGTTGAACACCTGGCTGTAGAGGCCAAGCATTGCATTGCTGTTGGCGTCAGCGGGGTACAGGTAGTCGCGCCAGGCGTTTTCGCTCCAGGACGGGCAACCGAGGAAATAAGGCAGTGGGGATGGACTCATCCATCAAATGTACAGGTCGAGCCCCAGCACTTCCATGTCCCAATCGGTAAAACCGGCAGTGCTCAGGTAGCTGGCCAGCGCGGTAGCCGTACGGCGGTCCCGGGCGCGGGGGAAGATCATGTCCTGCTGGCGGGCCGGCAAGCCACCGCTACGACGGCGGGCGGTGGCTTCCACGGGTGCGGGCTGGCTGTCTTCGATCACTTCGGCGTCGTCGATGGCCTCGTCACGCGCCGCTGCCTTGCGCGGTGTGCGCTTGACCGGGTAGGACTGCGATGAGAAACCGTCGATACGCATGGCATGAACACTCAGGACCAATGATGGCAATTTAGCAGCATCAGGGTTCCGTCGCTAATGCTTAAGTGATAACTGGACCACAGATCGCACAGAAGGTTTAAGCGTTACCGGCAATAACCGACGAACAGCATTCACTGCTTCTTGGGCGTGGCTACATTATCGCGCAGGTAGACCGGTTGCGCCTGGTCGGCGACGATTGCCTCGCCACGGCCCCAGGCAAAGCTGGCCAGGCTGAGAATGTCCTGCGCATCAGGCAAGGCACCGGCATTGCTGGCTGCCACTTGCACGGCCAGGCGTTCGGCGTAGCCCCAACCGGTACCCGCGCCAAACCAGTCGCCACTGCTGCCAACGGGCAGCGCCACCCGCTCGGGCGGCAGCACCGCCTCGTGCCCGACCAGGCGCATTTCGCCCGCCGTGGCCTGGTAGCAACCCCAATACACTTCATCCATGCGCGCATCGATGGCGGCAGCCACCTGCTGCACGCCCTGCTCGCGCAGCGCACCCTGGGCCAGCGCGGCCAGGTTGGATACCGGCAATACCGGGCGCTCCAGCGCAAAGGCCAGGCCCTGGACCACACCGATGGCGATGCGCACGCCGGTGAAGGCGCCCGGGCCACGGCCAAAGGCAATGGCATCCAGTTGGTTCAGCGCAACGCCCGACTCGGCCAGCAGCTGCTTGATCATCGGCAGCAGCTTCTGGGCGTGCTGGCGTGGGATCACCTCATAATGGCTGGTTACCTTGCCGTCATGCAGCAGTGCGACGGAACAGGCTTCGGTGGCGGTATCCAGGGCCAGCAGGGTGGTCATCGAACGGGTATCCAGGTGCGAATGAAAAGAGCGGCAGTATAGAGCAGCAACGGCGTTGTGTCCCGAAGGGGGCGCTGTGCGGCCATAGCTTACCGGCCTAGCGCGGTCCCTGTAGGAGCGGCCTTGTGTCGCGATGGGGCGCGCAGCGGCCCCACGATCTCAGCTTCGCCGCGAAAAATGCCGGGGCCGCTTTGCGGCCCATCGCGACACAAGGCCGCTCCTACAAGGGGCGCGCCAGGCTGCGTTTTACAGCTGACGCACATCGACAACGGCCCGCAAGCGGGCCGTTGTCGATGTGCGTCAGGCGCTGATCAGCTCAGGGCTGCCAGCACCTTGGCAGTGATGGCGTCGACCGAACCGACACCTTCGATGTGGCTGTACTTCGGCTTGCCGGCATTGGCGGCCGACAGCTTCTGGTAGAAGTCCACCAGCGGCTTGGTCTGGGTGTGGTAGACCGACAGGCGATGACGAACGGTTTCTTCCTTGTCGTCGTCGCGCTGGATCAGGTCTTCGCCAGTGACGTCGTCCTTACCTTCCACTTTCGGCGGGTTGTACTGAATGTGGTAAGTGCGGCCCGAGGCCAGGTGCACGCGGCGGCCAGCCATGCGGCCAACGATTTCTTCGTCATCCACGGCAATTTCGACCACGGCGTCGATGTCGACACCGGCAGCGACCATGGCTTCGGCTTGCGGGATGGTGCGTGGGAAACCGTCGAACAGGCAGCCGTTGGCGCAATCCGGCTGGGCGATGCGCTCCTTGACCAGGCTGATGATCAGCTCGTCGGAGACCAGCTGGCCGGCATCCATGACTTTCTTCAGTTCCAGGCCCAGCGGGGTACCGGCCTTGACGGCGGCACGCAGCATGTCACCGGTGGAGATCTGTGGAATACCGAACTTTTCGGTGATGAACTTTGCCTGAGTACCTTTACCGGCCCCGGGAGCTCCCAGCAGAATTACGCGCATCTCGTGCTCCTCAAATTTTTTTATGAAATTCAATGGATTCGGCAGCCAGGGCCAAGTCCGGAAAATCGGGTATGACCATAAATCGGTCAGAAGGCTGCTCAAGATACACAGCGCCCGGCAGCCAGACAAGCGTCCCAAAGTTGCAGGAATGCGCCACTTGAGGCTGACCGGGCAGGCGGTTGCGCCCGGCGCAACCACCCTCCCCTTGCCCCGGCATGGCCTGCACGGCACTCATTCCGGGCAGCCTGTGTGTGCACTCAGCCGGTGTTGCGCAACCCGGCGGCAATACCCGCCACGGTCACCAGCAAGGCCTGCTCCAACGGGCTGTCCAGAGCGGCTTCGCGGCTGCGCGAGCGGGCCAGCAGCTCGGCCTGCAAGCGGTGCAGCGGGTCCAGGTAGGTGTTACGCAGGCTTATGAATTCCAGCGTCTCGGGGCTGTGCGCCAGTAGCACCGGCTGCCCGGTCAGGCGCAGCACCACCTGGCAGGACTGCGACAATAGGTCGCGCAGGTATGCACCTAAAGGAAGCAAGTGCGGTTGCACTAGACGTTCGTCGTAGGCCTCGGCAATTTGCGCATCAGCTTTTGCCAGTACCATTTCCAGCATGTCGATGCGGGTGCGGAAGAACGGCCACTGGTCGCGCATCTGTGCCAGCAGTTCGCCTTGGCCACGGGCCAGGGCATTGTTCAAGGCCGTTTCCCAGCCTAGCCACGCCGGTAGCATCAGGCGCGTCTGGGTCCAGCCGAAGATCCACGGGATGGCCCGCAGGCTTTCGATCCCCCCTGCGCGGCGCTTGGCCGGGCGACTGCCCAAAGGCAGGCGCCCCAGTTCCTGCTCCGGGGTCGATTGGCGGAAGTATTCGACAAAGTCGGGGTTTTCCCGCACCACGCCGCGGTAAGCCTTGACGCCATCGGCAGCCAGTTGGTCCATTACCTCGCGCCAGGCTGGCTGCGGGGGCGGTGGAGGCAACAGCGTGGCCTCGAGGACGGCGGCCAGGTACAGGTTGAGGTTTTGCTCGGCGATGCCCGGCAACCCGAATTTGAAGCGAATCATCTCGCCCTGCTCGGTGGTGCGAAAACGCCCCGCCACCGATCCCGGCGGTTGCGACAGGATCGCCGCGTGGGCCGGGCCGCCGCCGCGCCCTACGGTACCGCCGCGGCCGTGGAACAACAGCAGTTCAACCTGGTGTTCGGCGCAGATGCGCACCAGGTTTTCCTGGGCGCGGTACTGTGCCCAGGCCGCGGCCGTGGTGCCGGCGTCCTTGGCCGAGTCGGAGTAGCCGATCATCACTTCCTGCGGGCCATGCAGGCCGGCGCGGTAGCCCGGCAGGCCGAGCAAGCGCTGCATCACCGGGCCAGCGTTGTCCAGGTCGGCCAGGGTTTCGAACAGCGGCACCACGCGCATGGGCCGGGTCAGGCCGGCTTCCTTGAGCAGCAGTTGCACGGCCAGCACGTCTGAAGCGGCACCAGCCATGGAAATGACATAGGAGCCCAGCGAGGCAGCCGGCGCGGCGGCAACTTCCCGGCAGGTGGCCAGCACCTCGGCGGTATCCACCTGCGGTTTGAAATGCGCGGGCAACAGCGGCCGGCGGTTTTTCAGCTCGGCCTGAAGGAACTCGATGCGGCGTTCTTCGTCCCAGTCGGCATAGCGCCCCAGGCCCAGGTAGTCGGTGATTTCGGTCAGTGCGTCGCGATGGCGGGCAGCGTCCTGACGCACGTCCAGCCGGCCCAGGAACAGGCCGAAGGTGACGGCGCGGCGCAGGCAGTCGAGCAGCGGGCCTTCGGCGATCACGCCCATGCCGCAGGCGTGCAGCGACTGGTAGCACAGTTCCAGCGGCGCGATCAGGTCGCGGTTGTCCACCAGCACTTCAGCGCTGGCCGGTTGGCTGCTGCTCAGTGCCGAATGCGCCCAGGCGCGCGTCGCCCGCAGGCGGTCGCGTAACTGCTTGAGCACGGCGCGGTAGGGTTCGACACTGTCGCCGACCCGCTCGCGCAGGGCATCGCTGGCCTGCTGCATGGACAGTTCCGCAGCCAGCGCATCGATGTCGCGCAGGAACAGGTCGGCGGCCATCCAGCGGGCCAGCAACAGGACTTCACGGGTGACGGCGGCAGTCACGTTGGGGTTGCCGTCGCGGTCACCGCCCATCCACGAGGCAAAGCGGATTGGCGCGGCCTCCAGCGGCAGGCGCAGGCCGGTGGCCTCCAGCAGGGCCTTGTCGACCTTGCGCAGGTGGCTGGGAATTGCGTGCCACAGCGAATGCTCGATCACCGCAAAGCCCCACTTGGCTTCGTCTACCGGCGTGGGGCGGGTGCGGCGGATTTCTTCGGTGTGCCAGGCCTCGGCAATCAGCCGGCGCAGGCGATCGCGTACTTGCTGGCGCTCGGCTGAGGTCAGGTCACGGTGGTCCTGCGCGGCCAACTGGCCGGCGATGGCATCGTACTTCTGGATCAGGGTGCGGCGGGCCACTTCGGTGGGGTGCGCGGTGAGCACCAGCTGGATGTCCAGCTTGGCCAGTTGCCGGACCAGGGCGTCGTTGCTGTGCCCAGCCTGCTTCAGCCGTGCAAGCAACCCGGGCAGCACACGGGCCTCGAAGGGTTCGGGCTGACCCGTGTCGCGGCGGCGAATCAGCTGGTACTGCTCGGCCATGTTGGCCAGGTTGAGAAACTGGTTGAAGGCCCTGGCTACCGGGAGCAGGTCTTCTTCGGCCAGGTCCCCCAGGGTCGAGCTCAGTTGTTCACCGGGGCCACGACGGTCGGCCTTGGCACTGTGGCGGATGTCTTCGATCTTCTGCAAGAACGCATCGCCGTGCTGCTCGCGAATGGTTTCGCCAAGCAGTTCACCCAGCACATGGACATCTTCACGCAAACGCACATCGATATCGGTCATTGGCCCTCTCTCCGTTGCATCCCTTTCAGGCTCCACGCCATTCCTGTGGGAGCGGGCATGCCCGCGAAAAATCCAACGCGGTGGCTGGCACCGGCTTCGCCGGTGTTCGCGGGCATGCCCGCTCCCACAATGGGCCGTGACATTCACCCAAGAGTGCCCCTAGCCGTGCGGCAATGGCAAGCCGTGATCAGGCAAAGCAAACTAAAATGAACGCACAGCACTCCCATGCCATACAGCCTTAGCAGGCGTCACCAGAGGTCATCATGAAAATCCGTGAACTCGCCCAGCACTGGGAACAGAATGCCGCCGGTACCCTCAGCCGCACGGGCCATGTCCTGCACCTTGACCTGGAATCCGAGGCGCGCCTGGCCGCGCTGATCGACATGTACCCCAAGCGCACCGCCGAGGAATTGCTCGGCGAACTGGTAGCCGCCGCCCTTGAAGAGGTTGAGGCCAGCTTCCCCTATGTGCAGGGCCGTCAGGTCATCGCCACCGATGAAGAAGGCGACCCGCTGTACGAAGATGTAGGGCCTACCCCACGCTTTCTGTCGCTCTCCCGCCAGCACCTGCACAGCCTGAGCAACACCCCCGCCGACGGCGACAAATAACCCAGCGCCACCGTTCCGGGCCTGCCCAGGGCCCGGAATACCGCCCCCGCAAGCAAAAGTTCCAGCCAATCCTCACTGACCGATTAGTCAGAAATAATTGCCCGTTCGGGGCATTTTTTTCTGAACCATTGGAAAAGCGTTCGAGTCGGAGCCAATAGCCATCACGCTAAAACCCTGCACACCTACCCTTGTGCACCGTTCAACTGAAGCGCACGGTTTTTGTCAGGGAATATGCGATGGACTGCTACGGACATCGTCGTTATCAGGAGTGATCCAATGGAACTGACCACCATGAAAACCCGCACAAGCAAACTGGCATCCACTCACGTGCGCGGGTTCAAGCTGGCCGCGCTGGCCCTGGGCAGTAGCCTGGTCCTGGCCGGCTGTGCGGGCAACCCGCCTACCGAGCAGTATGCCGTTACCCAGTCCGCCGTGAACTCCGCCGTCAGCGCTGGCGGCACCGAGTTTGCCGCCGTGGAAATGAAAGCGGCACAAGACAAGTTCAAGCAGGCTGAAATCGCCATGCATGACAAAAAGTATGACGAAGCAAAACTGCTGGCCCAACAAGCCGAATGGGACGCACGCCTCGCCGAACGCAAAGCCCAGGCGGCCAAGGCCCAGAAGGCCGTGCAGGATGCCCGCCAGGGCGTTCAGGACGTACGTGAGGAAGGGCTGCGCAGCGCTCAGTGAGCCCTGCCCCGCCAACCTCTGCTTTCGCACACGATCAAAGGATGAACACTATGCGCAATTTCGTCATGATTCCCGCCCTGCTGGCCCTCAGCGTTGGCCTTGCTGCCTGCTCGCACGACCCTAACGCCAACCTGGAAGCGGCCCGCACCAACTTCTCCTCGCTGCAGAGCGACCCGCAATCGAGCAAGGTGGCGGCGCTGGAGACCAAGGACGCCCAGGACTGGCTGAACAAGGCTGACAAGGCCTACATGGACCGTGAAGACCAGAAGAAGGTCGACCAGCTCGCCTACTTGACCAACCAGCGTGTCGAGGTGGCCAAGCAGACCATCGCCCTGCGCACCGCCGAAGGCGAGCTGAAAAATGCCGCCGCCCAGCGCGCCCAGGCTAAGCTGGACGCCCGCGACGCCCAGATCGCCAAGCTGCAGGACAGCCTCAACGCCAAGCAGACCGACCGCGGTACGCTGGTCACCTTCGGTGACGTGCTGTTCGACTTCAACAAGGCCGAACTCAAGAGCAACGCCTACCCGAACATCACCAAGCTGGCCCAGTTCCTTCAGGAAAACCCTGAGCGCAAGGTAATTGTCGAGGGCTATACCGACAGCGTCGGCTCGGCCAACTACAACCAGAGCCTGTCCGAACGCCGCGCAGGCTCAGTGCGCATGGCGCTGGTGCGTGCCGGCGTAGACCCTGCGCGCATCGTCGCCCAGGGTTATGGCAAGGAGTACCCGGTAGCGGACAACGGCAGCAATTCGGGCCGCGCCCAAAACCGCCGGGTGGAGGTGACCATCTCCAACGACAACCAGCCGGTGGCACCGCGTACGGTGAGCCAGGTTCAGCAGTAAGGCCGGTTGATCAACCCCGCCCTTGTGGCGGGGTTTTTCTTGCACTTCAATTTCCAAAAGCACCTTTAAAAGCACTTTATAAGGCACTAGAATTTCAGCATCCCCAACCACACTCATGGGTTGAAACAACTATGACCTACCCGGTTCTTGCCGATCTGGCAGCATCCATCACAGACTTGAAGAAAGACCCCATGGGCACTATCCGCGAAGCTGCTGGTGAAACGGTGGTCATCCTCAACCGGAACGAGCCCGCATTCTATGCGGTTCCGCCCGAACGCTATGAAGCGATGATGGAGCTGATTGACGACATGCAACTGGCTGAGCTCGTTCGCCAGCGCCGTAGTGGGCCCACTGTGCGAGTGGATATTGATGAACTCATCGAAGAAGCCGAAGGAAGCAAGAAGTTACGACCTTGAGTTCGATGTGCGGGATTAGCCTGTCAGATTTTCAGGGCCTGTGCCGGCCTCTTCGCGGCTAAAGCCGCTCCCACAGGGATTACGCTGGCGTCGAGTTGACGCAGTACCTGTGGGAGCGGGCGAGCCCGCGAAGAGGCCGGAGCAGGTTATGCAGATGCCGGCTCACTGCACCTGCTGCGGGGTTTCCTCGCCCATGCAGCGCACCGCACGCTTGCGGTTGTCCACCAGCACGCCGGTCAGGCCTTTCTGCTCGGTGTCGAACAGCACCAGCACGCCATCGACGCACTGGGCCACTTGCGGCGCCGGGTCCAGCGAAACCTTGTAGTCCTCGCCCGGGATGGTCTTGAGCATGGTGAAGTCCTGCAACAACAGGGCATCCTCGGGTTTGGCGAAATGCAGGTAACCGTAGTACCACAAGGCCCCCACCGTCACGATGATGCTGCCGACGCCGGTCAGGATCAGCGGGATGGCGTTGCGTTCTTCACTCATTGCTTGTTCTTCTCGTCAGGGTAATTGGGCACTTCGGCCAGCCGCCGAAGGCCGTTGAAATGGCTGGGGTCGTCGAGGAAACGCAGCATCACCTGGCGCCACGTGGGGTCGGCGAAGGTCTGCACGTGCCCACCGCGGGTCAGTTGCAGCACCCGCGGTGGTGGCGCGTGCTGGTAAAGGCGGATGCCGTTGTCCATCGGCACCAGATTGTCATCGATGCTGTGGAAGAACAGCTTGGGCGGGCTGCTCAATTGCTCGATCGAACGGATTGCACTGTCGCCGTCCGGCACCAACCACGACAGCGGCACCTGTAGCGGCCAGGTCATCCACGACGTGCTGAGGGCAAAGCGCCCCACCGCACGGTAACTGGCCGGCACACCATCGAACACCAGTGCGCTGAAGCGTTGCCGTTGCTCGGGGTGGGCCGCCAGGTAATGGATGGCCATGGCGCCCCCCAGGCTCTGCCCCAGCAGCACCAGCGGCTTGCCCTTGACCTCGGGCGCCTGGTCCAGCCAGGCCATGGCTGCCGCAATGTCCTCGTACACTTCTGGCAGCCTCGGCGTGCCCTGCGACAGGCCATAACCGCGGTAATCGATCATCAGCACCTGGTAGCCCTGCTCCGGCAACCAATAGCTGCCGCCCAGGTGCCCCGGCAGGTTGCCACCATTGCCATGCAGGTGCAGCACCGTGCCTTTGATTTCAACGCCCGCCTTGGCCGGCAACCACCAGCCATGCAGGCGCAGGCCGTCCGATGTGACAAGGGTGACATTGCGGTAGTCGAGTTTGGCCCGCTCGGGGGTGAACGCCTGGCCACGCTCGGGGTAGAACAGCAGGCTGCTGCAACCGCCCAGGCCCAGCAACACCAAGCCAAGCGCCAGCAGGCGGCAGTACTCAGAGAATGTTCGCGTAGTCGGCTTCAATACGGTCCAGGCTCAGGTGGTTGAGGAAGTTGGAGAAGCACATCCACGCCGACAGCGCGTTAAGGTCGCGGAACTGCTCGGGCAGGTACTTGGGCGGTTCGACCAGCCCTTCTTCGACCAGCTGGCGCAAGGTGCGCATGTCTTCCAGGGTGGTCTTGCCGCAGAACAGCAACGGGATCTGTTCGAGCTTGCCCTTCTTCACGGCCAACTGAATGTAGTTGTAAACCATGATGAAGCCCTTGAGGTAGGACAAGTCCTTGGTGAATGGCAGGCCATTGGGCACCGAGCCGCGAAACACCCGGCTGGCGTTGCTGTAGCTCTGCGCCATCTCGAAGCCTTGCTCGCGGAAGAAATTGAACACCTGGAGAAAATCGGCGCCCTCCTCGACCATGTGGATGGCGCGGGTACGGTTGGTGAGCTTGCGCAGGCGGCTGGGGTAGGAGGCGAAGGCGATCACTTCCATGAGGATGGCCAGGCCTTCCTGAGTGACCGTCGACGAGGGCGGGCCCTTGGCCAGGAAGGTGCAGATCGGCTGGTTCTGGCCGTTCAGGGTAGTGCCCACGTGCACCAGCCCCTCGTGCACCTCCAGGGCGCGCACGTCGCGGACGTTGAACATGGCGTCGGCGCGCACCTTGATGTAGTCGGCACCCGCCGCTGCATCGGCGACGATGCCGTCAGACTCGAACACGCGAATGGTTTCCTCGGCCTCGCCGAACACTTTGTTCAGGCGACGCTGGAGAATGTCCACGGCCTCTTTGGCTGTCAGGTTCTTCGGCTCGTCCTTGAGGTCGCCGCGGCCGTCGATGTTGTTCAGGTAGTCGGAGAACATCATGCCGAGGTCGGCCAGGGTCGGGTCACCGGCATGGAAGGCATCGGAAGCGGCGCCGTACAGCTCCTGGGAGATCAGGCCGAAGTCCTCGGTGCCGCGCGCTTCCAGCATGCGCACCACCATGCGGTATTCGCGGCACATGCGCTTCATGATCTGCCCGACCGGGTTGAACTGGCCGAGCTGGCGAATGATGTCGCGCTCGATGCCCTGGAACTCGGCCTTGACCGCGCTTGAATCGAACGACAGCGGGCGCGACTGGTAATAGGCACGGTCGACGGCCGGCGGTTCCTTGCCCTTGGCCTTGAGAAAGCCCTGGCGGATGTTGTCGTCCCACTTCACCGCGTCCAGCACGCGGATCGGGGTTTGCGCCGCAACGATGCGGTCGGACAGGGCGCGGATGGTTTGCTGGTATTCGTCCACCGGGGACTCCTTTCTAGTACAAGAAACCTGTGCCGGCCTCTTCGCGGGCTTGCCCGCTCCCACAGGGGCGGCGCCACATTCGAGAGCAGCGCCGTACCTGTGGGAGCGGGCAAGCCCGCGAAGAGGCCGGCACAGGTAGTTACTTGCCCGAGCGCTGGAAGCGCGCCACTTCAACAAACAGGTCGGAATTGGCCGGGTCGTCCAGGTAAGCCAGCACCCGCGCCGACGGGCTGTCGATCAGTACGCCGTCGCCGTTGTCTTCCGGCACCTCGGTGCTGCGGCCGGTCAGCTCCTTCTTGTCCACCGCCTGCTGCACCTGCTCGACATCCAGGTTGTACAGCACCAGCTCCTTGCCATCGACGATATCGAAGCCGCCAATCAGGAAGTTGCCACCCAGGCGCTTGGGCACCCCGGCCGAGAGGTACCAGCGGTTGCCATGGCGGGACACGGTAAACACATATTCCTCGGGTTTCTTGCCCTTTGCCGTGGCAACGGCCTTATAGGCATCCGCACCGCTGCGGCTGATGGACAGTTTCAGCGGCTCGCCCCAGGCATCCTTGCTGCTCCACTTGCCGAGCAGGGCCTTGGGCGCCGCCTGGTTGCTGGGCAAGGGCTCATGGAAGGTCACCAGACAACCGCCCAGCAGCAGGAATGACAGCGTCAACAGCACCACACGCCAGGCTTTCATCAGGTTCTCCTTGAAAAGTCGGTCTCGGCTCAGGCCGATGCCAGCACCAGCTGCAGGTATCGGGTAAGCATAGCGAGCATCTGCCCATCGGCTTGCGCGTTCGCATCCTTGAGCAGGCCCTGATATTCCATCTGCTCGATAATCGCCGTCAACATCTGGGCGTCCTGTTCCGGTTGCCGCGAGCCCACTACCTGCAGCAATTGCCGGGTGCCATGCAGCAAGATCTGCTCATGGGCCTGCACCAATTCGGCCAGGCGCGGGCACAGCAGCGCCTCCTGGCGGAAGGCCTGCTCGGCCATCAGGAAGTCGCGGCGGGTCAACAGTTGCCGCTGTACGTAGTCGGCGGTCATGCGCGCCACGTCGTCAGCCAGCCTTGCCCGTGCCTGCGGGCTGCCGTCGCCCTGGGCCAGCAACTGGCGCAACACCACCTCGGTGTTGGCCCAGAGCTTGGCCATGTAAGCGGCGCTGCGCTCGACGTACTGGGCGAAGGTGTCGGTGAGCAGGTCTTCGATGTCCTTGAAGTAGTAGGTGGTGGCCGAAAGCGGCACACCGGCCTCGGCGGCCACGGCGCGGTGGCGCACACCCCGTACGCCATCGCGCACGACAATGCGCATGGCGGCGTCGAGAATCAGCTGGCGGCGCTGTTCGCTGCCTTGGCGGGCAGTCTTGCGGCCTTGGTATTGCACGCTTTCGGCGACGGCGGTGGCGATGCCGGCGGCGCCCTGGTCAGGCATGGCGGGTGTCACGGGGGGGTACCTCATGGGCAGTGTTTCTTCAGTGCCGGCCTCTTCGCGGGCGCGCCCGCTCCCACAGGGACCGCACAATGTTCAGGTCCTGTGCAGTACCTGTGGGAGCGGGCGTGCCCGCGAAGGGGCCGGTACAGACAACATAATGCTTCAGGCAAGAAAAAGCCGCCTCGAAAGGCGGCTTGTTCAGTTCACTCAGGCCTGCGGACGCATGTGCGGGAACAGGATCACGTCGCGGATCGACGGCGAGTTGGTCAGCAGCATCACCAGGCGGTCGATACCGATGCCTTCACCGGCGGTCGGCGGCATGCCGTACTCCAGGGCGCGCACGAAATCGGCGTCGTAGTGCATGGCTTCGTCGTCACCCGCGTCCTTCTCGGCCACCTGGGCCAGGAAGCGCTCGGCCTGGTCTTCGGCATCGTTGAGCTCGGAGTAGGCGTTGGCGATTTCACGGCCACCGATGAACAGCTCGAAGCGGTCGGTAACGGCCGGGTTTTCGTCGTTGCGACGGGCCAGCGGCGACACTTCGAACGGGTACTCGGTAATGAAGTGCGGCTGCTCCAGCTTGTGCTCGACCAGCTCTTCGAAAATCATCACCTGCAGCTTGCCCAGGCCTTCGTGGCCCAGCACCTTGGCACCGGCCTTCTTGGCGATGTCGCGGGCGCGGTCGACGTCTTGCAGGTCGGCAGCGGTCAGCTCGGGGTTGTACTTGAGGATCGAGTCGAACACCGACAGGCGCGCGAAAGGCTCGCCAAAGTGGAACACCTTGTCGCCGTACGGCACATCGGTGCTACCCAGCACCAGCTGCGCCAGCTCACGGAACAGTTCCTCGGTGAGGTCCATGTTGTCGTTGTAGTCGGCGTAGGCCTGGTAGAACTCAAGCATGGTGAATTCAGGGTTGTGACGGGTCGAGACGCCTTCGTTACGGAAGTTGCGGTTGATCTCGAACACCTTCTCAAAGCCACCTACCACCAGGCGCTTGAGGTACAACTCCGGCGCGATACGCAGGAACATGGCCATGTCCAGCGCGTTGTGGTGAGTTTCGAACGGCTTGGCCGCTGCGCCACCCGGAATGGTCTGCAGCATCGGCGTCTCGACTTCGAGGAAGTCGCGCTCAATGAGGAACTTGCGGATGTGCGAGATCACCTGCGAACGCACACGGAAGGTGTGGCGGGTTTCTTCGTTGACCATCAGGTCGACGTAACGCTGGCGGTAGCGCTGCTCGGTGTCGGTCAGGCCGTGGTGCTTGTCGGGCAGCGGGCGCAGCGACTTGGTCAGCAGGCGCACGTTGGTCATTTCGACGTACAGGTCGCCTTTGCCGGAACGGGCCAGGGTGCCTTCGGCGCTGATGATGTCGCCCAGGTCCCAGGTCTTGACGGCGGCCAGGGTTTCTTCGGGCAGGGTTTTACGGTTGACGTAGACCTGGATGCGACCGGTCATGTCCTGGATCACCATGAACGAGCCACGGTTGAGCATGATGCGACCGGCAACCTTGACCGGGATCGCGGCTGCTTCCAGCTCTTCCTTGGTCTTGTCCGCGTACTGTTTCTGCAGGTCGTTGCAGTAGCTGTCGCGACGGAAGTCGTTGGGGAAGGCGTTGCCTTTGGCGCGCTCTGCGGCAAGTTTTTCCTTGCGCAGGGCGATCAGGGCGTTTTCTTCCTGTTGCAGGTCTTGCGATTCGGTCTTGAGGTCGCTCATGTCGTCATTCTTTCCATCAGGTATTCGTTGCCCGTTCCGGGCAGGGCACGCGCTACCGGCGGCAGGCCAGGTAGCACGGCAGTGGTGTGCGGCTTACAGGCCCTGCTTGAGGCTCGCTTCCAGGTACTGGTCGATGTCGCCGTCCAGAACCTTGTTGCAGTCGCTGCGCTCGACGCCTGTACGCAGGTCCTTGATGCGCGAGTCATCCAGCACGTAGGAGCGGATCTGGTGGCCCCAGCCAATGTCCGACTTGCTGTCTTCCAGCGCCTGCGAAGCGGCGTTGCGCTTCTGCATTTCCAGTTCGTACAACTTGGCCCGCAGCATTTTCATGGCGGTGTCCTTGTTGGCGTGCTGGGAGCGTTCGTTCTGGCAGGCCACCACGGTGTTGGTCGGCACGTGGGTGATACGTACGGCCGAGTCGGTGGTGTTTACGTGCTGACCACCGGCACCGGAGGAACGGTAGGTGTCGATGCGCAGATCGGACGGGTTGATATCGATCTCGACCTTGTCGTCGATCTCGGGCGACACGAACACCGCCGAGAACGAGGTGTGACGACGGGCACCGGAGTCGAACGGGCTTTTGCGCACCAGGCGGTGCACACCGATTTCGGTACGCAGCCAGCCGAAGGCGTATTCGCCCTTGATGTGCACGGTAGCGCCCTTGATACCGGCGACTTCACCTTCGGACAGCTCGATGATGGTGGCGTCGAAACCGCGCTTGTCGGCCCAGCGCAGGTACATGCGCAGCAGGATGTTGGCCCAGTCCTGCGCTTCGGTACCACCGGAACCGGCCTGGATGTCCAGGTAGGCGTTGTTCATGTCCATCTCGCCGCTGAACATGCGACGGAACTCAAGCTGTGCCAGGCTTTCTTCAAGGCCTTGCAGCTCGGTCACGACGTCGCTGACGGCGCCTTCGTCTTCTTCCTCGACGGCCATGTCGAGCAGGTCCTTGCAGTCAGACAGGCCATTGGACATCTTGTCCAGGGTGTCGACCACCTGCGCCAGCATGGCACGCTCGCGGCCCAGGGCCTGGGCGTACTCGGGCTTGTTCCAGACGTTGGGGTCTTCCAGCTCGCGGTTGACTTCGATCAGGCGGTCATGCTTGTGATCGTAGTCAAAGATACCCCCGAATGGACTGGGAACGCTCGGTGAGGTCCTTGATGGTGTTCAGGATCGGTTGGATTTCCATGGGCGAGGCTCTCGTGCGAATTCGGTGAAAAGCCCGCGAGTATAACCGAGTCCGCCGCAAGGCGGCAGACCCGCCGGGCGGTAGCGTGTGAATAGAACATGCCGAAGTTGCGCAGACTTTGTGGGAGCGGGCGTGCCCGCGAACACCGGCAAAGCCGGTGCCATCCACCGCGTCGCCTTTTTCGCGGGCACGCCCGCTCCCACATGGGGCCATGCAGTTTTCTGGGGGTCAGGCGATCCCGACCTGGTTACGCCCGCCGTTCTTGGCCTGGTACAGGCCCTTGTCTGCCGCCGAGATCAACTGCCGGCAATGGCTGCCGACAGCCGGGGTCTGGGTGGCCAGGCCAATGCTCACGGTCAAGCGTGCATCGGCCACCGGGGCCGTGTGCGGGATGCCCAGGCCCAGCACGGTCTGGCGCAGTTTTTCGGCCACCAGACGTGCCCCGCCTGGCGAGGTGTTGGGCAACACCAGGGCAAACTCTTCGCCGCCATAGCGGGCCGGCAGGTCGGTCGGCCGCGAACACGAACCACGGATCGCCTCGGCTACCTGGCGCAAGGCCTCGTCGCCGGCCAGGTGACCGAAACTGTCGTTGTAGGCCTTGAAGTAATCCACATCGATCATCAGCAACGACAACTGCTGCTGCTCACGCATGGCCCGGCGCCATTCCAGCTCCAGGTACTCATCGAAATGGCGACGGTTGGACAGCCCGGTCAGCCCGTCGGAGTTCATCAGCCGCTGCAGCATCAGGTTGGAATCAAGCAACTGCTGCTGGCTGACGCGCAAGGCGCGGTAGGCCTCGTCGCGTTGCAACAAGGTAAGGTAAGAGCGCGAGTGGTAGCGAATGCGCGCCACAAGCTCGATGGTGTCTGGCAGCTTGACCAGGTAATCGTTGGCCCCGGCGGCAAAGGCCGCGCTCTTGACCAGCGGGTCTTCCTTGGTCGACAGGACGATGATCGGGATATCCTGGGTGGCCGGGTTGTTGCGGTACTCACGCACCAGGGTCAGGCCGTCCAGGCCCGGCATGATCAGGTCCTGGAGAATGACCGTGGGCTTTATGCGCATGGCCTGGGCCACCGCCTGGTGCGGGTCGGCACAGAAGTGGAAGTCGATGTTGTCTTCGTTGGCCAGGCCACGCCGCACCGCCTCACCGATCATGGCCTGGTCATCGACCAGCAGCACCATCGCCGAGTTCTCGTTGGGGGTGGCAAAACCTTCGATCGGCAAATCATTCATACCTTTTCACCCGGACACGGCCGACCAGGCGGCGTGATTCAATACTATTCGTCATTTTCCGAAAATTTCCGTCAAGCGCCCGGCTATGCGTTCCAGCGGGCGGATTTCCACTGCGGCATCGATGGCCGCAGCGGCCTTGGGCATGCCGTACACCGCACTGCTCGCCTGGTCCTGGGCGATGGTCAGAAAGCCCTGCTGACGCATCAGTTTCAGGCCCTGGGCGCCGTCGCGGCCCATGCCGGTGAGCAGCACGCCCACCGCATCGCCATTCCAGTAACGCGCCACGCTCTCGAAGAATACGTCGATCGAGGGCCGGTAGATTTCGTTGACAGGTTCGGCAGTGTAGGCCAGTTGACCGTTCTGTAGCAGCCGAATGTGGTGATTGGTGCCCGCCAGCAGCACCTGCCCCGGCTGCGGCGGCTCGCCTTCACGGGCCAGCCGCACCGGCAGGCCCGCTGCACTGCTGAGCCATTCGGCCATGCCTGCAGCAAACACCTGATCCACATGCTGGACCAGCACGATGGCTGCCGGAAACGCCGCCGGCAGCCCTTTGAGCAGCACTTCGAGGGCTGCCGGGCCGCCTGCCGACGAGCCTATCGCCACCAGGCCGCGGCGCTGCGAGGCCTCACGCAGCGGTGTAGCCACCTGGCGTGCAGCAGGTGCACGTTGCTGGCCGATGAGCCAGCCGATATTGAGGATTTTACGCAACAGCGGCGCCGCCGCTTCGCGGGCATCGCCAGCCCCCAGCGCCGGGGTGTCGACCACATCCAGGGCACCGTGGCCCATGGCCTCGAACACCCGGTGCACATTCTGCTTGCGGTCGACCGTGACGATGACAATGGCGCACGGGGTTTCGGCCATGATCCGCCGGGTGGCCTCCACGCCGTCCATCACCGGCATGATCAGGTCCATCAGGATCAGGTCCGGCAACTGTTCGCTGCAGCGCTGCACCGCCTCGGCGCCATTGCTGGCGACCCAGACCACCTGGTGTGCAGGCTCGAAGGCGACTGCACGACGCAGCGCCTCTACGGCCATGGGCATGTCATTGACGATGGCGATCTTCATCCTTGAGCACCTCCGATCAGTTCGACCACTGCCTCCAGCAACGCATCGTCGTGGAAACTGGCTTTCGCCAAATAGTAGTCGGCGCCAGCATCCAGGCCACGCCGTCGGTCTTCCTCACGGTCCTTGTAGGACACCACCATCACTGGCAGTGATTGCAGGCGCTGGTCGCGGCGCACCAGGGTGACCAGTTCGATGCCATCCATGCGCGGCATGTCGATGTCGGTAATCAGCAGGTCGAAGTCCTCGCCGCGCAAGGCGTTCCAGCCGTCCATGCCGTCTACCGCCACCGCCACATCGTAGCCACGGTTACCCAGCAGCTTGCGCTGCAGTTCACGCACGGTCAGCGAGTCGTCGACCACCAGAATGCGCTTGCGCAGAACGCCACGGGCACCGCCGCTACCACGCTCGATGCGTTCCAGGCTACCGGTGCTGAGCAGTTTTTCCACCGAGCGCAGCAGGTCTTCGACGTCGACGATCAGCACCACCGAACCGTCGTCGAGCAAGGCGCCGGACGAAATGTCCTGCACCTTGCCCAAGCGCGGGTCGAGCGGCATCACCACCAGTACCCGTTCACCCACCAACCGTTCCACAGCCACGCCGTACAGCTGCTCGCGCTCACGGATCACCACCACCCGCAGGCTGATTTCTTCGCTTTGACCGGCTGGCCGGTTCAGCAGCTGGCTGGCCGCCACCAGGCCGATATGCCGGCCTTCGTGCCAGAAATGCTGGCGCCCTTCGATCTGCACGATCTGTTCGGCCGTCACTTCCAGCGTGCGTTCGATGTGAGCTAGCGGGAAGGCATAGGCTTCGCCGCCCACCTCTACCACCAGGCTGCGCACCACCGACAGGGTTAGCGGCACCTGCAAATGGAAGCGGCAGCCCTGCCCCGCCAGCTGGGTCAGCTCGATGGAGCCGCGCAGCTCGCGGACCATGTGCTGTACGGCATCCAGCCCGACACCACGGCCGGACACCTCGGTAACCTTGTCGCGCAGGCTGAAGCCGGGCAGGAACAGGAACGTCAGCAGCTCTGCTTCGCTCATGCGCACCACTGTGTCGACGGGGGACAGGGCGCGCTCCACGATGCTGCTGCGCAAGCGTTCCAGGTCGATGCCGGCCCCGTCGTCGATCAGCTCCAGGCTGAGCATGCCCGCCTGGTGTGAAGCGCGCAGGCGAATCTCCCCTTCTTCCGGCTTGCCCGCCAGCATGCGCCGCTCCGGCGGCTCGATACCGTGGTCGACGGCATTGCGCAACAGGTGGGTCAGCGGTGCTTCGAGTTTTTCCAGCACATCGCGGTCAACCTGCGTTTTCTCGCCGTCCACCACCAGCCGCACCGGCTTGCCCAGCGAGCGACCAAGGTCACGCACCATGCGGCTCTGGCCGGTCAGCACGTCAGCGAACGGGCGCATCCGGCAGGCCAGCGCGGTGTCATACAGCAGCTGCGCACGCTGGCTGGCCTGCCAGCCGAATTCGTCCAGGTCGGCGGCCTGTTGTTGCAGGATCTGCTGGGTTTCCACCAGCAGGCGTTGGGTTTGCGCCAGGGCTTCGAGCACCTCAGTGCTCTGGCCACTGTCCTCCAGTTGCAGGCGCAGGCCATCGAGCGCCTGCATGCCCTGGCCATGCATGCGCTTGAGGCGGTGCAAGGTGGCCAGGTAAGGCTTGAGCCGCTGGGTTTCCACCAGCGACTTGCTGGACAGGTCAAGCAGGCTGTTCAGGCGGTCGGCAGTGACCCGCAGTACCCGCTCGCTGCCTTCTGTGGCGCGCTTGCCGGCCTTGCGGCGCGGGGCCGGTTCAGGCTCCGGGTCTGGCTCGGGCGGTTCGCTGGGTAGCGGCAGCGGGTTGGCGGGCAAGGTGGCCAGCGGCAGCGCTGGCAGGGCTTCGGCCGGCAGCGGCGCGGCCGGCATGGGTGCGGCGCCGGGGTCGAGCAGGCTGGCCATTTGCGCAAGGAATACGGGCAGGGTCGCCTGCGCCGCAACATCGCCGGGCGTGGCAATGCGCATCAGCAGGTCGGTGCCTTGCAACAGCGCATCGATGTGTTCGGCACTCAGCCGCAAGCGGCCTTCCTGGGCGGCTACCAGGCAGTCTTCCATCACGTGGGCGACACTGACGCCGGCATCCACGCCAACGATGCGCGCCGCACCCTTCAGCGAGTGGGCGGCACGCATGCAGGCCTCAAGCTGGTCGGCCTGGGTAGGGTTGCGCTCCAGCGCCATCAGGCCAGTGCTGAGCACCTGGGTCTGCGCCTCGGCCTCCAGGCTGAACAGTTCGAGCAGCGATGCGTCGCGCATTTGCTCTGGGGTCATGACAGGCTCCGCTGCACGGCAGACAGTAATTGTTGATCGTCCAGTACCCGCACGCTGCGGCCGCGCCATTGCAAGACGGCTGCGGTGAAACGCGAGGTGTCCTGGCCGCTGTCCAGCAGCAGCGGGTCGAGGCGATGAATGCCGTCGATTTCCTCGACCGCCATCACCACCGGCCCACCGTCGGCTGCCAGGATCAGCATGCGTGGCATCGACCGGCCGCTGCGCTGTTCGACGGGGCTGACCTGTACACCCAGCAAGTCAGCCAGTGACAGGCACGGCACCAACGCACCGCGCACGTTGGCAACGCCCTGCAACACCCGTGAGCGCTGGTGCGGCAACGAATGCACGGCCTGCAACGGGGCGATTTCCGCCAGGCTGGCGGTAGCCAGTGCCAGCCACTCCTCGCCCAGGCGGAACAACAACATGGAGCGGCCAGTGCTTTCGTCGACTGCCTGGGTCGACGCTGCCTGGTGCTCCTGCACCAGCGCGTAGCGATCGAGCAGGCGCGTGGCCGCAGCGGCGTAGACTTCGCAGTTGCGGCAGTGGACATGACGTTCCAGCAACGGGCATTGCTTGTCGCCATGCACGCCGATGCGGTTCCAGCAGTCGTCGATGTGCGCGTCATCCTCGGCAAGCAGTTGCAGCGCGGATTCTCCCATCATCGTTCAGACTCCCGGCCAACCCGGGCGGCACGCTCCTGCAGGCGCCTGGCGCCGGCCAGGTCGCCCTGTGCCGCCAGCAAGGCCGCCAGGTGCACCAGTGCTTCGGCGTGTTGCGGTTCCAGGTACAAGGCCTTGCGATAATGGCTCAGCGCCAGTTGGGCATCACCTTCGGTATCGCTGAGCAGCCCCAGCCAGTAATACACCTGCGCCGAAGGCGCGAACTGCCCGAGGTAGCGCTGGCATTCGGCACGGGCCAGCTCGCTGGCACCTGCGTTGGCATGCCGGGCAATGCTGGCCAGCAGCTCGCTTTCGCTGTCGCGATTGGGCACGGGTGGCGGTGCAGGCTTTGCCGCCACAGGCGTTACGCGTGCAGGGCGCGGCGATGCTGCGCCTGGCGGCACATAGCCCGGCGTGGCCAACGGCGGCAACATGCGCCGCGCTGGCGGGGCCGTAACCGCTGCCAACGGGGCGCTTTCGCCCTCCTGACGCACATAGGCAAACGACTGGGAAATCCCCAGCGGCCGCATGCCCAACCGCGCCAGCAAGCTGCCTTCGGCCGGCCCGATAAACAGCACGCCCTGCGGATGCATCAGGCGCTTGAGCACTTCGAACACACGCTGCTGGGTTGGCACGTCGAAATAGATCAACAGGTTGCGGCAGAACACAAAATCGTAAAGGCCATCGCGGCTGGCCAGCGCCGGGTCCAGCACATTGCCCACCTGCAGGCTGACTTGCTGCCGCACCCGTTCATGCAGGCGGTGGCCTTCGTCGATGGCATCGAAGAACCGCTCGCGAAAGCCCAGGTCGCTGCCACGGAAGGCATTGCGCCCATAAAGGGCTTGCCCTGCCTTGGCCACCGAGCTTGGGCTGATGTCCATGCCGTCGATCAGGAACGCACCGGGCGCGATACCGGCGTCGAGCAAGGCCATGGCCAGCGAATAGGGTTCTTCACCCGTAGAGCATGGCAAGCTGAGCAAGCGCAGCGGGCGCGCTCCGGCCAGCTCGGCAAGGCGTTTTTGCGCCAGGTTGGCCAGGGCAGTAAAGGATTCGGGGTAACGGAAGAACCAGGTTTCCGGGACGATCACGGCCTCGATCAAGGCCTGTTGCTCATCCGCCGATTGCTGTAGACGCAGCCAGTAGTCATCCAGGTCCATGGCATTCGCAGCCACGCAGCGCTGACGCAGCGCGCGCTCGACCATGGGCGCACCCACCGACTCCACATCCAGGCCGATGCGCTCACGCAAGAAGCGGTAAAAACGCTGTTCGTTCATGTCGGCATCCCTGTCGGATCATCCGCGTAAAGCAGGTGGTGCACGGCGTCGGGTAGCAGGTCATTGACTGCGATGCGCTGTACCAGGCCCTGTTCGTCCTGGCGCACAGGGCCCAGGTAGGGCGCCTCGCCGCTGTCCACCCCGTAGGGCTGGAACTCGTCGGGGTGGCAGCGCAGGGTGTCAGTGGCCTGTTCCAGGATCAGGCCCAGTTGCAAGCCGCTACGGTAGTGCACCAGCACCAGGCGGGTACTGGTGCGTTGCGCTGCGGGTTGGCCAAAACTCAGCGCCGCCAGGTCGATCACCGGCACCAGCAGGCCACGGTGGGCGAGAATGCCCGCAACCCAGGCAGGTGCCTGGGCGATCGGTTTGAGCGGCTGGCGCGGCAGCACTTCGATAACCTCGTGCACGCTCAGGGCAAAGCGCTGCGCCTTGATGCGAAACTGCAGGTACAACGCCCCCTTGGCGTTCTCCGCCCGCGCGGCACGCGGTTGCAAGTTGTTCATCGCGGTCAGACTTTGAAACGCGACACGCCGCCACGCAGGCCAGCGGCCACCTGGCTCAGCTCATCGATGGCAAAACTGGCCTGGCGCAGCGACTCGACGGTTTGAGTGCTGGCATCGCTGAGTTGCGCCAGCGCCTGGTTGATCTGCTCGGCGCCCGTGGCCTGGGCCTGCATGCCTTCGTTGACCATCAACACACGTGGCGCCAGGGCCTGCACCTGGTGAATGATCTGGCTCAGTTGCTCACCGACCTGCTGCACCTCGAACATGCCGCGGCGCACCTCTTCGGAGAACTTGTCCATGCCCATTACGCCAGCCGATACCGCCGACTGGATCTCGCGCACCATCTGCTCGATATCGTAGGTAGCCACGGCAGTCTGGTCGGCGAGGCGGCGCACTTCGGTGGCCACCACGGCAAAACCACGGCCATACTCACCGGCCTTCTCGGCTTCGATAGCGGCGTTGAGCGACAGCAGGTTGGTCTGGTCGGCGACCTTGACGATGGTCACCACCATCTGGGTGATGTTGCTGGCTTTCTCGTTGAGGATGCCGAGCTTGGCGCTGACCAGGTCGGCGGCGCCCATTACCTGGTGCATGGTCTCTTCCATGCGCGCCAGCCCCTGCTGGCCGGAACCGGCCAGGCTGGACGCCTGGTCAGCGGCGGAGGTGACTTCGGTCATGGTGCGCACCAGGTCACGCGAGGTGGCGGCGATTTCCCGCGAGGTGGCGCCGATTTCCGTGGTGGTGGCGGCCGTTTCGGTCGCGGTGGCCTGCTGCTGCTTGGACGTGGCGGCGATTTCGGTCACCGAGGTGGTTACCTGTACAGACGAACGCTGGGCCTGGGCTACCAGGTTGGCCAGCGCCTCGGCCATTTCGTTGAAGCCGCTTTCGATGGCGCCAAACTCGTCTTTGCGGTCCAGGTTCAGGCGCATGCTCAGGTCGCCCGAGCGCAATTTGTCGAGGGCATGGACTATGCGCTGCACAGGCGCGGTGATAGCACGCAGCAGCAGCAAGCCGCAGATGCCGGCTGCGACAATGGCCAGCAACAGCGATACCACCATGCTGCCCTTGGCCGTGTTCACGGCGCTGACGATTTCGTTGGTGGCGGCGTCGGCAGAAGCGCGGTTGTGCTCGATCACCTCGTTCAGGTGCTTGCGACCTTCCACCCAGGCCGGGGTGAGCACCTCGGTGATCAGCCGCTGGGCTTCGTCGTAATTGTGCTGGCGGTAGGCATCAAGTACCTGACCAACGATCTTGAGGTAGTTTTCTTCCAGTTGCACAAAGCTGTCGAAGCGGGTCTGGTCGTCCTTGTCCTGAATCGTGCCCTGGTAACTCGCCATGTGCTGCTTCAGGCGGTCGTCAAAGCTTTTGAACAGTTCCATGTCAGCCGAGGTGATTTCGCGGTGGTTTGACAGGCCAACCAACTGCTGGCTGGTGACGTAGCTGTCGACCCAGGCGCTGCGGATCATCGAGCTGTAGTAGACCCCGGGAATGCTGTCGGTCCCCACCGCCTCTTCGGCGGTTTCGATGGCCACCAACCGCGAGTAGGCGGCCACGATCATCAGCAACATGATGGCGATGATCACGGCAAAACTTGCCAGGATCCGTTGGCGCAAGGTCCAGTTCTTCACATTCAGCCCTCAGGAATTCACAACGAGCGGGAAAAATCGCCGAAGTATAGCCTAGAGGCCTTACAGATTTGCGGGTGATGTGAGGGGTAAACAGGCATCCCTGCTGATGGACATGCCATTGGGGCTGCTGTGCAGCCCTTCGCGGGCACGCCCGCTCCCACAGGTATCACCGAATGGTCGAAGGTTGTGCCGAACCTGTGGGAGCGGGCATGCCCGCGAAGGGCCGCACAGCGGCCCCCATCTACCCATTCACTGGGCCACAGCCAACCGCACCTGGCTTTCCAGTTCCTGACGCAAGCCCGGGTCCAGGCGCAATTGGCGGGCCAGTTCGTCCAGGTAGGCACGCTCCATGAAGTTTTCCTGATCAACCATCATCACGCTGGCCAGGTACATCTCGGCGGCCATTTCCGGCGTTTGTGCGGCGCGGGCCACTTCGGCCGGGTCCAGCGGCTTGTTCAACTCGGCATGCAGCCAGTGCTGCAGTTCGCGGTCGTTGTCCAGGCGGGTGAACTCGCCCTCGATCAGCGCCCGCTCGCGTTCGTCTATGTGCCCATCAGACTTGGCCGCCGCCACCAGCGCCCGCAGCACCGCCTGGCTGTGCTGCTCGGCCTGGGCGGGCGGCAGGCGGTCGACGGTTTGAGGTTCGGCGGCGTTGGTCCGCTGACTGGCCTGCCAGTTGCCGTAGGCCTTGTAGGCCAGCACACCCAGCGCGGCCAGGCCGCCGTAGGTCAGGGCCTTACCGCCGTATTTTCGGGCCTTCTTGCTACCCAGCAACAAGCCCAGAGCGCCCCCACCCAACAAGCCACCTCCTGCACCGGACAACAGCCCGCCAAGCCCACCGGCAGCGCCGCCGGACTTGTTCGCGCCGCCCTGTTTTTCGAGCATTTGCTGGCCGGATTTGAGGAGTTGATCGAGCAAGCCGCGGGTGTTCATTCGTGTGTCTCCACGTAAGAAGATTCAATCGCCAGAGTAAGGCCTGCCCGAGCACAAGCCATGCCCGCATTTGCTTCCGGATGTTGCATTGGCTGGCAAAAAGCCAACTAGACTCGACCACTGCCGCGACCAAAATCTCCAAGAAGAGGGAACACCATGTCAGTGCACAAGACCGCATTGCTCGGCGCCGCCACCTGCGCCGTGCTGGCCAGCGCCAGCCTGCGAGCCGCCGAACCGCCCAAGGCCCTGGGGCCTGGCGAGGGGCGCCTGGATATCGTTGCCTGGCCCGGCTACATCGAGCGCGGTGAAAGCGACAAGGCCTACGACTGGGTCAGCGGCTTCGAGAAGGAAACCGGCTGCAAGGTCAGCGTCAAGACCGCTGCCACCTCGGACGAAATGGTCAGCCTGATGACCAAGGGCGGCTACGACCTGGTCACCGCCTCGGGCGATGCTTCACTGCGGCTGATCGTGGGCAAGCGTGTGCAGCCGATCAACACCGCGCTTATCCCCAACTGGAAGAACATCGACCCGCGCCTGCAGAATGGCGGCTGGTACGTGGTCGACAAGCAGGTCTACGGCACCCCTTACCAATGGGGGCCGAACGTGCTGCTGTACAACACCAATACCTTCAAGCAGCCCCCCACCAGCTGGGGCGTGGTGTTCGAGCCGCAGAACCTGCCCGACGGCAAGCCGAACAAGGGCCGCGTGCAGGCCTACGACGGGCCGATCTACATCGCCGACGCGGCGCTGTACCTGAAGTCGGCCAAGCCCGAGCTGGGCATCAAGGACCCGTATGAGCTGAACGAGGAGCAATACAAGGCCGTGCTTGAACTGCTGCGCCAGCAGCAGCCGCTGATCCACCGTTACTGGCACGACGCCACGGTGCAGATGAGCGACGTGAAGAACGAAGGCGTGGTGGCCTCCAGTTCCTGGGGCTACATGGTCAATGGCCTGAAGGCCGAGAACCAGCCGGTGACCTCGACCATTCCCAAGGAAGGCGCGACCGGTTGGGCCGACACCACCATGCTGCACAGCGAGGCCAAGCACCCCAACTGCGCCTACAAGTGGATGGACTGGTCGTTGCAGCCGAAGGTGCAGGGTGATGTGGCGGCCTGGTTCGGCTCGCTGCCGGCGGTGCCAGCGGCGTGCACCGGCAGCGAACTGCTGGGCGCCGAGGGCTGCAAGACCAACGGCTTCGACAACTTCGACAAGATTGCCTTCTGGAAAACGCCGCAGGCCCAGGGGGGCAAGTTTGTGCCGTATAGCCGCTGGACCCAGGATTACATTGCGATCATGGGTGGGCGCTAGCGCAAACCTGTACTGATGTATTGCCTGATCTGGGGCTGCTGCGCAGCCCTTTCGCGACACAAGGCCGCTCCTACAGGAGCCCGCGTACCTCTGTAGGAGCGGCCTTGTGTCGCGAAAGGGGCGCAAAGCGCCCCCGGTTCTTCCTTGGAGTTGTCCATGCCCCTAGCCGTCCAGTTCACCCAGGTTTCCCGCACCTTCGGCGAGGTCAAGGCCGTCGACCAGGTCAGTATCGACATCATCGATGGCGAATTCTTTTCCATGCTCGGCCCTTCCGGCTCGGGCAAAACCACCTGCCTGCGCCTGATCGCCGGCTTCGAGCAACCCAGCAGCGGCTCGATCCGTATCCACGGCGTCGAAGCCGCTGGTGTGCCGCCCTACCAGCGTGACGTCAACACCGTGTTCCAGGACTACGCGCTGTTCCCGCACATGAACGTGCTGGACAACATCGCCTATGGCCTGAAGGTAAAAGGCGTGGCCAAGGCCGAACGCCACAGCCGCGCCGAAGAGGCTCTGGCCATGGTGGCCCTGGCCGGCTACGGCGCGCGCAAGCCGGCGCAGCTGTCCGGCGGCCAGCGCCAGCGCGTGGCCCTGGCGCGGGCGCTGGTCAACCGGCCCCGGGTGCTGCTGCTGGACGAGCCGCTCGGCGCCTTGGACCTGAAGCTACGCGAACAGATGCAAGGCGAGCTGAAAAAACTGCAACGCCAGTTGGGCATCACCTTCATCTTCGTCACCCACGACCAGACCGAGGCACTGTCGATGTCCGACCGGGTTGCGGTGTTCAACCGCGGCCGCATCGAGCAGGTCGACACGCCGCGCAACCTGTACATGAAGCCTGCCACCACCTTCGTTGCCGAGTTTGTTGGCACCTCCAACGTGCTGCGTGGCGAGCTGGCCTTGGCGCTCAATGGCAGCTCGGCGCCCTTCTCCATCCGCCCCGAGCACATCCGCCTGGGCGACCCGGTGGTAACCAGCCATGAGGTGCAGGTCAGCGGCGTGCTGCGCGATATCCAGTACCAAGGCAGCGCCACCCGCTATGAACTGCAACTGGACAGCGGCCAGCTGTTGGCGGTAAGCCAGGCTAACGACCGCTGGCAGGCACAAGCGCAGGCCTGGCAGCCCGGGCAACGGGTGCTGGCACACTGGCCCCGGGAGGCCATGACGGTGCTGCAGGAAACCGAGGCCCGCTGACATGAGCACACTGCGAAGCCTGTCCAACGTGCTGTACCGGCGCCCCAACCTGTACCTGGCACTGCTGTTGATTCCACCGCTGACCTGGTTCGGCGCAATTTACCTGGGCTCGTTGCTGAACCTGCTGTGGCAGGGCTTCTACACGTTCGACGATTTCACCATGGCGGTAACCCCGGACCTGACCCTGGGCAACTTCGCCGCGCTGTTCAACCCGTCGAACTTTGACATCATCCTGCGCACGCTGGGCATGGCCGTGGCCGTGTCGCTGGCCAGCGCGGTGCTGGCCTTTCCCATCGCCTACTACATGGCGCGCTACACCAGCGGCAAGACCAAGGCGTTTTTCTACATTGCGGTCATGATGCCGATGTGGGCCAGCTACATCGTCAAGACCTATGCCTGGACCCTGCTGCTGGCCAAGGGCGGGGTGGCCCAGTGGTTTGTCCAGCAACTGCACCTGGACACTCTGCTGCAAGCAGTGCTGGCCGTGCCGGGCGTGGGCGGCAGCACGCTGTCGACGTCGCACCTGGGGCGCTTCATGGTGTTCGTGTACATCTGGCTGCCGTTCATGATCCTGCCGATCCAGGCCTCGCTGGAACGCTTGCCACCTTCGCTGCTGCAAGCCTCGGCAGACCTCGGCGCACGGCCTGGGCAAACGTTCGTCCAGGTGATCTTGCCGTTGTCGATCCCGGGCATCGCTGCCGGCTCGATCTTCACGTTTTCGCTCACCCTGGGCGATTTCATCGTGCCGCAACTGATCGGCCCGCCCGGTTACTTCATCGGCAGCATGGTCTATGCCCAGCAAGGCGCAATCGGCAACATGCCAATGGCCGCCGCCTTCACCCTGGTGCCAATCGTGCTGATTGCGGTGTACCTGTCCATCGTCAAGCGCCTGGGAGCCTTCGATGCACTCTGAAAAAGCATCAACAGGGCTACGCCTGGCGGCCTGGGGCGGGCTGGTGTTCCTGCATTTCCCGATCCTGATCATCTTCCTGTACGCCTTCAATACCGAAGACGCGGCGTTCAGCTTCCCGCCCAAGGGCTTTACCCTGAAGTGGTTTGCCGTGGCCTTCGCCCGGCCCGATGTGCTGGAGGCGATCAAGCTGTCGCTGCAGGTGGCTTGCCTGGCCACACTGATCGCCCTGGTGCTAGGCACACTGGCGTCGGCAGCGCTTTACCGGCGCAGCTTTTTCGGCAAGGAGAGCATTTCGCTGATGCTGATCCTGCCCATCGCCCTGCCCGGCATCATTACCGGTATTGCCCTGCTTTCAGCGTTCAAGACCTTGGGTATCGAGCCCGGGGTGTTCACCATCGTGGTCGGCCACGCAACGTTCTGCGTGGTGATCGTGTACAACAACGTGATCGCCCGCCTGCGGCGCACCTCGCAGAGCCTCATCGAAGCCTCCATGGACCTGGGCGCCGATGGCTGGCAGACCTTCCGCTACATCATCCTGCCCAACCTCGGCTCAGCGCTGCTGGCCGGCGGCATGCTGGCCTTTGCCCTGTCGTTCGATGAAATCATCGTCACCACCTTTACTTCCGGCCACGAACGCACCCTGCCGATCTGGCTGCTCAACCAGCTCAGCCGCCCGCGCGACGTGCCGGTGACCAACGTGGTCGCCATGCTGGTGATGCTGGTGACCATGCTGCCGATCCTTGGCGCCTATTACCTGACCCGTGGCGGCGAAAGCGTCGCGGGCAGTGGCAAATGACCCTGGAGGAGTTCCGATGCAAACGCAGATGCTGATCAATGGCCAGCTGGTCGCAGGCCAAGGCCCGGCCTGGACCGTGCTCAACCCCGCGCTGGGCACTGCCCTGGCGCAAATCAACGAAGCTACGGAAGCCCAGGTGGACAGCGCCGTGCGCGCTGCCGACCAGGCCTTCGACAGCTGGTCGCAGACCAGCCCCAAGGACCGTTCCCAAGCATTGCTGGCGCTGGCGGATGCCATTGAAGCCCATGGCGATGAACTGGCCCGGCTGGAATCGCAGAACTGCGGCAAGCCGCTGAGCGCTGCGCTGAATGACGAAATCCCGGCCATTGCCGATGTGTTCCGCTACTTTGCCGGTGCAGCACGCTGCCTGGGCGGTTCGGCGGCGGGTGAGTACCTGCCAGGGCATACCTCGATGATCCGCCGCGACCCGCTGGGTGTGGTGGCTTCGATCGCACCGTGGAACTACCCGCTGATGATGCTGGCGTGGAAGGTCGCCCCGGCCCTGGCCGCTGGCAATACCGTGGTCATCAAGCCTTCCGAGCTGACCCCGTTGACGGCCTTGCGCCTTGGCGAACTGGCCCAGGACCTGTTGCCACCGGGTGTGCTGAACATCCTGTTTGGCCGCGGCCAGACGGTCGGCAACCCGCTGGTCACCCACCCCAAGGTGCGCATGGTGTCGCTGACCGGCTCGATCCCCACCGGCGCGCACATCATCAGCGCTACGGCCGACAGCGTGAAACGCATGCACATGGAGCTGGGCGGCAAGGCCCCGGTGCTGGTGTTCGACGATGCCGACATCGATGCTGCCATCGACGGTATCCGCACATTCGGCTTCTACAACGCTGGCCAGGACTGCACCGCAGCCTGCCGCCTGTATGTGCAGGACGGCATCTACGAGCAATTCGTTGAACGGCTGGGTGCAGCCGTCGCCAGCCTCAAAGCGGGCCTGCAAGAGGCAGAGGACACCGAGCTGGGGCCGCTGATCAGTGCCCAGCATCGCGACAAGGTCGCCGGTTTGGTGCAACGGGCTATCGCCCAACCGCACATTCGGCTGGTAACTGGCGGCAAGGCGATTGAGGGCGACGGGTTCTTCTTCGAACCCACCGTGCTGGCCGATGCCCAGCAGGACGACGAGATCGTGCGCAACGAAGTGTTCGGCCCGGTGGTGTCAGTCACCCGCTTTACCGATGAAGCGCAGGTACTGGAGTGGGCCAACGACTCCAACTACGGCCTGGCCTCATCGGTATGGACCCGCGACACCGGCCGCGCCCACCGCCTGGCGGCGCGCCTGCAATATGGCTGCACCTGGGTGAATACCCACTTCATGCTGGTGAGCGAAATGCCCCATGGCGGGCAGAAGCATTCGGGGTATGGCAAGGACATGTCGATGTATGGGCTGGAAGATTACACCTGTGTGCGGCATGTGATGATCAAGCATTAAGCGAACCGCTAACCGAGGGGCTTCGCCCCCTCGGTTAACATCTCAGACATTTCCTTCAAGCTCAATCTACAACCTCCTACTGCTCATCCATTGAGTCATGCTTGTTGGTATCATAGTCTGATACCATGAATAATCATCAGCAAGCCACACTTGAAGCAGTACTGAAAAAGCCGGTTTCCAAGACACTGGAGTGGATGCGACTGGAATCACTGTTGGTGTCACTTGGTGCCCAAGTCATCGAAGGACGAGGATCACGGGTTCGATTTGAACTCAATGGAGCAGTGGCAACCTTCCACCGCCCTCATCCTGACAAGCACGCCAAGCCCTACCAACTACGAGGCGCCCGCCAGTTCCTTGAGCAGGCAGGAGTAATACCATGAATGTCATGACTTACCGCGGCTATGCCGCTCGTATCGAATACAGCGACGAAGACCAGTTGCTGATTGGCCACGTCGCGGGCATTCGCGACGTGATTGGTTTCCACGGCGAATCGATCAGCGAGTTGCGACAGGCCTTCGAAGAAGCTGTTGACGATTATCTTGAGACTTGCGAACGCCTTGGCCGCGAACCGCAGAAGACCTACTCTGGCAAGCTTAGCCTGCGCCTCGAACCCACCCTGCATGCCAGCGTGGCAGCCAAGGCTGATTTGGCAGAGAAGAGCATCAATCAGTGGGTAAGCGATATCCTCAGCAAAGCTGCCTATAGCTGAGTCGGGACGCCAACGCGGTCACTGTCGGAGCGGCCTCGTGTCGCGAAAGGGCTGCGTAGCGGCCCCTAGTTCTCAGCTCTGCTGCTGATATAGCCGGGGCCGCTTTGCGGCCCTTTCGCGACACAAGGCCGCTCCCACAAGGACCGCGCATGCCTCCGGTAAAGCGTAGGGTCAATCTCGCAAATCCGACTCATGAATCGGGTTGGCCCGGCTGGTGGCGCGCTGGTATTGCGCAGGCCAGGTGGCCTTGTTGCCGCCCAGGTCGTCGTCGGCATGCAGGGGCCAGTAAGGGTCGCGCAGCAGTTCGCGGGCGAGGAAAATGATGTCGGCCTGGCCGGTACGCAGGATGTGCTCGGCCTGGGCGGGTTCGGTAATCATCCCCACAGTGCCGGTGGCTATTTCCGACTCCTTGCGCACGCGCTCGGCGAAGCGGGTCTGGTAGCCGGGGCCAGTGGGGATTTCGGCGTTGACCGAGGTGCCGCCGGAAGATACGTCGATCAAATCCACGCCCAAACTGCGCAGCCGGCGGGCCAACTCGACGGTTTCATCCGGGTTCCAGCCGTCTTCAACCCAGTCGGTTGCCGATACCCGCACGAACAGCGGCAATTCGACCGGCCATACCTTGCGTACTGCCTCGACCACCTGCAAGGTCAGGCGGATGCGGTTTTCGAAGCAGCTGCCGTACTCGTCGCGGCGCTGGTTGCTCAGTGGCGAGAGGAACTGGTGCAACAGATAGCCGTGGGCTGCGTGTATTTCGACCACCTTGAAACCGGCCTTCAAGGCGCGTTCTGTCGAAGCGACGAAGGCGGCAATCACACCCTGGATCTCGCCCTGGCTCAACTCACGTGGCGCGGTGTGCTGCGGGTCGAAGGCGATTTTCGACGGGCCTACCGGCTGCCAGCCGCCCTCTTCCAGTTTGACGCTACCTTGCTTGCCCAGCCATGGGCGATAGGTGCTGGCCTTGCGCCCGGCGTGGGCCAGCTGGATGCCCGGCACGGCACCCTGGGCGGTGATGAAGCGGGTGATGCGTTGCAACGGGGCGATTTGCGCGTCGTCCCACAGGCCGAGGTCTTCGGCGGTAATGCGGCCATCGGCGGTGACCGCCACGGCTTCAGTGATTACCAGGCCCGCACCGCCGACGGCGCGGCTGCCCAGATGAACAAGGTGCCAGTCGTTGGCCAGGCCATCGATGGCGGAATACTGGCACATCGGCGAGACGGCGATGCGGTTGGGCAGGGTCAGCTGACGCAGGGTGTAAGGCTCAAGCAGCAAGCTCATGAGGGCACCTCCCAAGGACTCCAATGGTGATCCGGCCCGGACACTCAATTGCACGTCCCTGGCCCAGGTCCGGTCATAACTTCAGACTAGACCAGAATGGGTGGGGGGAAGGTTCCATGGGATTTGGGGTGGGTGCGCAGATGGGCTGCAAAGCAGCCCCCTATTTGCAGTCAGCGTGGCTCCATGTGGGCAATCATCAATTGCACACTTTCATTACCGCGAAACTCGTTCACATCCAGCTTGTACGCCAACTCGACCCAGCGCACGGTCGGGTTTGGCCACACTTCGCGGTCAATGCCGAAGGCAATGCCGTCCAACCGCACCGAGCCGCATTCGCTCTTGAGCACCACCTTCAGGTGCCGCTCGCCAACCACCCGCTGCTCCACCAGCTGGAACACACCGTGAAAAAGCGGTTCAGGGAAATGCTGCCCCCACGGCCCGGCATTACGCAGTGCCTTGGCAAGGTCAAGATGAAACTCTTCCACCGCCAGGCTGCCGTCGGACTGCAAACGGCCGGTCAGGTCGTCTTCACACAACTGGCGTCGCACTTCTTCGTCGAACGCCTCGGCGAAGGCCGGGAAATTGCCCTCAGGCAACGATAACCCCGCCGCCATGGCGTGGCCGCCAAACTTGCTGATCAGCTCGGGATGGCGAGCCGCCACGGCATCCAGCGCATCGCGGATATGAAAACCGGGTACCGAGCGCGCCGACCCCTTGAGCATGCCCTCGCCAGCATCGGCGAAAGCGATGGTTGGCCGGTGATAACGTTCTTTCAGGCGCGAAGCCAGAATGCCGATCACCCCCTGGTGCCAGTCGGCATCGAACAGGCACAGGCCATACGGCATCGATTCGACAGGCAGCTCCTTGAGCTGGGCCAACGCCTCGCGCTGCATGCCCTGTTCGATGGATTTGCGGTCCTGGTTCAGGTCATCCAGCTGCTGGGCCATGTCCTGGGCCAGCGCCGCGTCTTCGCACAGCAGGCATTCGATGCCCAGGCTCATGTCGTCCAGGCGCCCGGCAGCATTCAAGCGCGGGCCCAGGATGAAACCGAGGTCGGTCGAGGTGATGCGCCGGTGATCGCGGCGGGCTACTTCAAGAATGGCCTTCAGCCCCGGCCGGGCACGGCCGGCGCGGATGCGCTCCAGGCCTTGGTGCACCAGGATGCGGTTGTTGGCATCCAGCGGCACCACGTCGGCGACGCTCCCCAGCGCGACCAGGTCGAGCAGTTCACCGATGTTCGGCTGCGCTTGCGTCTCGTAGCGACCCAGGCTGCGCAGGCGAGCGCGCAGGGCCATCAGCACGTAGAAAATCACCCCTACCCCGGCCAGCGACTTGCTGGGGAACTCGCAGCCCGGCTGATTGGGGTTGATGATGGCGTCTGCGTCGGGCAACTGCTGGCCTGGCAGGTGGTGGTCGGTGACCAGCACCTTGAGCCCGGCGGCCTTGGCTGCCGCCACACCCTCGACGCTGGAAATGCCGTTGTCCACGGTAATCAGCAGTTGCGGCTGGCGTTGCAGCGCCACTTCGACGATTTCCGGGGTCAGGCCGTAGCCATATTCAAAGCGGTTGGGCACCAGGTAATCGACGTGGGCCGCGCCCAGCAGGCGCAGGCCCAACACGCCAACGGTGCTGGCGGTGGCGCCATCGGCATCGAAGTCGCCAACGATAAGGATGCGCTGACGCTGGTCGAGCGCCTCGACCAGCAGGTCGACACCAGCCTCGATGCCCTTGAGCTGCTGGTACGGCAGTAGCCGCGCCAGGCTTTTGTCCAGCTCGGCCTCGCTCTGCACGCCACGCGCGGCGTAAAGGCGGGTCAGCAAGGGTGGCAGGTTACCCAGAAATGGCAGGGTCGGCGGCAGGGGGCGAGGTTCGATACGCATGGGTTGCTTCAGCCACGCTCACCGAGCAGCCACTGCAGTTGCACTTCGTGCTGGCCGCGGTCGTCAGTCACGAATACCGTGCCCTCACTGATCATCACGTCCCACTTGATGCTGCGCGGCATGTCGGTGGCCAGGGTTTCCAGCACCTCTTGCGGCACAGCAGCGATGCTCAGGTTCTTCAGGTTCTTGACCGCGCCCACTACCTTACCTTCCCACACACGCAGGCTGCCGTAGGCCAGCAGGCTGGTGCGCTCGGTACGGCGCGAGCACCAGGTCAGGCGGTCGGCATCGGGCTGGCCCACTTCGATCCAGTGCAGCACGCGGTCGTCCAGGCTCTTCTCCCAAAGTGCCGGCTCATCGACATCCGACAGGCCACGGCCAAACGACAAGTTCTCGTTGTACCAGAGCGCGTACGCCAGCAGGCGGACCGCCATACGTTCTTCGGTTTCCGAAGGGTGGCGGGCAATGGTCTGCTTGACGCTTTCGTAGACGTTGCGGTCCAGGTCGGTCAGATTCAGTTCGAACTTGTAGGTGGTGGAAGGCTGGGCCATGGTCGACGGGCTTCGTGCAAAAGAAAAGTGGCACAGTCTACCCCATCTGCACCCTCCATGCGCCGCAGCAGTACCCGGCGAAACCGACGTGTGATACAACCACGGCTCTGCCCAGCTGCCACGGATGCCCCATGTCGACGCCCAGCAAACCCCTCGCCGGCCTTAAAGTTGTCGAACTCGGCACGCTGATTGCCGGGCCCTTCGCTTCGCGGATCTGCGCCGAATTCGGTGCCGAGGTGGTCAAGGTTGAATCGCCCGATGGCGGCGACCCGCTGCGCAAGTGGCGCAAGCTGTACGAGGGCACCTCGCTGTGGTGGTTCGTGCAGGCCCGCAACAAGCAGTCGCTCACCCTCAACCTCAAGCACCCCGAGGGCCGCGAGGTGCTGAAGAAGCTGCTGGCCGAAGCAGACATCCTGATCGAGAACTTCCGCCCGGGCGTGCTGGAAAAGCTTGGCCTGGGCTGGGATGTGCTGCATGCGCTGAACCCGCGCCTGGTGATGGTGCGCCTCTCGGGCTTTGGCCAGACCGGGCCGATGAAAGACCAGCCGGGCTTCGGCGCCGTGGGCGAGTCGATGGGCGGCCTGCGCTACATCACCGGCTTCGACGACCGCCCGCCAGTACGCACCGGCATTTCCATCGGTGACTCGATTGCCGCCCTGTGGGGGGTGATCGGCGCGCTGATGGCGTTGCGTCACCGCGAAATCAATGGCGGCCAGGGCCAGGTGGTGGACGTGGCACTGTATGAGGCGATCTTCGCCATGATGGAAAGCATGGTGCCGGAGTTCGATGTGTTCGGCTTTATCCGCGAGCGTACCGGCAACATCATGCCCGGTATCACGCCCTCCTCCATCCATACCAGCGCCGATGGCAAGCATGTGCAGATCGGCGCCAACGGCGATGCGATCTTCAAGCGTTTCATGCAGGCCATTGACCGCACCGACCTGGCGGATGACCCGAGCCTGGCCACCAACGATGGCCGTGACCTGCGCCGTGACGAGCTGTACGGGGTGATCGACCGCTGGGCCAACAGCTTGCCGCTGGAGCAGTTGATGCAGGTGCTGACCACAGCCGAAGTACCGGCCAGCCGCATCTACTCGGCCGAAGACATGTTCAACGACCCGCAATACCTGGCGCGGGAAATGTTCCTGCAGGCCAAACTGCCGGACGGCAAGCCGTTCAAGATGCCCGGCATCGTACCCAAGCTGTCGGATACGCCCGGCTCCACCGAATGGGTCGGCCCGGCGCTGGGCGAACACACCGAGGCACTGCTGGCCCGCCTGGGCTACGACGCGGCGGCCATTGCCGGCCTGCGCGCGGCGGGCACGGTCTGACCCTGGCGCGGCCCGGCTCCATGCGCGCTGCCCGCTGCCTTCGCCACCTGGCTCTGCTGTGCGGGCTGTTGCCCGCATTGCTGCTGCAACCTGCCAGCGCCAAAGAGCGCCTGTTCTGGCTGGTGCGTGACTTGCCGCCGTTCACCATTTTCGAAGGCCCGGAAAAAGGCCAGGGGGTGGTCGACCAACTGTTGCCGCGGCTGATCGGGCAGATGCCCGAATACGACCACACCGTTTTGCGGGTCACCCGCGCTCGCGGTATCCAGATGCTGCAGGACCGCAACACTTTTACCTGCGACCCGACCCTGCTGTGGACACCGGAACGTGCCGAATTCGTGCGTTTCTCCCTGCCATCGCTGGGTGTGCTCAGCGGCGGCCTGGTGTTGCGCAAGGAAAACCAGGCGCTGGTGGCGCCGTACCTGGATGGCCAGCAAGTGGACCTGCATGGGCTGCTGAGCACGGCCCCGCTGAAGCTGGGGATTGTTGCCGAGCGCAGCTACGGCACGCAGATCGACAGCATTCTGCGACAGTTGCCCGACAGCGCGCTCAGCCGCCACTACGGTAGTGACGCCACCGCCAACCTGCTGCAGATGCAGCAACTGGGGCGCTTGCGCATGGTGCTCGGCTACTGGCCTGAAGTGCGCTACCTGATCCAGCAGCAAGGCGGTTCACTGGATGACTACCAGTTTCATCCGGTGCAGGGCGTGGAGCGTTATCAGTTTTTACACGTGGGGTGCTCGGACAGCGAGCTGGGGCGTGCTGCGGTGGCGCACATCGACCAGTTGCTGCCGGCGCTGCGCCGCGATGTGCTGCCCGGGCTCTATGCTCACTGGCTGGACCCGGCATTGCGGGAAGATTACCTGGAAGAGAGCAAGCGCTTCTTCGAAGACAGATGACTGGTGCATACCCAGAAAAAAGAAACCCCGGGCGCTGGGGAGGACGCCCGGGGCCAAGCGAAAGTCCTTGGGGACTTCCCGTGACAGCCTTGCCAGCACCGGAGCAAAGCACTGGCTGGCTGCCCTACTGTGTCTGATTAGCCACTCAGGCAAAGGTTCCCTGCGGTTGCTGACGCTGTTGCAGTGCCGCAATCACACAAGGCTGCAAACGGCCTTCGGCGATCTGCAAGTCTCGGTGCAGGCCATCCACCAGATCGATCAACAGGCGTTGCTCCTGCAACTGGCGCTCGCTGACCGTGCGCCGCAAGGTAATGCCGGCGAGGCGGTCATGAATGGTCAGTTGGCGGTTACCGCTGGCATCGGCGATGCCGAGGTGGATCTGATAGGGGCTCAGGGCGTCGTTGAGAAGGCTGCAGATTCTTTCCATCCGGATCACTCGCTGCGTGGTGGGATATAAAGGAACTGACCAACCGACGCAGCGGAAAGTTCGTCATGCCGCGCCTGGTTCAGTGAGCATGCGGGGCTGACATGACAGTTTGAATACGCCGCCCCGGGTGCACTTGCAGTGTTAGCAGGGCACGCTGCAAACGGGGCATCGACAGCGGCCACGTAAGCTCGGCGAGCACCCAAAGCCCCCGGTTTCTTGCCTCTTGGGCCAGGTTCTGGCGCCTCGGGGTAGCCTTGCCGACGAATATCAATGCCCGCGACCGGTGCTGCCGAGCAAGCACGGCAAGACCTGCCTGGGTTAGCATGGCATGGTCGAGAATCAGCAGATCGGTGCGACGTTCGTCCAGGCAGGCATTCAGGTCGCTAGCGTTCGCGCTAATGCGCACGTTGAACATGCCTTGGGCGTTGAGGGCCTGGTGCAGGAGGATCTGGTGCGATGGGCGCGCCTGGTGGATCAACACGGAGGTCTGGTACATGAGCCGCTCCTGGTGGGAGGACCGGCTAAGTTAGGCGTTGCGTGGGCTGTGCCTGAATAAGACGTTTCTGATTGGACTGAGGGAAAAGTCCGAGATATTGGGGCCGCTTTGCGGCCCTTTCGCGACACAAGGCCGCTCCTACAGAGAGCGCGCCAGTTGCCTGGAACGGGATCGCCTGTAGGAGCGGCCTTGTGTCGCGATGGGCTGCAGAGCAGCCCCCGGCTACAACTGGGTTTTACAGCGGCTTGCCGCGGTTGCCGTGCTGGCTGACAAACGCCTGTACCGCTTTCAGGTCATTGGCCAGCACCGTGCAACGCTCTTCACGGCTGAACAGGTCGCTGAGGTGCGCCGGCAGTTCCAGTGCCTTGCCCACACCGGCCTTCTCCACCGCTTCCGGGAACTTGACCGGGTGCGCGGTACCCAGCACCACCATCGGGGTGTCCAGGCTGCGGCGGCACTCGCGGGCGGCCTTGACGCCGATCGCGGTATGCGGGTCGAGCACTTCACCGGTGGCGGCGAACACTTCAGCGATGGTCTCGCAGGTTTGCTCGTCGCTCACGGCCAGCGAGTCGAACAGCTTGCGCGCTTCGGTCCAGCGGTCTTGCTCGACGCTGAAGCCGCCACCTTGCTTGAAGTTGGCCATAAGGTCGGCAATGGCGCCACCGTTGCGGCCGTGCAGGTCGAACAGCAGGCGCTCGAAGTTGGACGAAACCATGATGTCCATCGACGGCGACAAGGTCGCGTGCAGGGTGTCCTTGACGTACTGGTTGCCGCTCATGAAGCGGTGCAGGATGTCGTTGCGGTTGGTGGCGACGATCAGCTGGCTGACCGGCAGGCCCATGTTGCGCGCCAGGTAACCGGCGAAGATGTCGCCGAAGTTGCCGGTCGGTACCGAGAACGCCACCGAACGCGCCGGGCCACCCAACTGCAGGGCTGCGTGGAAGTAGTAGACGATCTGGGCCATGATGCGCGCCCAGTTGATCGAGTTGACTGCCACCAGGCGGGTGCCCTTGAGGAACGACTGGTCGGCGAAGCTGGCCTTGACCATTTCCTGGCAGTCATCGAAGTTACCTTCGATGGCGATGTTGTGGATGTTGTCGCCAAAAATGGTGGTCATCTGGCGACGCTGCACTTCCGACACACGCTGGTGCGGGTGCAGGATGAAGATGTCGACGTTGTCGCAACGGCGGCAGCCTTCGATGGCAGCGGAACCGGTGTCACCACTGGTGGCGCCAACAATCACTACACGTTCGTTACGCTTGGCCAGTACGTGGTCGAGCAGGCGGCCGAGCAGTTGCAGGGCAAAGTCCTTGAACGCCAGGGTCGGGCCGTGGAACAGCTCCAGCACCCACTCGTTGCTGTTCAGCTGGCGCAGCGGGGCGACCGCAGCATGGGCGAACTCGCCGTAGGTTTCCTCAAGGATCTTCTTGAAGTCGGCGTCGGCGATGCTGCCTTCGACGAACGGGCGCATTACGCGGAAGGCCAGCTCGTGGTAAGGCAGGCCAGCCCAGGAGGCGATTTCTTCCTGGGTGAAGCGAGGCAGGTTTTCAGGGACGTACAGGCCGCCGTCGCTGGCCAGGCCAGCCAGCAGCACGTCTTCAAAATTCAGGGCCGGAGCCTGGCCGCGGGTACTGATATAGCGCATGGGTGCAAACCTTCGATGCTGAGGCCCGGGCCGCGCCGGCGGCCCGAGCACAAAATTAATTGAGCTGTTCGACGCGGATGCGCACGACCTTGCCGACCACGTCTTGCAGGGCTTCCAGCGCGACGATGGCGTCGTTGATGCGCTGCTCGACCACACCGTGGGTCAGCAGGATCATCGGCACCAGGCCGTCCTGTTCCTCGGCTTCCTTCTGCATGATCGACTCGATGTTGATGCCCCGCTCCGACAGGATGCTCGCCACCTGAGCCAGCACGCCCGGGTGATCCTTGGCCTGGATGCGCAGGTAGTAGGCGCTTTCGCAGGCTTCGATCGGCAGGATCGGGTGGGCCGACAGCGAATCTGGCTGGAAGGCCAGGTGCGGCACGCGGTTTTCCGGGTCGGAGGTCATGGCACGGACCACGTCCACCAGGTCACCGACTACCGACGAAGCGGTAGGCTCCATGCCGGCACCGGCACCGTAGTACAGGGTGGAACCGGCAGCGTCACCGTTGACCATCACGGCGTTCATCACGCCGTTGACGTTGGCGATCAGGCGGTCGGCCGGGATCAGCGTCGGGTGCACACGCAGTTCGATGCCTTCGGCGGTACGCCGGGCCACGCCCAGGTGCTTGATGCGGTAGCCCAAGGCCTCGGCATAGTTCACGTCAGCGGTGGTCAGCTGGGTGATGCCTTCGGTGTAAGCCTTGTCGAACTGCAGCGGGATGCCAAAGGCGATGGATGCCAGGATGGTCAGCTTGTGCGCGGCGTCAATGCCCTCGACGTCAAAGGTCGGGTCGGCTTCGGCGTAACCCAGCGCCTGGGCTTCGGCCAGCACGTCCGGGAAGGCGCGGCCTTTCTCGCGCATTTCGGTGAGGATGAAGTTGCCGGTGCCGTTGATGATGCCGGCCAGCCAGTTGATGCGGTTGGCCGACAGGCCCTCGCGAATGGCCTTGATTACCGGGATGCCGCCAGCCACGGCCGCTTCGAAGGCGACGATAACGCCCTTCTCGCGGGCCTTGGCGAAGATTTCGTTGCCGTGCACGGCAATCAGCGCCTTGTTGGCGGTAACCACGTGCTTGCCGTTTTCAATGGCCTTGAGCACCAGGTCGCGGGCGATGGTGTAGCCACCGATCAGCTCGATGACAATGTCGATCTCCGGGTTGCTCGCAACTTCGAACACATCAGCGGTAATGGGGGTACCGGTAATCTGGCAGTTCGGGTTCTGCGAGCGCATGGCGATCTGTGCCACTTCAATACCGCGCCCGGCACGGCGGGCAATCTCCTCGGCGTTGCGCTGAAGTACATTGAAGGTTCCGCCACCGACGGTCCCCAACCCACAGATGCCTACTTTGACCGGTTTCACTGTGAACTCCCCATTGAACGGCCGACACTGTTGCCGACCGTGAAACATGCCGTCACCCCATGACGACGGCGTACTGAATTGGATTACTTGGCCAGGGCCAGCTTGGCGACTTGCGGTGCCGGCTGGTAGCCCGGAATGACCTGGCCGCTTTCAAGCACGATGGCCGGCGTGCCGTTGACGCCGATCGACTGGCCTAGCTGGAACTGCTTGCCGACCGGGTTGGCGCACTTGGCCGCCTTGATTTCTTCGCCTTCGACCATCTTGTCCATCGCCCCACGGCGGTCGCTGGAGCACCAGACCGCCTGCAACTGCTGGTCACCCGGCGAGCCCAGGCCCTGGCGCGGGAAGGCAACGTAGCGCACTTCGATACCGCGGCGGTTCAACTCGGGCACTTCAGCGTGCAGCTTGTGGCAATACGGGCAGGTGGTGTCGGTAAACACGGTAATGTGCGACTTGGTCTCGCCTTTGGCAGGATAAACCACCATCTCGGCGGCTGGAATGCCGTTGATGAGCTTGGCGATGCCTTGGCGCTCGGTTTTTTCGGTGAGGTTGACCGGCTTGCCGTCCTGGATCTGGAACAGGTAGCCCTGCATCACGAACTGGCCGTCGGCGCTGGCGTACAGCACGCGGCCGCCCTGCAGCTTGACTTCATAAAGGCCGTTGAGCGGGCTGCTGGCCACGCTTTCCACGGGCACTTCCAGCTCAAGGTTCTGCAACGATTTACGGATGGCCTGCTCGGCACCGGCATTGCTATCGGTTGCCGCAGCAACGGCAAAGGTACTGGCCAGCGCCAAGGCGGCGGCGGCGAAAAACTGGGTCACGCGCATGGGAACTCCTGAAGGCGGACAGGGGCCGGAGGGCGCCACCTGCGAAAAATACGCGGTGACCGTGCGGCCCTTGGTGCAAACCGCCCAAGCCTACCACATCACGCCACCGGTGAAGGGCCTTGCCAGGACCAGTCAGCGGAACATGAAAAACATTCATCCACGCGGATGGTGCTGGGCATGCAACTGCTGCAGGCGGGCCTTGGCGACGTGGGTGTAGATCTGCGTGGTGGACAGGTCGCTGTGGCCAAGCAACATCTGCACCACGCGCAGGTCGGCGCCATGGTTGAGCAGGTGGGTGGCGAAGGCGTGGCGCAGCGTATGCGGCGACAGTGGCTTGTCGATACCGGCAACCCGGGCATGGTGCTTGATACGGTGCCAGAAGGTCTGGCGGGTCATCTGTTCGCCGCGCTGGCTGGGGAACAGCACGTCGCTGGGGCGACCATTAAGCAATTCGGCGCGGCCATCGCGCTGGTAGCGTTCCAGCCACACCACCGCCTCTTCACCCATGGGCACCAAGCGTTCCTTGCTGCCCTTGCCCATCACCCGCAGCACACCCTGGCGCAGGTTGATCTGATCCAGGGTCAGGCTGACCAGCTCGGTGACGCGCAGGCCGCAGGCATAGAGCACTTCGAGCATGGCGCGGTCGCGCTGGCCGATGGCTTCGCCCAGGTCCGGGGCTTGCAGCAAGGCTTCGACGTCCGCCTCGGACAGCGACTTGGGCAGTGGCTTGCCCAGTTGCGGCATGTCGACCTGCAAGGTTGGGTCGATGGCCACCAGCTTTTCCCGCAGCAGGTAGCGGAAGAAACCGCGCAGGCCGGAGAGGAAGCGCGCCGTGGAGCGTGGCTTGTAACCCTGATCGAGGCGCCAGGCGAGGTGGTCGAGGATCAGGTCCCGGCCGGCGTCGGGCAGGGAAACCGAATGCTCCTGAAGCCAGCCGTTGAACAGGGCCAGGTCGCTGCGGTAGGAGGCACGGGTGTTGTCGGACAGGCCCTTTTCGAGCCACAGGGCGTCGAGGAACTGGTCGATCAGGGGGTGGTCTAGGGCGGGCATTCGGGGCTGCTGGGTGTTGTAGGTGGGGCTAGTGTTTCACAGCAGCTTGGGGGTTGTCGTGATCAATCGGACCTTGAGCCGCTCGCGCGGTCCTTGTAGGAGCGGCCTTGTGTCGCGATGGGCTGCGCAGCAGCCCCAGGATTTCAGCGGCGCTGCACCATTTCCGGGGCTGCTGCGCAGCCCATCGCGACACAAGGCCGCTCCTACAGGGACCGCGTCAGCCAATCACAAAAGGTCGCCAGACGATTACAGAGCCCGCGTCAGGCTCAGGGCTGGGGCAATACGGGCACCGGGCGTTTGTCCTCGTCGATGGCGACAAAGCTGAACACCCCATGAATCGCCCGCTCGCGGCCGTCCAGGTACATGTTCTCGACAAACACATCCACCTGCACCTGCAAGCTGGTATTGCCAACCTTGACCACCGAACCCACCAGTTCGACGATCGAGCCCGCCGGGATCGGGTGCTTGAAGTCGATACGGTCGGTGGACACGGTCACCAGCGGCAAACGGCAGAAGCGCGTGGCGGCAATGAACGACACTTCGTCCATCCAGGCCAGGGCAGTGCCGCCAAACAGGGTGTTGTGGTGGTTGGTGGTATTGGGGAATACCGCCTTGGTCACGCGGGTCACCGACAGCTCGGTACGGCGCTGGATTTCCTGGTCTCGGATAGTCATTGCAATCACACCTTTCAAAGGTTCAAAACGCAAAAAAGCAGCCCGAAGGCTGCTTTTTTCTCGCTAGGCGGCCTCGGCCACCGGGCAAACTGTACTCAGGACAGTTTTTCCTTGATGCGAGCGGCTTTGCCGGACAGGTCGCGCAGGTAGTACAGCTTGGCTTTACGCACGTCACCACGACGTTTCACGGCCAGGCTGTCGATTTGCGGGCTGTAGGTCTGGAAGGTACGCTCTACGCCAACGCCGCTGGAGATCTTGCGCACGGTGAAAGCGCTGTTCAGACCGCGGTTACGCTTGGCGATAACAACGCCTTCGAACGCCTGCAGACGGGAACGCTCGCCTTCCTTCACTTTAACCTGAACGACAACGGTGTCGCCTGGTGCGAAGGTCGGGATTTCCTTGCTCATCTGCTCGGCTTCGAGCTGCTGGATGATCTTGTTGGTCATGCTGTGCTCCTAAGATGGATACGCGATCCACCATCGATACGTTTAACTATCGTCCCGCTCGCGGAGGTATTCCTCGAGCAGCTTCTTCTCTTCTCCAGAAAGCGAGCGACTTTCCAGAAGATCGGCGCGTCGTTCGAAGGTCCTACCAAGGGACTGCTTCATCCTCCAACGCCGGATATGTGCATGGTTGCCACTTAGCAACACGTCGGGAACACGCTGATCCGCATACACCTCAGGTCGGGTGTAGTGCGGGCAATCCAGCAGACCGTCGGTGAAGGAATCTTCTTCCGCCGAGTCCACATGCCCTAAAGCTCCGGGCAGCAGCCGTGTAACCGCATCGATCAGTACCATGGCCGGCAGCTCGCCACCGGAAAGCACATAGTCGCCAATCGACCACTCCTCATCGACATGAGCCTCGATAAAGCGCTCGTCGATGCCTTCATAACGACCGGCGATCAGGATCAACGATTCCTGTTCGGCCAGGCCTTTGACCGCCTGCTGAGTCAGCTTGCGGCCTTGTGGCGAAAGGTAGATCACCTTCGCCGCTGCTCCGGTCGCTTGCCTGGCACTAACCAGGGCGTCTTCCAGAGGCTTGATTTTCATCACCATGCCCGGACCACCGCCAAACGGCCGATCATCCACCGTGTGGTGACGATCTGTGGTGTAGTCCCGCGGGTTCCAGCAAGTCACCTGAAGCAACCCCTGTTTCACCGCGCGGCTGGTAATGCCGTACTCCGTGATGGCCGAGAACATCTCGGGGAACAACGTGATGACGTCTACGCGAAGGTTACCCATCGTTTAGAAGTCCGCGTCCCATTCAACCCGCATCACGCCTGCTTCCAGGTCGATGTTGAGCACGCATTGCTCCGTATAGGGCAACAGACGCTCGCGATCATCCAGGCTGCCTGCGCAGGGCTTGACCACCATTACATCGTTCGCACCGGTCTCCAACAGGTGATCGACCTTGCCGAACAACTGTTCGTCCTGGTTGATGACCTTCAGGCCTTGCAACTGGTACCAGTAGTACTCGTCGGCAGCCAGGTTGGGCAAAAGGCTCCGCGCAATGCAGATTTCGTAACCGCTCAGAAGACGGGCTTCATCGCGATCCTCGAGGCCTTTCAGCTTTACGACCAGGCCCTTTTGGGAGCCACGACCGTTGACCAGCTCGACCTGCTTTACCTTGCCTTCGTGCCGAAGCGTCCAGCGCGGATAATCCAACAGGTTTTCAATCGGATCGGTAAAGGAATACACCTTCACCTCGCCGCGAACGCCGTGAACCGAAAAAATCTTGCCGACGACGATGAGGTCATCAGCCTTTTCTGGCGTCGCGTTCATACTGTTCAGGCAGCGGCCTTGGCAGCGTCCTTCAGCAGCTGAGCAACGCGCTCAGACGGCTGTGCGCCCTGGCTCAGCCAGTAGGTGACGCGCTCTTGGTTGACCGACAGCTTGACTTCGGCGCCCGATGCGATCGGGTTGAAGAAGCCAACGCGCTCAACGAAACGGCCGTCACGGGCGTTACGCGAGTTGGTCACGGTCAGGTGGTAGAATGGGCGCTTTTTCGAGCCGCCACGGGCCAGACGAATGGTTACCATGTGAACATCGTTCCTATAGTCGGTGTTGCAGTTTGTACTGCAAATCTGAATGCCAAATAGGCACACGGGTGCCCAAAAGGCCGCATATTCTCGGGGAATACACGGACATTTGCAAATGACTTTTTCGGCAAGGCACTGCCCCACCGTCCAGATTTGCCGGTTGCGCCGCGAAATCCGCGGCCGTTGCCCCGCCGAAGCGGGCGTTCTGGGCGCCTGGCCGATAAACGGCAGGCGCCCGGAATAAGGGTTACAGCTTCGGCATGCCGCCGCCAGGCAGCATGCCGCCAAGGCCGCGCATCATCTTGGCCATGCCGCCTTTGGCAGAAAACTTCTTCATCATCTTCTGCATCTGCTTGTGCTGCTTGATCAGCCGGCCGATGTCCTGCACCTGGGTGCCGGAACCCAGGGCGATGCGGCGCTTGCGCGAACCACTGATCAGGTCAGGGTCGCGGCGCTCGGCCGGGGTCATGGAGTTGATGATCGCCTCCATCTGCTTGAACTGCTTCTCGGCCGCGCCCTGGGCGTTACCCATCTGCGACAGGTTGACCCCGCCGATGCTCGGCAACTTGTCCATCAGGCCGCCCAGGCCGCCCATGTTCTTCATTTGTTGCAGCTGGTCGCGGAAGTCTTCGAGGTCGAAGCCCTTGCCCTTCTTCAGCTTCTTGGCCAGCTTGTCGGCCTTGGCCTTGTCGATGGTCTGCTCGGCCTGCTCGATCAGGCTGAGCACGTCACCCATGCCAAGAATGCGCGAGGCGACGCGGTCAGGGTGGAAGGGCTCGAGGGCCTCGGTCTTTTCACCCATACCGATGAACTTGATCGGCTTGCCAGTAATGGCACGCACCGACAGTGCGGCACCGCCACGGGCATCACCATCGACCTTGGTCAGCACCACACCGGTCAGTGGCAGTGCCTCGCCAAACGCCTTGGCGGTGTTGGCAGCGTCCTGGCCGGTCATGGCGTCGACCACGAACAGGGTCTCGATCGGCTTGACTGCAGCGTGCAGCGCCTTGATCTCGTCCATCATGTCGGCGTCGATGTGCAAACGGCCGGCGGTGTCGACGATGACCACATCGATGAATTTCAGCTTGGCTTCGCGGATGGCCGCTTCGGCAATGGCCACCGGCTTCTGACTGATGTCGGACGGGAAGAAGGTGACGCCGATGTCGTTGGCCAGGGTTTCCAGCTGCTTGATCGCCGCCGGGCGGTAAACGTCGGCGGAGACCACCATCACGCTCTTTTTCTTGCGCTCTTTAAGGAAGCGCGCCAGCTTGCCGGCGGTGGTGGTCTTACCCGCACCCTGCAGGCCGGCCATCAGCACCACGGCAGGCGGCGCAGCGTTCAGCGCGAGGTCTTCGTTGGCCGCACCCATCAGGCTTTCCAGCTCGGCCTGAACGATCTTCACGAACGCCTGGCCCGGGGTCAGGCTGCGCGACACTTCGGTGCCGACCGCGCGTTCCTTGACGCTGTTGACGAAATCCTTGACCACCGGCAGGGCAACATCGGCCTCGAGCAGGGCCATGCGCACTTCGCGCAGCGTGTCCTTGATGTTGTCTTCGGTCAGCTTGGCCTTGCCGGTGACATGGCGCAGCGTCTGTGACAGGCGGTCGGTCAGGTTTTCGAACATGGTGATCCTTTCAGGCCCAGTAAAAGCCGAGGTTTGTCAGGCGCCCGCGGGGAAATGCACACCCGCCGGGCACAGCAAGGCAGCGATTATAGCGAAGTGCGGCGGCGGCGCACACCTTGGGAGATATTCGGTGCCTGCTCCGGCCTCTTCGCGGGCGCGCCCGCTCCCACAGGATCTCCACCACTTTCAGGGCCTGCGCAGGACCTGTGGGAGCGGGCGTGCCCGCGAATGCCCTGACACAAGCCTTCAGTCTTCCTTGATCAACGGGATCTATGCCAAACTCCGTCTCTTTAAAGGCTTGCCAACCAGGACTTATGGTCTCCTCACCCAGCCTCATCCCCAACCTGATCGCCGCCGGCCTTTATATAGCTGCGGCCATCTACCAGGGCTCGCACCTGGCCCAGGGCCGCAAGGCCGACAAGCGCCTGCTTGGCCTGCTGGGCGCGTTCGCGGTGCTGGCCCAGGCCGGCGCGCTGTTCTTCCAGCTGATCACCCCGCTGGGCCTGAGCCTGGACTTTTTCAGCGCCGCCAGCCTGATCGCCGTAGCGGTCATCGCCCTGACCCTGATCGCCTGCCTGCGCATACCGGTGGAAAACCTGCTGGTGCTGCTGTTCCCGCTGGGTGCGATCACTGCGCTGCTGGCGCAGTTCGCACCACCCGGCACGGTGCCGCTGATCAACGAAGAACCGGGCATCCTCGCGCATATCCTGCTGTCGATCCTGGCCTACGGGCTGTTCACCATCGCGGTGTTCCAGTCGCTGCTGTTGCTGCTGCAGGACCGCCAACTGAAGAACAAGCACCCGTCCGGGCTGATCCGCAACTTCCCACCCCTGCAAACCATGGAAAGCCTGCTGTTCGGCTTCCTCTGGGCCGGCTGGTGCCTGCTGTCGCTGTCATTGATCTCGGGCTGGCTGTTCCTCGACAACCTGTTTGCCCAGCACCTGGTACACAAGACCTTGCTGGCATGCGTGGCCTGGGTGGTGTTCAGCGTGTTGCTGTGGGGCCGCACCCGCCTGGGTTGGCGCGGCCACAAGGCCATCCGCTGGACGCTGGCCGGTTTCTGCCTGCTGATGCTGGCCTATTTCGGCAGCAAGCTGGTTCGCGAATTCATCTTGCATATCTGACGGCCGACCATGGACACCCTGCCGTACGCACCGCTATTCGGCACCCTGGCACTGGCCCTTATGTGGTCGGCGCTGTTCACTGCCGTGGATGCAGCCCGCCTGCTGCTCAATGGTTCCCTGCGCACCAACGAGGAAGGCCAGCCCGTGCTACCTGCGCAGGCACTGGTGCTGTGCGCCAGCCTGGGCAAGCTGCTGGTGCTGGGCCTCGCCTGCCTGGTGGGCCAGCGCCACAGTGGCGAACATGGTTTCTGGCTGGCGGGGCTGGCCGCCACCTTCACCTTGCTGGTGTTTGCCGAGTACCTGCCGCGTCGCCTGGCCCGACGCAACCCGCAGGCGCTCGTCAGCCTTGGCGCCAGCCTGCTCAAAGTGCCCCTCGCCTTGCTACAGCCGCTGGCCTGCCTGCTGGACGGCTTTGCCAAGCTACTGCTGCGCCCGTTCCGCGTGCAACCTACGGCCGTAGCCCTGCACCCGCAGGAAGCCGATGACTTCGACGAGGACGACGAGCACGAAGCCCCCCGCCATGGGCTGCTCGACGGCCTGCAGTCGCTGGACAAAGTCACCGTCAACGACATCCTGGTGCCGCGCAACGAAGTGGACGGCATCAACCTGGACGAACCGATCGAGCGCATCATCGAACAGTTGATCGTCAGCCGTCACACCCGCCTGCCGGTGTATCACAACGACATCAACCAGGTCGAAGCCATCCTCAATACCAAGCTGATCAGCCATCTTTTGCCCAAGGCCGAATTGACCCTGGATGCGTTGCACGGCGCCTGTTACGAACCCTATTTCGTGCCGGAAAGCACACCCCTGCAAATGCAGTTGCTGAATTTCCACAAGCAGCAACGCCGCATGGGCGTAGTGGTGGATGAGTACGGCGAGGTGCAGGGCATCGTCACCCTTGAAGACATCCTCGAAGAGATCGTTGGCGAGTTCGAGGATGAACAGAGCCTGGAAAACCCCCACGTGCACCCGCAGCCTGATGGCACCTTCGTCATCGATGGCACCGCCTCGCTGCGCGAAATCAACCGTACCCTGGGCTGGCACCTGCCCTGCGACGGCGGGCCGAAAACCCTTAACGGGCTGGTGACCGAAGCGCTGGAGAGCATTCCGGAAAGCGCCGTTTGCCTGAAGATCGGCCGCTATCGCCTGGAAATCCTCGAAACAGAGGACAATTGTGCCAGCAAGGTACTGGTGTGGACCGTGACCCGATAGCTATACTCGGGTCACGCTTACCCAGCCCCGCCGCCACGCCTGCTACCCGCACCCGGCGCCAAACGGCCAGTCCGCTCCACTGACACGCCCTGCGGTCCTGCTTCAACACCCTGAACAGTGCCCGCCCCGCCCCTATCCCCCTTGGGCTATCGTCAGTCGGGCGCACACAACAACAAAACGCTCCGGCGTCCGCGCAACCGTGCCTGCCCTTTGCCCGGCACGCCATCGCGGGCCATGCCCATGGAGCTGGACCAGACTGTTAGGGACCTACTTAATGACAACCAGCAGCACCTATGCCGAAGCGCCTGCCGCACCGGTCAACTCGCCTGCGCGGGTAGCCACCGCAAGCTTCATCGGCACCGCCATCGAGTTCTATGATTTCTACGTCTACGCCACCGCCGCTGCTCTGGTGATTGGCCCGGTATTCTTCCCGTCCGGCTCAGGTACCGCGCAAATGCTGGCGGCCTTCCTCACGTTCGGCATCGCCTTCCTCGCCCGCCCGCTGGGCTCGGCGCTGTTCGGCCACTTTGGCGACCGCATCGGCCGCAAGTCGACCCTGGTTGCCTCGCTGTTGCTGATGGGCGTTTCCACCACGGCCATCGGCGTGCTGCCGGGTTATGACAGCATTGGCGTGTGGGCGCCGATCATTCTCTGCCTGCTGCGTTTTGGCCAAGGCCTGGGCCTGGGCGGCGAATGGGGTGGCGCAGCGTTGCTGGCCACCGAGAACGCCCCGGAGGGCAAGCGTGCCTGGTTCGGCATGTTCCCGCAGCTGGGCCCATCGATCGGCTTTTTGGCTGCCAACGGCTTGTTCCTGACCCTGGCGCTGACCCTGAGCGACGAGCAGTTCCGCGACTGGGGCTGGCGCATTCCGTTCCTGCTCAGCGCTGCACTGGTGCTGGTCGGCCTGTACGTGCGTCTGAAACTTGAAGAAAGCCCGGTGTTCGCCAAGGCAGTTGCTCGCCAGGAACGGGTGAAGATGCCGGTGGTGGACCTGTTCGCCAAGCACTGGCGCCCTACCCTGCTGGGCGCTGCGGCGATGGTGGTGTGCTACGCGCTGTTCTATATCTCGACGGTGTTCTCGCTGAGCTACGGCGTGACCACGCTGGGCTACAGCCGCGAGACGTTCCTTGGCCTGCTGTGCTTTGCAGTGGTGTTCATGGCCCTGGCCACACCGCTGTCGGCCTGGCTCAGTGACCGCTACGGGCGCAAGCCGGTGCTGATCGTGGGTGGCCTGTTGGCGGTGGCGTCGGGCTTTACCATGGAACCGCTGCTGACCTCCGGTTCGACCACGGGTGTGGCGCTGTTCCTGGCCATCGAGCTGTTCCTGATGGGCGTGACCTTTGCGCCGATGGGAGCATTGCTGCCTGAACTGTTCCCGACCCACGTGCGTTATACCGGGGCTTCGGCGGCGTATAACCTGGGCGGGATTGTCGGGGCCTCGGCGGCACCGTTCTTTGCCCAGAAGCTGGTGAGCATGGGCGGGTTGAGCTGGGTGGGGGGGTATGTGTCGGCGGCGGCAGTGATCAGCCTGATTGCCGTGTTGTGCCTGAAAGAGACCCGCAACACACAATTGTAAGTAATTGGGGCGGCGTTGCGACCCTTCGCGGCGGTTCGGCGCGAAGGGCTGCAACGCAGCCCCAGTCGGATCAGAACTCGACCTTGACCGCCTGCGATGCACGGGTCGCCTTGGCCCGTGCCAGTTCGACCGACTCGTCACGCGCCAGGCACACGCCCATGCGGCGGGTACCGTTGATTTCCGGCTTGCCGAACAGGCGGATGGCCGTATCCGGTTCGCTCAGCGCTGCGCCCAGGTTGGCGAAGCTGGTCTGCTGCGATTGCCCTTCCGGCAGGATGACTGCCGACGCCGACGGACCAAACTGGCGCACCACTGGAATCGGCAGGCCGAGAATGGCGCGGGCGTGCAGGGCGAACTGCGACAGGTCCTGGGAAATCAGGGTCACCAAGCCAGTGTCATGCGGGCGTGGCGACACTTCGCTGAACCATACCTGGTCGCCTTTCACGAACAGCTCTACGCCGAACAGGCCACGACCGCCCAGGGCGTCGGTAACTGCCTTGGCCACGCGCTGCGACTCGGCCAGCGCTTTCGGGCTCATGGCCTGCGGCTGCCACGACTCCTGATAGTCGCCCTTCTCCTGCCGGTGTCCAACCGGTTCCAGGAAGGTGGTGCCGCCCACGTGGCGCACGGTCAGCAGGGTGATTTCGTATTCGAAGTCAATGAAACCTTCGACAATCACGCGGCCTTTACCGGCGCGACCGCCTTCCTGCGCGTAGTCCCACGACTTCTGCAGGTCGGCATCGCTGCGCAGCAGGCTCTGGCCTTTACCCGACGAGCTCATCACCGGCTTGACTACACACGGGTAGCCGACATCGGCCACGGCCTTGGCGTAGTCTTCATAAGTGTCGGCAAAGTGGTACGGCGAGGTCGGCAGGTCCAGCTCTTCGGCGGCCAGGCGACGGATGCCCTCACGGTTCATGGTCAGCTGGGTGGCGCGGGCGGTCGGCACCACATTGAAACCTTCGTTTTCCAGCTCGACCAGGGTGGCGGTGGCGATGGCTTCGATTTCAGGGACGATGTAGTGGGGTTTCTCGGCCTCGATCACCGCCCGCAGGGCAACGCCATCGAGCATGTTGACCACGTGGCTGCGATGCGCCACCTGCATGGCCGGGGCATTGGCGTAGCGGTCGACGGCGATCACTTCGACGCCCAGGCGCTGCAGCTCGATCACCACTTCCTTGCCCAACTCGCCACAGCCGCACAGCAGTACACGGGTCGCGGTGGGCGACAAGGGGGTTCCGATACGGGTCATTTCAGGTCCTCGAAGGCATCCGGGGCCGCACCAGGCTTGGCACCGCCCGCTGAAAAAGGACCGCTATTCTACACCATCAACCGACAACGGCGGCCCGCCGGGCGCGAAATGCCATGGCCAGCCACACGGCGGTGACACCGGCGAACTTGGAGGCCATGGCGGTGCCGACCACCGCAGGGGTCAGGGCGCCGATCATGCCGAAGAAAATGAAGGTATCCACCGGAATGCTCAGCGCCGAACTCAACCACAGGCGGTCACGCAGTGGCCGACGGGTGATGCTGAACACCAGCCAGTCGATCAGCTCGGAGATGAAGAACGCAGTGGCGCTGGCCAGGGCGATGGCCGGCTCCGAGGTGACGTAGGAAAGCACCAGGGCCACCAGCATGGCAACCAGGGCGCCGTGGCCGAAGCGGGTCTGCACCATGTCACGCAGGATGAACACCAGGCCACCCCAGGCGGACCAGATGATGTCCAGGTGCGGGGCACTGGAAAACGCGTAGTTGATCAGCACTACGCTGCTGATATAGGCGATCAGATAGAACATGGCGGGTAGTCTGTGGGCAAGCCGTACAGATTACCGCTGGCTTCTTCGCGGGTAAACCCGCACACAGGGATTTCACAAGGCCTGGGGCTATGCAGTACCTGTGGGAGCGGGCGTGCCCGCGAACACCGGCGAAGCCGGTGCCATATACCGCGGTGGCAGCTTCGCGGGCACGCCCGCTCCCACAGGTTTCGCGTCAGGCCTGCAAAATGAGGCCGGCCTGTACTGCCCGCTCATGGCAAAGCTTGAGCACCGCCCGGCGCTCGTCGTTGTCCATCCGCCCCCAGCGGCCAATCTCCGCCACGGTACGCTGGCACCCGGTGCAGATATCCTGCTCGTCCAGCGCGCAAATGCTCACGCAAGGCGAGGCCACCGGTCGCTCTACAACATCATTCATCATCAACCACCAGCTCTTGCGCATAACGCCGGGCATTATGCACGTAGTGCGCGGCACTGGCTTCGAGCATGCGCTTCTGCTGCTCGGTCAACTCGCGTACCACCTTGCCCGGCGAGCCCATTACCAGCGAACCGTCCGGGATTTCCTTGCCCTCGGCGATCAGCGCGTTGGCACCGATGATGCAATGTTTGCCGATGCGCGCACCGTTGAGAATTACCGCATTGATACCCACCAGGCTGTAGTCGCCCACCGTGCAGCCATGCAGCATGGCGTTGTGGCCAACAGTTACGCCTTTGCCCAGGGTGAGCGGCGAGCCCATGTCGGTGTGCATGACCGTGCCATCCTGCACGTTACTGCCTTCGCCGATGTCGATCAGCTCGTTATCCCCGCGCAACACCGCGCCAAACCACACACTCGCATCGGCCTGCAGGCGCACGTTGCCGATCAGCGTGGCGTTGGGTGCGGCCCAACTGGTGGGATGGCTTTCGACCCGCAGGTCGCCCAGGCGGTATTTCATGCATGCTCCTCAGGCTGGAACGCAAATGGCGGGGTAGGCCCCGCTCAGTTTTCGATGTAACGCTCAGGGGGCTGGTGCAGGCTGATGCCGGCATCGAACAGCAGGTTCACCAGCTCGACGATCATGATCGCCGAGAGCCCCCAGATCTTGTATTCGCCATAGCGGTAGCTGGGCACATACCAGCTGCGCCCCTGGTAATCGATACGGTGGGTATGTTCGCGCGGGTCCTGGCGGAAGAATTCCAGCGGTACGGTAAATACTGCCGCGATTTCGGCATCATTGGCGCGGTATTCGACGAAGTCGGGAATAACCCCGACGAATGGCGTCACTTTAAGACCATGCAGCGAAATCAGCGGGCTGAGCGGGCCGATCACTTCCACCAGCCCAGGCGGCAGGCCGATTTCTTCCTCGGCTTCGCGCAGGGCGGTAAACACCAGGTCCGGGTCTTCCGGGTCACGCCGCCCGCCAGGAAAAGCGACTTCACCGCCATGGGTGGACAGGCCCTTGGCGCGCAGGGTCAATACCAGTTCGGGCGCTTCGCTACGGGTAACGGGCAAAAGGACCGCCGCTTCAGGGAACCGTCGGTCGGTTTCCAGTGATGCGGGGTGGTGGTTGCTCATTCGGCGAAGTAGCTCGTCCAGCATTGCGCACGCTCGTATCCAAGGCCTGCCTTGCATGATGCACCAAAGCCGCGAAGCACCCAAGCCCCTGCGCTTGCGCAGCGCCCTGCGGGCGCGCCAAGATAGCCTTGAACAAAAGGAACCTCACATGAAATTCTGCAGCGCGTGCGGCCAGCCGGTCACCCAGCGGATCCCCGAAGGCGATAGCCGCCTGCGGTTTGTCTGCGAGTCTTGCCAGACCATCCACTACCAGAACCCCAACATCGTCGCTGGCGTGCTACCCACCTGGGGCAGCCAGGTGCTGTTGTGCCGGCGCGCCATCGAACCACGTCGCGGTTTCTGGACCCTGCCCGCAGGGTTCATGGAGAACGGCGAAACCCTCGACCAGGCCGCCCGTCGCGAAACCGTCGAGGAAGCCTGCGCGCGGGTCGGGGAAATGAGCCTGTACCAACTGTTCGACCTGCCGCACATCGACCAGGTGCATGTATTCTTCCGCGCCGAACTGGCGGACCTTGCCTTTGATGTGGGTGTCGAAAGCCTTGAGGTGCGCTTGTTCGAAGAACATGAGATACCGTGGGGCGAGCTGGCTTTTCGCACCGTCACACGCACACTAGAATGCTACTATCGCGACCGCATCGGGCAACACTACCCCATTGGCCATGAATACCTGCCACCGATGAACGTCACGACCACCACCTCTACATAGAAGAAGCCTTCAGGGATACCGTTACATGCGCTGGTTGCTTGCCCTTTTCTGCCTTTGCGTTACCTCGGTGTCCCAGGCGGCCTTTACCGAGACCATCATCCGCAAGCCCGTGCCGGCAGCGCAAACGCCATCGCCTTCGCAGCAGGCCATGCAACCGCTGATCGACAAGGTGCTGGTGATCAAGTCCGAGCGCCGCCTGCAACTGATCAGCCGTGGCGAGCCGCTGAAAACCTACCGCATTTCCCTGGGCAAGCAGCCCAAGGGCGCCAAGGAGCGCGAGGGCGACAAGAAAACCCCTGAAGGCCTGTACTGGCTGGATTGGCGCAAGCAAAGCGACCGCTTCAACCTGGCCATGCACATCAACTACCCGAACATCAGCGACGCCGCCCGTGCCACCCGCGAAGGGGTGAGTGCCGGCAGCATGATCATGATTCACGGCACGCCGATCAACGACGAGTACCCGGAATGGTACTTCCATACCCTGGACTGGACCGATGGCTGCATTGCCATGCGTAACCGTGACATGCAGGAAGTGTGGGACCTGGTGCGGGACGGGACGTTGATCGAGATTCGCCCTTAGGCCTGGAAGCTTGACGGCGCCTGCGGGCTTACCAGCGCAGGTCCCGCTGCCCTGCCAGCGCCTGCGGCCCGAGCCATTGTGCTCCGCGCAGCAATGGCGTCAACGTCGCATCAGGCTGCAACTCGAACCCTAGCTGGGCCCGCCGTGCTGGCAGGTCGGCATCTACCACCAACTGATGCTGCCCCTGCTGCGCCAGTTGACCACGCAGCCGCCAGCCGCTGTGGCAATCCATTTCCAGCCAGCCTTGCCCCAGGCCCAGCGACCACGGCTCGCTAAGCGCCAGGTCGCTGACCGTCACGCGGCCTTGGCTGGCCAGACATTGGCGCCCTGCCCCCTGTACGCGCACTTCGCCTTGCCACTGCCCAACCAGGCGGTAATCCGTGGCCACCGTCGCTTCAGTGCCCATCGCCTTTGCCTCCAGTTGCCAGCGCCATGGCCAGCCCTGGGCGCGCAACTGCCAAGCCTGGCCCTGAAACCCTAGCTGCGCAATTGCCTGCATACGCCAAGGCTGCACCGACCAGCGCAGTGGCCCGACTAGCCCCAACTTTTGCGCCTGGCCCTGCCACAGGCTGCCACGAGCGGCTTGCATTGGCAGGTCGAAGCCGCGTGCGACCCAGGCGGCAGGGAGTTCCACCAACAATGTCAGGCCGAATACCAGCAGTACCCACGCCACGGCTTTTCGGCTCATGGCTGCACCAGCAGGTCGAAACGCAATGCCTTGCCATCCTGCTCCAGCCCCCATTGCAGCGGCTGTACGCCTTCGCTGCGCAGGGCCTGCAACCAGTCTTGCAGCACCCGCGCATCGGCCACCTGCCCGCGCAGCTGCCAGGCTTGGCCTTGCGTATCGACCTCGGCCAATGCGACCTGCCGCGCCTCGGCCGACTGCTTCAGACGCTCCATGCTCACGCCAGGGCCACCCTGCAAACTGGCGGCTTGCTCAGCCAGCCCTCGCCACTGGCTGAGTTCGCGCCATTGCGCCAAGCCCCAGCGCAGCGCCAGGAAGGCCAGCAACACGGCAACGAGCAACCAGGCGAACTTCAATCGATGACGCTGTATCCAGTCCCGGTTCATGCTGCGGCTCCCAAATCGAACACCACTTCGCCACCTTGAACCGTAACGGCAGCACCCGCGGCCTTGGCGATTTCTTGCCAGGGCGGCGCTGCGCCGTCGCCGTCCAGGCGCAGTTGCCAGTGCTGGCCATCGAAGCGCACCGCTTGCAGGCGCCAGCCGGGATGATCATGCAGCCAAGCCTGCAAAGCCGCCTGCAAGTCTTCGAGCTGGCGAGTGCGCAGTTGCTGCTGCAACGCGCTTTCACGCAAGCGCTTGAGCGCCTGAGCGGCGTGCCGTGGGCTGGCCTGCTCGCCTGTCACGGCAATGACCTGGGCACGCCAAAGTTGTGCCTGACGCCATTGCTGGCTCAACCACAAGCAGCCCCAGGCGGCCGTCAGCACCAGGCAAGCAGCCAACAGCTGTTGCTGCCCACGCGAAACCACAGGCAATGAAAGGGCCTTGCGGGCAGGCTCGAACAAGCCAGGCATCGAATCGAGGGCGGGCAGCGTACTCGGCCAGTCGCCAGTCAATGAGACCTTTTGCAGCTGTGCCCACGGTTGCTGCGGCAATTCTCCCAAGGCATCGGGCCACGCCAACCAGTGCTCTTGCTGGTCCTCGGTCAAGCCTTTGTAAACGGACATACCGGGCGTTCGCTGCCAGTGCCAGGCAGTACCTGGCTCTGCTGTGGGCAGCAACTGATACTCCGCCCAACAACGCTCAACCTGCAATCCCCACGCAGCACACTGCCCGCGCCAGCCTTCCAGTTGCTGACGAGCCACAACCAGCAAGCGCAGGTAACCAGGCTCGCGGGCCAGGCAGGCGCAAGTCACTTCGTCCGGCGGCTGCATCAAGCGGTCCTCGAGCAACAACGGCCACTCTTCCCGCTTGAGCCCAGGTGGCGCTGGCACGCGGAACAGGCTGCACGCCTCGGCAGGCAAAACCAGGGCGACCCGGGCTTGCAGCTTCGCCGGTGGTTCGCCCTGCCCTTGGCGCAGCACAATCCCGCCCTCGGCCAGTGCCCAGTGCCAGACGCCCCCCGGCCGCAGCAACAACCACGGCTGAGCAGGTGCACGTCGCAGCCATTCAACGCTCATGAACGCCCCCACGGAAGGGCAAAGGTGCAGACATAGGGTGCTCCATCACGCTGCAATTCCAGGCGCACGCCACGGCCGGGGTGCGCAGGTTGATCGGAAGGCCAGGCCAGCCAGCGGCCACCCTGGTAGTACAGGACATTCATCGCGCTTACCCGGTCGAGTTGTTCGCGCTGTAGCCAACGTGGGGCCGCGGCGGCATACAGGTCGGCCGAGCTTTCCAGCAGCAGGCGCTGCTCACGGGCCTCGAAGCGCAGCCGCTGGCGTTGCAGCCGCGAGCCGCCTTCGGCTTCCGGCAGGCCCGTGGTGGCAACCCATTGCAACTGATTGCTTGCCGGCTGCCAGTCCAGCCAGCGGCTGGCCAAGGGCAGTCGCTGGTCGTAGACACGGCGCAGTACCGGGCTGTCGAAGCGGCGCTCCAGGGCCAGGCAGAAATCCAGCACCGAGGTTTGCTGGTTGGTCACTTGCAGGCGTTCACGCACTTTCATCCAGCCATTGACCAAGGCGGCGAGCATGATGCCGAGCAAGGCGGTCAGGGCCAGGGCGACCATCAGTTCGATCAGGGTCAGCCCTGCCTGGCGGCGCTTCACGGGCAGGGCTTTGAACTGACGCGTGCACACCTGCCTTGTGGGAGCGGGTTCACCCGCGAACACCGGCAAAGCCGGTGCCATCCACCGCGGCGCCTGATTCGCGGGCTTGCCCGCTCCCACAGAGGCCGTGCGGGCTTCTCGACTTCTGTAAGTCATGGGCGCTCCAGAAACACGGTGTACTGGCCCAGAGGCAGGCGCTGGTCACGGTCGGCGTACAGTTGCAGTTCCCCGCGACGCAAGTCGCGCACCCCGGTGCGGCGCAGTTGCAGTTGCCAGTGGCACTGTTGGCCCCCCTGGCTCAGCTCCCCTGCTGCCTGGTTGGCAGCAGGCCAGAATTGCTCGACGGCGAAGCGGGTTTGCAGTTCACGCGCGCACAGCAGGCCAAGGCGGTGCTGTTGCAGGTTGCCCTGCACGGCCAGGCGCTGGCGCAACACCTGGCTGGTGATCACCGCGAGCACGGCGGCAATCGCCAGGGCGACGGTCACTTCCAGCAAGGTGAACCCGCGCTGACGTTGCCTCATGGGGCCACCTGCAGCCGGCCATCGCGGCTCCAGGCCCATTGCTGGCTGCCATCGGCCCAGCGCCAGCGCACGCTGCCCGGCTGTGCCCAGCCATGCGGGGTAAACACCAAGCGAGGCTGCAAACTGGCGGGCCAGTCCGGTTGCAGGCCCTTGGGCCAGTCTCCCAATGCAATGGGTTCGACCACCCAGGCATTCCCCTCACGCCGCACAAACTCCGGGCGTTGACCATTCCAGCGCAGACCACGCAGTTGCCCGGCATGCCGGGCCAGCGCAGCCTGGTCCCTGGTCTCGCTAGCCAGGCGTTGCAAAGCCTGGTCGACACGGGCCTGGCCGCTGCCTAACCCGGCCACCGCCAGGCCCGTCATCAGGCCAGCGATGGCTAGCACCACCAGCAACTCGATGAGCGTGAAACCCCGCTGACGCCGCACCCTTACAACTCCCAGTTACCCAGGTCGGCATCCTGGCCTTCGCCACCCGGCTGGCCATCGGCACCCAGCGAGTACACATCGACCCGGCCATGCTCACCGGGCATGCGGTACTGGTACGGGGTGCCCCACGGATCTTCCGGCAGGCGGCGCACGTAGCCGTCACTGCGCCAGGCCCGTGGCAGCGGTTCCTGGCTCGGTTTTTTCACCAGTGCAGCCAGGCCCTGTTCGCCGCTCGGGAAGCGCAGGTTGTCCAGCCGGTACATGTCCAGCGCCTGTTCCAGGGTGGCCAGGTCGGCCATCACCTTCTGCTTCATGGCCTTGTCCTGGTTGCCCAACACGCTGGGCGCGACCACGGCGATCAGCAGGCCGATGATGAAGATCACCACCATGATTTCCATGAGGGTGAAACCGCGTTGGCGGTTACGTCGATGCTGCATGGCAATACTCCTTGTCTTCACAGTTGCAGGCCCTGGTTGAGTTGCATGATCGGTAGCAGCACGGCCAACACGATGAACAGCACCACGGCCCCCATCACCAGGATCATCAGGGGTTCGAACAGCGCCATGGCGGTATCCACCTGGCGGGCAAAACCGCGCTCCTGGTCGTCGGCCACGCGTTCGAGCATGTCGGCCAGGGTGCCGCTGGCCTCACCGCTGCCGACCATGTTCACCAGCAGCGGCGGGAATTGCTGGCTGGTATCCAGCGCACGGTGCAGGCTGGTGCCGCCCTGAACGTGCTGGCGCACCTGCTCCATGGCCAGGCGGATGCGCCGGTTGCCGACGGTTTCGGTGGCCACTTGCAAGGCTTCGAGCAGGGCCACGCCACTGCCAGTGAGAATCGCCAGGCTGCGTGCCAGGCGTGCGCTTTCCAGCACCTGCAACAGGCTGCCGATGCGCGGCAGGCGCAGCAGCAACTGGTCGCGGCGCAGGCACCAGTGCGGCTTGCGCAGCAACCAGCCACCGAGCACGCCAAGCACCAACACCAGCCCCAGCAACCACGGCCCGGCGTGTACCAGCCCCTGGCTCAGGCCGATCAGCAACGAGGTAATCAGCGGCAGGCTTTGCCCGGCGTGGGCGAATTGTTCGGTGAGCTTGGGCACGACAAAGGTCATCAGGCCCACGACCACGGCGAGCGACACGCCCATCAATACGGAGGGGTAAATCAGCGCGGTACGGGCCTTGTGTTGTTGCCGTTGCACCTGTTCCAGGTGGTCGGCCAAGCGTGTCAGCACCTGCGCCAGACGCCCGGAACGCTCGCCAGCCTCGACCAGCGCACAGTACAAGCCCGTGAACGGCGCCCCTTGGCGCGCCAGGCTGCGGGCCAGGCCCAGGCCTTCGCCGAGCGAGCCGCGCAGGGCCACCAACACGCTGTGCAAGGCCGGCTGACGCAGCTGGCGCTCAAGGGTGGCCAACGCATCGACCAACGGGATGCCGGCACCGGTCAAGGTAGCCAGCTGGCGGGTCAGCTCGCACAACTGGGCACGGCTCAGGCGTTGGCGCCGAGGTTGTCGGGTACCGGCTTCGTGCCGCTGCAACTGGCGGGCGAAAAGGCCCTGTTCACGCAACAACTGACGCGCATGGCGTTCGCTGTCGGCCTGCAGGCTGGCCTTGTGCGCTTTGCCCGCGAGGTCGACAGCCTGATAACGATAGGTTGGCATACCTTAGCCCTGCACCACACGCAGCACTTCGGCCAGGCTGGTCTCGCCACGGGCCAGGCAATCGCTGGCCATTGCCACCAGGCTCTGGCGGCGCTCGGCCAGGTAATCCTGCATGGCCAGTTCGCTGGCGCCGTCGTACAGCAAGCCGATCAGCCCGGCATCCAGTTCGATGAATTCATACAGCCCCAGGCGCCCGACATAACCGCTGCCCTGGCACTGTTCGCAGCCGACTGCGTGGTAGCTGCTGCCCAGCGCTGCCAGCTCCGGCCACAGGTCACGTTCGGCAGGTTGCAGCGGATGCGCCACGGCGCAACTGCACAAGCGCCGCACCAGGCGCTGGGCAAGCACACCCCGCAAGCACGAGGCGATCAGGAACGGTTCGATGCCCATGTCGCGCAGGCGGGTCACCGCACCCACGGCACTGTTGGTGTGCAAGGTGGACAACACCAGGTGGCCGGTGAGGCTGGCCTGCACGGCGATCTGCGCGGTTTCCTGGTCGCGGATTTCGCCAAGCATGATCACGTCCGGGTCCTGGCGCAGAATGGCGCGCAGGCCGCTGGCGAAGGTCAGGCCGGCACGCGGGTTGATGGCCGTCTGGCCGATGCCGGCGATGGCGTACTCCACCGGGTCTTCGACGGTGAGGATGTTGCGGCTGCCATCGTTGAGGCTGTTGAGGCTGGCGTACAGGGTGGTGGTCTTGCCCGAACCGGTCGGCCCGGTAGACAGCACAATGCCATTGGGCCGCGCCAGGCAACTGCGCAGGCCCTGCAACACGGCGGGCGGCATGCCCAGGTTATCCAGTGCCAGCAGGCTGGCCTGCTTGTCGAGCACACGCATGACCACACGCTCGCCATGAATGCCGGGCAGTGTCGAAACCCGCACGTCCACTTCGCGCCCAGCCGCACGCAAGGTGATACGGCCGTCCTGGGGCTGGCGTTTTTCGGCGATGTCCAGCCGCGCCATGACCTTGATCCGCGACACCAGCATGGCTGACAGCGCCCGCGGTGGGCGCAACACTTCGCGCAGGTGGCCATCGACCCGCAGGCGCACCACCAGGTTTTGCTCGAAGGTTTCGATATGGATATCCGAAGCACGCAGGCGCAGGGCCTGGCCGAACAGGCCGTTGATCAGGCGGATCACCGGGGCTTCGTCATCACTTTCCAGCAGGTCTTCGATGCGCGGCATTTCGCTCATCAGGCTGTCCAGGTCGACCTGGTCGCCGATGCCTTCGATCAGCGCTTCGGTGGCAGCATCGCCGGTTTGGTACAGCTGGCCAAGGCGTTCATCGAACGCGGCAGCTTCCAGGTATTCAAGCGCACCGGGCTGGCCATGCACGCGCAACAGCTCCTGCAACTGGGCGCTGTCGGCGTCGGGCCGCAGCCACAGCTGCCAGCCCTGTTCCGTCGAGGCCATGGCCACGCCGCTCTGGCGTGCCTGGCGGTATGGCAGCATCACCAGTCACCGCCTTCCAGGCGTGCACGGCTGGCGGGGAATACCTGCAACAGCGGCTTGCCTTCTGCCAGGTCCGGCAATTGCAGCGGCGTGGTCTGCTGCAAGGTGCGGTACTTGTCTTCGCTGAGCCCGGCAAGGCTGGGCCCATCGCGCAGGATGCGCGGGCGGATGAACACCATCAGGTTCTGCTTGGTGTTCTTGGTGGCGTCGGAGCGGAACAGCCTGCCCAGGTAAGGGATATCGCCAAGCAGCGGCACGCGCTGGTTGCTGGTGCTCAGCTCGTCGCTGATCAGGCCACCAAGAATGACCAGGCCATTGTCTTCGACCATGACCTTGGTCTTGATCTCGCGCTTGTTGGTGATCACGTCGCTGGCCGCACTGGACTCGGCGATGGAAGACACTTCCTGGACGATGTCCAGGCGCACGCTGTTGTCGACATTGATCTGCGGCTTGATGCGCAGCTTCACCCCGACCTCTTTACGCTCGATGGTCTGGTACGGGTTGGCGTTGTTCTGCGTGACCGAGCCGGTGACGAAAGGCACCTCCTGGCCGACCAGAATGGAAGCCTCGGCATTGTCCAGGGTCAGCAGGGTGGGCGTGGACAGCAGGTTGAAACCACTCTTGCCCTTCAGCGCATTGACCAGCATGGCGAAATTGAACCCGCCACCGAAATGGCCGATGCCCGCCGTGGCGCCGGTGGTGGCGGACAGCAGGTCGCCAAGTGCTTCGTTGTCGCCGCTGGCAGCGGCCCCTGCGATGTTGGCGATGTTTACCCCGTTGCTGCCGAAATTGACGATACCGGCACCGAATTTTTCGTCGGCAAACAGCCATTGCACGCCCAGCTCCTGGGCACTGCTGTCGGACACCTCGGCGATGATCGCCTCCACCACCACCTGGGCTCGGCGAATGTCCAGCTGCTCCACGATGGCGCGGTAGGCGGCCAGTTCGCTGTCGGGGCCGACCATGACCACAGCGTTGGTGCCTTCTTCATATTCCAGGCGAATGCCCGGGCCACCGCTGGTAGCCACCACGGGCCGGTCCTTGCCCTCACCTTCACCCGCCCCTTCAGCCTGCACCGCACCTTCCTGGCTGAGCCCGCGTAATACCTTGACCACTTCGCCGGCGTTGGCATGGCGCAGGTAGATGACCTGGGTGCTGCCATTGCTCGGTGCCTCTTGCGGGCGGTCGAGCTGGCGCAGCAGGCTGGCGATGCGGTCGAGGTTGCTGCGCCAGTCAGTGACCACCAGCTGGTGCGCAGCCGGGTACGGGGTGATCACCCCGACCCGTGGGTCGATCAAGGGTTTGAGGATACCCAGCACCTGTTCGTTGGCGGCGTTGCGCACATTGAATACGCGGGTGGCCACGCTGTCGCTGCCCTCCCCCTGCTGCCCACCGGCTTCCACCGGCACCGGCTCCAGGCGCGCGGCCTGGTCGGGGACGATCTTCACGCTGCCGTTGGGCAGGTCGACGGTGGCGTAACCCTGGGCGCGCAGTTGCGCCAGGAAGATGTCGTAGATGGCATCGGCGTCGTGCAGGTCGACGGTGCGCACGGTGACCTTGCCCTTGACCCGGGGGTCGACGATGAAGGTGGTGCCGGTGATGCGCGACACGCTGTCGATGAACTCGCCCAGTTCGGTGTCGACGAAGTTCACTTCGTACATCGGCGTACCGTTGTCATCGAACACCGGCTCTTCGGCCCAGGCCATGGACAGGGCCAGGCTCAGTGCGGCCGCCACGCAGTATCTAACAGGCATCGTTCATCCTTGGCGCTTGAAGCCGGTCACGGCGGGGCGTGGCGGCCAGGGCAGGCGTTCACGTCGCCCCTGGTTGTTGAAAATCAGGCCATCGCTGTCGATGTCCTGCAGCACGATCCCCGGCGCCAGGCGCTGGCCGCGGGCCAGGGTGCGCACCTGCTCGCCGTAGCGCAGCACCACCACGCTGGCTGCCAGCGGCTGGGCCTTGAGGCCGCCCAGGTATTGCAGCGGCAGGCGGGTGATGGCGATGGCAGCGTCATCGACCGGCGCTTGCCAGTGGCCGACCATCAGCCCAGGCAGCGGCGTGTCGACAGGGGCCGGCACAGTGGCGGGTTGCGGCTGGCGGCCCAGTTGCAACACACACTGGGCCGCCAGCCAGCCGGCCAGGGTCAGGCCAGCGCCTGTGAACAGGCGCGAGGCGAACGTCACGAGGCCAACTGCCGTGGGTGCCAGCCCGGGTGCCCCTGCACGTAGCGCACTTCGGGCAATTGCAGCGGCGCCAGCTGCCAGCCGGCCGGCTGGCGGGCAAGCCAGGCTTCAACCCGCTGCCAAAGGGGTTCACCCGCCTGGCTTTCGAATTGCAGGCCGAAGGTGCGACACAGGCCCTGTACCGGCTCCAGCCCAGTGATGCGCTTGCCTTGCGGGCTGTAGCTGACACCCCAGGCCTGGCTCTGCCAGCGTGGCAGGTCCTGGCTGTTGTCCAGCAGCAGCGGGTCGCCGAACAGTTGCTCTGCGGCGTTCTCCAGCACTTGTTCCACCTGCCGGGCCGGCGCTTCGACCACGGGCGCCGGGTAGCCACCGGTCAGGCTGATCAGGTGTTCGCGGGTGATGGACGCGCCCGCGGGCAGCGGGTAGTCATAGCGCAGGCCTGGCAGCAACACGGGCATGCTGCTGTCGTCAGCCAAGGCCTGATGCAGCAGCCGATCCCAGCTGCCACCTCGGGTATCGCGGCGCCACAATGCCTGTGGCGCGCGGGCCAGCGGCTGATCCAGCCACGCCGCATGGCCAGCGCGTTGCTGGCGCAATGTTGCCTCCAGCTGCCCGGCACGATGTTGCGCGGCAGGTGCAAGTTGCTGCTCAAAGGCCGGGAAGAAACGCCCGTCGAATTGCCATACGCCCGCCACCTGCTGGCAACGCAGGCGCATTGCACCGCTACCCCGGCAGCCGGCGAACACCACTGGCACGCGTCGGCCGCTGGCCTGGGTCACCTCCACCGGTGCCGGCCACAGATCCTGGCCGCGGGCACACAGCACCACATCCAATTGCGGCACCCGCTCGGCCAGCCAAAGGCCCGGGCCGGTTCCGACATCGGCCATGGCCACCACCAGGTCGGCCTCGCGCCGGGCCTGTTCGAACACGGGCTGCAAAGACTGGTACCACTGTTTCAGGGAGGCTTTCTGATCCTGGGCATAAGGGTCCGTTACACCGACCACGGCAATACGGGCGCCGCCGCGCTCGAAGACGTGCAAGGCTTGCAGCCCCAACGCCTGGCGCTGCGCGTCTGCCAGCCCGGCCCCCAAGGTAATGGCGCTAGCCTGGCGATACAGCCCCTGGCTGCGCTGCGGCCACAACACGCGTTCGTCGCTGCTGACGCGCACCTCGCTGCCCAGCAGTTGGCTACCTTGCAAGCCGCTCTCACCCTGGGTCAGGTAGGCCAGGCCACTGCCATTCCAGCCCTGGCCGTTTTCCAGGGTAAGGCTGTTGCCTGCACCCGCCTCGGCGCGCAGTTGCTCCAGCAGCGCGCCCAGCACCGCATACCCACCCAACTGGGCGCCACTTGCCTGGCGGGCATCAAGCAACGGCGCCAGTTGCGGGTAGGCCAGGCTGGCGCTGCTGCCCGTCATCCACGGTGCACGGCCCAAATGGCTGACCGGCCCCAGGCGGGTAGCCGGCACCACGGCCTGGCCGGGTTGGCGGGCATCGAGGGTATCGGCCACATACAGCAGGTCAAAGCGGGCGTTACCGCCCTGCTGCGCCGGGAAAGCAGAGCAGGCGCCGAGCAAGGGGGCCAAGGCCCCGATACCCATCCAGCCAATCACTTCGCGCCTGTGCATGCTGCTTGCCATCGAACCCGCCATCCTTATCCATGTTCATTCAGGGCTCCGGATGTTGCGGCGTTGGCATTACAGTTTGATGGCAGAATTCCGACAGGCATTCCAAATTGATCTGTCAGGTAATTTTCTAAGATCGAGTCGTTTTAAAAGCCCGTTAACATTTCTGCCAATGAATCATCATATTTGCGCACTAAAGTCGCGGTTTCCTCCAACTCAGCCAATATAAGGACACCCTGATGAGTCGAGATACCGGCGACAACCTGGACCGGAACCAAAGCGGCAACTTGCCGATGGCCACTGTCATGGACGCCTACCTGAGCCGCCGCAGTGTGATGCGCGGCAGCCTGGGCGCCGCCATCGCCATGATTGCCGGTACCGGCCTGACAGGCTGCTTCGACGGTGGCGGTTCCGATAACGATGACCCGGTCACCGAGCCACCGGTAACCGAGCCACCAGTCACCGAGCCGGAAGTGCCGAAACTGGCGCTGGGCTTCCAGTCCATCCCGGGCTCGCGCACCGACGCTTGCGTGGTGGCCGCCGGCTACAGTGCCTACGTGCTGGCGCCGTGGGGCACACCGATCAACAGCAATGGCAACCCATGGAAGTCCGACGGCAGCAACACCTCGACCGACCAGGCCAACGCCATGGGCATGCACCATGACGGCATGCACTTCTTCCCGATCAACGGCAGCTCGGAAGACGGCCTGCTGGCGATCAACTTCGAGTACATCGACACCGCCGCACTGCACCCGGCCGGTCCGACCACAGACGTGAACGGCAAACGCCCGGTTGAAGAAGTGCGCAAGGAAATCAACGCCCACGGCGCTGGCGTGGTGCGCCTGCAGAAGGTGAACGGCCGCTGGCAGGTAGTCGACAACGACCCGCTGAACCGCCGCTTCACCACCGCCTCGCGCATGGAAATCACCGGCCCGCTGCGTGGCACCGACCACGTAAAGACCAAGTACTCCAGCGCTGGCACCCACTGCCGCGGCACCAACAACAACTGCGGCAACGGCTACACCCCGTGGGGCACCTACCTCACCTGTGAAGAGAACTGGCCGGGCATCTTCGTCAACAAGGGCACCCGCCCCGAAGACCAGCGCCGCATTGGCGTGGGCACCTCCAGCGGCCAGTACAAGTGGGAAACCGCTGCCGGTGACAGCACCGAAGTGGCTGACGAATTCGCCCGTTTCGACGTTACCGTGAAGGGCGCCAGCGCCACCGACGACTACCGCAACGAAGCCAGCACCTACGGCTACATCGTCGAGATCGACCCGTACAACAGCAGCACCCTGGCCACCAAGCGCACTGCGCTGGGCCGTTTCCGCCACGAGGGCTGCGCCCCGGGCCTGCCCGTCGCCGGCAAGCCGCTGGTGTGGTACATGGGTGACGACTCGAACAACGAGTACCTGTACAAGTGGGTGTCCACCGCCGTGTGGGACGCCGCCGATGCCAACCCGGCCGACCGCCTGGCCACCGGCGCCAAGTACCTGGACCAGGGCAAGCTCTATGTGGCCCGCTTCAATGCCGACGGCACCGGCGTATGGCTGCTGCTGGACGTAGGCACCGCCACCACCAACGGCAGCACCCTGGGTGCGCTTTACGGTGATCTGCCAGGCATCATCCTCAACACCCGTGGGGCGGGTGATGCCGTGGGCGCTACGCCGATGGACCGCCCGGAATGGACCACGGTCAACCCGCTGAACGGCGACGTGTACCTGACCCTGACCAACAACAGCGCACGCACCCCGGAAAAGGTCGATGCGGCCAACCCGCGCGGCCCAAACCGCCACGGCCACATCATTCGCTGGCACGACAGCGACGACCAGTTGAGCTTCACCTGGGACATCTTCGTATTCGGCGCCAACGCTGCCGGCACGGCCGACATCAACCGTTCCGGGCTGACCGAACTCAACCAGTTCGCCAGCCCGGATGGCATGAGCTTCGATAGCCGTGGCGTGCTGTGGTTCGAGACTGACAACGGCGAAAGCACCCTCACCGAGTACACCAACGACCAACTGCTGGCTGTGATCCCCTCCGACCTGGTGGATGCCAGTGGCAAGCAGGTGCCGGTGAATGCGCAGAACCAGGTGAACCTGCGCCGCTTCTTCGTGGGGCCGAATGACTGCGAAGTGACCGGAATCAGCTTTACCCCGGACAACAAGACGCTGTTCGTGAACATTCAGCACCCGGGGAACTGGCCGTATACCGACAAGGCCACCGATGCTACGCCCGCTGGGGCAACGGTACGGCCGCGGGCTTCGACGGTGGTGATCCAGCGTAATGATGGCGGGGAGATCGGTACCGTCTGATCGACCTGTGCACGGGGGGCCGCTTTGCGGCCCAATCGCGACACAAGGCCGCTCCTACAGGGGATCGCGTATCCCTGTAGGAGCGGCCTTGTGTCGCGATGGGCTGCACAGCAGCCCCGGCTAGGGTAAGCCTTACCAGGCGATCGGCTCCCGGCTACGCACCCGTACTTGCTGCGCCGGTACCCGGGCATGCCATTTCACTACCCCCAGTGCCTCTACCTGGAACTCGCTGCGTATGACTCGCCCCTCTTCCTCGAACGACAACTGCAGCAGGTAATACCCGCTGTTCAGCAACAACCCTTCGCTCAGCCGCTCGAACGTTTCGTCATCCACCGCCCCCAGTGCCTGACGCAAAGCACCCGCATCCACGTACCCTGACGCCGGCCGGCCGCTGATGATGCGGCTTAACAGCGAACGCGGGTAACGCCCTTCGTACAGCGCCTCCAGCAGCGGCAGATGCTCCAGCCCAAGCGCATTGGCGTTCAACCGCCAGCCAGTCACCTGCGGCAAGGCGCACAGCATTGGGTAACGGCTCTGCCGGCCTGCATCCGGCTCCAACAGCAAGTTCAGCTCGCTGGTGTCCAGCATCGGCTGGTTGGCCGCCAGCCGTGCCGGTTGCTGGCGCAGGTACTGGGCACTTTCGGCGCCTTGCAGGCGGGTATCGCTGTCGGCGTCAAGCCAGTCGGCCAGCGCATCGACCAGGCGCTCGGCCGCCATGTCGTCGCCCAGCAGGTAGCGCAGCTGGCGCTCGGCACGCTCGCCATCGCCACCCAGCAGCGCATTGACGTTAAAGCAGGTGTGCTGGTCGCGCACCCGCAACTGCGCCTGGCCGGCGCCAAAGTCATAGTTCAGTGGCTGCCCACGCAACGCCTGCCAGAACAACGGGCTAAGCCGCCAGGCGGGGTCGCGCAGCGCCTGCGCGGCATAGGCCAGGCCGGCCTGCTCCATCGCCCGCGCCTGCACCCGCTGGTGCAGCAGGCGCACTTCATCCACCTGGCGCCGGCCATCTTCCACCAACCAGGCCATGCCCGCCGCCAGCATTGCCAGCACCACCATCACCATCAACAAGGCCGCCCCCTGTTGTTGCCTGCCACCCATCCGTGCCTGCCTCGCTCGCGAAATAAAGACGCCAGTCAACACGCGGCGTGTTGCAGGTAGATGGCAATGCCCGTTCGTCATGTGCACGTCATCTACACGAGGCAGGATTGCCCTTCCTTTTCATGACCTTACAGGAGTGGTCGCAATGGGTGGCATTGGAATCTGGCAACTGGTGATCGTATTGCTGATCGTGTTCCTGCTGTTTGGCACCAAGCGCCTCAAGGGCCTGGGCAGCGATGTGGGCGAGGCGATCCAGGGTTTTCGCAAGTCCATGGGCGGTGACAACGACGTCGATGCCCCTGGCCAGCCGCAAGTACAGCAACAGGCCCCGCTAAACGGCCAGGCCACGCAACAACCCCAAGCGGATCGTCAGGCCTGATGTTCGAGGTAGGCTTCAGCGAGTTGCTGCTGGTCGGCGTCGTCGCGCTACTGGTGCTGGGCCCGGAGCGCCTGCCAGTGGCAGCGCGCACCCTGGGCCGCGGCCTTGGCCAGGCGCGCCGGGCCATGCATGCCTTGCGCACGCAGGTTGAACGCGAGATCGAGCTGCCCAACCTCGACAGCGCGCCGTTGCAGCGCCTGGAACAAGAAATCCGCCAAGGCATCAGCCTGAACACGGAGCCGGCCAATGATGCCGCCACGGTCGCCGCCCCCAAGGAAAACGCCTCATGAGTATTGCCATGGACCCGGCGGCCAGCATGCCGCTGACCGAACACCTGCGTGACCTGCGCAAACGCCTGGTGCGTTGCCTGGCGCTGGTGGCGCTGGTGTTTGCCGGCCTGTTCCCCTTTGCCCAGACGCTGTACACGCTGATATCCGAGCCGCTACGGCGTTTTTTGCCAGAAGGCGCGAGCATGATCGCCACCAGCGTTACCTCGCCGTTTCTCACGCCGTTCAAGCTGACGGCGATGTGCGCGCTGTTCGTGGCCATGCCGCTGCTGCTGCACCAGGCTTGGGGTTTTCTGGCGCCGGGGCTGTACCGCCGTGAGAGGCGTATTGCCCTGCCACTACTGGTGTCGAGCATCGTGCTGTTCTACGGCGGCATGGCCTTCGCGTTCTTCCTGGTGTTCCCGATGATGTTCGGCTTCTTTGCCAGCGTGACGCCGGACGGCGTGGCGATGATGACCGATATCAGCCAGTACCTGGACTTTATCCTGGCGCTGTTTTTGGCGTTCGGCCTGGCGTTCGAGATCCCGGTGGCGACGTTTATCGTGGTCTGGGTGGGGTTGGCGGATGTGGCCACGTTGCGGCGCAGCAGGCCCTACGTGATCGTCGGGTGCTTTGTGGTGGGGATGATATTGACGCCGCCGGATGTGTTTTCGCAGACGATGTTGGCGGTGCCGATGTGGGTGCTGTTCGAGGTGGGGTTGCTGGCTTGTGGAATGTTGAAGCGGCCTGAGCCTGGCAAGGAGATTGTCGCTGGGTTGTAGGGCCTCTTCGCGGGCACGCCCGCTCCCACAGGGATATCACTAGGTTCAGGACCTGTGAAATACCTGTGGGAGCGGGCGTGCCCGCGAATAGCCTTGATGCGGCCTAGAACTCGGCGAGCCGCCAGACTTCGTAGGCTGGCGTCTCGTACGGGTGGCTCTGCTTGAGCGCAGCGACGACCTGAGCGATCAGCGCGTCTGCCACCACCAGCTCCACCTTCCACTCCTCCACCACCTCGACCTGGCCCGCTTGCCCGAGGAACGGCTGGCTGCCGCTCAACGGGCGGAACTGGCCCTGGCCCAGGGTTTGCCAGGCGCAGTGGTCATAGTCACCGATGCGCCCGCCACCCGCGGCGAACACAGCGGCCTTGACCACTTCGACATGGCTGGCGGGGACGAAGAAGGCGAGCTTGTACACGCCTTAGTTCACCCATACCCGCGCATTGCGGAACATACGCATCAGCGCGGCATCTTCCTGCCACTCATCCGGGCGCCAGGAGTTCTGCACGGCGCGGAACATACGCTCCGGGTGCGGCATCATGATGGTCACGCGGCCGTCGCGGCTGGTGAGGCCGGTAATGCCACGCGGCGAGCCGTTCGGGTTGGCCGGGTAGGCTTCGGTGACCTTGCCGTGGTTGTCGACGTAGCGCAGGGCCACGCAACCGGACACGTCAGCTTCCAGCAATGCTTCTTCGCTGGCGAACTCGGCATGGCCTTCGCCGTGGGCGATGGCGATCGGCATGCGCGAACCGGCCATGCCCTGCAGGAAGATCGAGTTGGACTTCTGCACCTCGACCATGGCCACACGGGCTTCGAACTGCTCCGAGCGGTTACGCACGAAGTGCGGCCAGTACTCGGTGCCCGGGATCAGCTCGTGCAGGTTGGACATCATCTGGCAACCGTTGCACACGCCCAGGGCGAAGCTGTCGGTACGCTCGAAGAAGGCCTGGAAGGCGTCGCGGGCACGGGCGTTGAACAGCGCCGACTTGGCCCAGCCTTCACCGGCACCCAGCACGTCACCGTACGAGAAGCCACCACAGGCAACCAGGCCCTTGAAGGCTTCGAAGTCGACACGGCCAGCAAGGATGTCGCTCATGTGCACGTCGATGGCAGCGAAGCCGGCGCGGTCGAACGCAGCAGCCATCTCGACCTGGCCGTTGACGCCCTGCTCGCGCAGGATGGCCACTTGCGGGCGCACGCCCTTCTTGATGTACGGTGCGGCGATGTCGTCGTTGACGTCGAAGCCCAGCTTCACCGACAGGCCCGGGTTGTCTTCCTCGAGCAGCAGGTCGAATTCCTGGTCGGCGCAGTCGGCATTGTCGCGCAGGCGCTGGATTTGATAGCTGGTTTCAGCCCACTGGCGCTGCAGCATGCGCCGGTCGTCGTCGAACAGCACTTCGCCGTTCAGGCTGATGGACACTTCGCCGTTGTTGACCGGCTTGCCGATCACCGCGACGCAGCCTTCGCCCAGGCCAGCAGCGCTGAACTGTGCCAGCACGTCCGGGGTGGCATCCTGGCGAACCTGGATGACTGCACCCAGCTCTTCGTTGAAGAGGATGGCCGGCACGTCGCCCTTGCTGTCGGTCAGCGGGTCGAGGTGCAGGTCAAGGCCGCAGTGGCCGGCAAAGGCCATTTCCAGCACGGTGGTGACCAGGCCGCCGTCGGAGCGGTCGTGGTAGGCCAGCAGGTGGCCGTCGGCGTTCAGGCCCTGGATTACGGCGAAGAAGGCCTTGAGGTCTTCGGCGTCGTCGACGTCCGGTGCCTGGGCAGCGATCTTGCCGTGGGTCTGGGCCAGGATCGAGGCGCCCATGCGGTTCTTGCCGCGGCCCAGGTCGATCAGGATCAGGTCGGTTTCGCCCTTGTCCATGCGCAGTTGCGGGGTCAGGGTTTTGCGGATGTCGGTGACCGGGGCGAAGCCAGTGATGATCAGCGACATCGGCGAAGTGACGCTCTTCTCGACGCCCTCGTCGCTCCACTTGGTCTTCATCGACATCGAGTCTTTGCCGACCGGAATGGTAATGCCAAGCTCCGGGCACAGCTCCATGCCGACAGCCTTGACAGTGTCGTACAGGCGGGCGTCTTCACCCGGGTGACCGGCAGCGGACATCCAGTTGGCCGACAGCTTGATGTCGGACAGCTTCTCGATGCGCGAAGCGGCCAGGTTGGTCAGGGTTTCGCCGATCGCCATGCGGCCGGACGCCGGGGCATCCAGCAGTGCCAGCGGGGTACGCTCGCCCATGGCCATGGCTTCACCGGTGTAGACGTCGAAGCTGGTGGCGGTGACGGCGCAGTCGGCCACCGGTACCTGCCACGGGCCAACCATCTGGTCGCGGGCAACCAGGCCGGTGATGGTGCGGTCGCCGATGGTGATCAGGAAGCTTTTGCTGGCCACGGCCGGGTGGCTGAGCACGCGCTGCACGGCGTTGTCTAGGTCCAGCTTGCTTGGGTCGAAGTCATCGCCCAGCTCGGCTTCGCGGGTAACCGAACGGTGCATGCGCGGCGGTTTGCCCAGCAGCACGTCCAGCGGCATGTCCACCGGGGTGTTGCCGAAGTGGCTGTCGCTTACAGTCAGATGCGGCTCTTCAGTGGCTTCACCGACCACGGCGAACGGGCAACGCTCACGCTCGCAAATGGCCTGGAAACGCTCGAAGTCGACCGCGCTGACAGCCAGCACGTAACGCTCTTGCGATTCGTTGCTCCAGATTTCGTGCGGGGCCATGCCCGGCTCGTCGTTGGGCACGTTACGCAGTTCGAAGCGGCCACCACGGCCACCGTCGTTGACCAGCTCCGGGAAGGCGTTGGAGATACCACCGGCGCCAACGTCGTGGATGAAGGCGATCGGGTTGGCGTCGCCCAGCTGCCAGCAGCGGTCGATGACCTCCTGGCAACGGCGCTCCATTTCCGGGTTTTCGCGCTGTACCGAGGCGAAGTCCAGGTCTGCCGAGCTGGCACCGGTCGCCACCGACGAAGCGGCGCCGCCGCCCAGGCCGATCAGCATGGCCGGGCCGCCGAGCACGATCAGCTTGGCGCCGACGGTGATCTCGCCCTTCTGCACGTGGTCTTCACGGATGTTGCCCATGCCACCGGCCAGCATGATTGGCTTGTGGTAGCCGCGCACTTCTTCGCCGTGCGGGGTGTTGATGGCCTGCTCGAAGGTACGGAAGTAACCGGTCAGGGCCGGGCGACCGAATTCGTTGTTGAACGCAGCGCCGCCCAGTGGGCCTTCGATCATGATGTCGAGGGCGTCGACGATGCGCTCCGGCTTGCCGTAGGCCTGTTCCCATGGCTGCTCGAAGCCCGGAATGCGCAGGTTGGACACGGTGAAGCCGGTCAGGCCAGCCTTGGGCTTGGCGCCACGGCCGGTAGCGCCCTCGTCGCGGATTTCGCCGCCGGAGCCGGTGGAGGCGCCGGAGAACGGGGCAATGGCAGTCGGGTGGTTGTGGGTTTCCACCTTCATCAGGATGTGCACCGGCTCCTGCACCGCGCCGTACTGGCGGGTTTCAGGGTTCGGGAAGAAACGGCCGGCCACGTTACCGACGATGACCGAGGCGTTGTCCTTGTAGGCAGACAGGACGCCTTCGTTGTGCATCTGGTAGGTGTTCTTGATCATGCCGAACAGGCTCTTGTCCTGAGCCTGGCCGTCGATGTCCCAGCTTGCGTTGAAGATCTTGTGGCGGCAGTGCTCGGAGTTGGCCTGGGCGAACATCATCAGTTCGATGTCGTTCGGGTTGCGCTTCAGGCCCTGGAAGGCATTGACCAGATAGTCGATCTCGTCTTCTGCCAGGGCCAGGCCCAGGTCGATGTTGGCCTTGGCCAGCGCGTCACGGCCACCGGCCAGGATGTCCACCGAGGTCATCGGCTTGGGCTGGGCGTGGCTGAACATGTCGGCCGCCTGCTCCAGCTGAGCCAGCACACGCTGGGTCATGCGGTCGTGCAGTTCGGCGGCGACCAATGCAGCGTCAGCGTCGCTCAGGGTGCCGGCAACGTAGTAGGCGATGCCGCGCTCCAGGCGCTGGATCGACTGCAGGCCGCAGTTGTGGGCGATGTCGCTGGCCTTGCTGGCCCAGGGCGAAATGGTGCCCAGGCGCGGTACGACCAGGAACAGTCGGCCGGTCGGCTCCTGTACCGGCACGCTCGGGCCGTACTTGAGCAGACGGCCCAGCACCTGCTGCTGGTCGGCGGTCAGCTCGCCGTCGACATCGGCGAAGTGGGCGAATTCGGCATACAAACCAGTAACAGCGGGGACTTTCTGGCTCAGTTGCTCGAGTAATTTACCGTGGCGAAAGGCAGAAAGGGCAGGAGCGCCGCGCAGGATCAACATCGTCGGGACAGCCTCAGGAAGGGGTGTGCTTAGAGGCCGTGCATTCTAGCCTAATTCGATGGCTTTCGGCACCCGCTCTACGCCACGGCTGCCGGGCGGTGGAACCGGACTTGCGAGTCAGAAAAAAACCATCAACATCGCACAGTCCTTGTAGGAGCGGCCTTGTGTCGCGACGGGCTGCGCAGCAGCCCCGGCGATTTGTGCGGGGGCCGAGATTCTGGGGCCGCTACGCGCCCCATCGCGACACAAGGCCGCTCCTACAGGAAAGTGAAGAAGCTGACATTGCACATAAAGCGCTACCAGACAAGCTAACAGTTGTCGAGATATGGTTGGGCCGGTCCTTTGCGTATACTGCAACCTATGTTCGCCCACACTGCTTTGCGCCAGCGTTGCGCCAAATGGCTTTTCGCAACCGGACTCTTTCTGCTGCTCGGTGCCTGCGTTGAAAAACCCAGCACCCTGGAGCGCGTGAAGGAGGATGGCGTGCTGCGCGTCATCACCCGCAACAGCCCGGCCACCTACTTCCAGGACCGTAACGGCGAAACCGGCTTCGAGTACGAGCTGGTCAAGCATTTCGCCGACGATCTCGGCGTGAAGCTGGAGATCGAGACCGCCGACAATCTCGACGAATTGTTCGACGACCTTGGCAAACCTTCCGGCCCCGTGCTTGCAGCCGCTGGCCTGGTCAGCAGCGAGCGGCGCGCGGCGCAGGCAAAATTCTCGCACCCTTACCTGGAAGTGACCCCACAGGTCATCTACCGCAACGGCCGCCCACGCCCGACCAACGCCAAGGGCCTGGTCGGCAAGAAAATCATGGTGCTCAAAGGCAGCAGCCATGCCGACCTTCTGGCCGAGCTGAAAAAGCAGAACCCTGGCCTGGAATATGAAGAGTCGGATGCCGTGGAAGTGGTCGACCTGCTGCGCATGGTCGACGAAGGCCAGATCGACCTGACCCTGGTCGACTCCAACGAGCTGTCGATGAACCAGGTGTACTTCCCCAACGTCCGCGTTGCCTTTGACGTGGGCGACACCCGCGACCAGCGCTGGGCAGTGGCAGCGGGCGAAGACAACAGCCTGCTTAACGAGATCAACGAATTTCTCGACAAGGCGCAGAAGAACGGCACTCTTCAGCGTCTGAAAGACCGTTATTACGGCCATGTCGACGTATTGGGCTATGTTGGGGCGTACACCTTCGCCCAACACCTGCAGCAGCGCCTGCCCAAGTACGAAAAGCACTTCAAGAGCTACGCCAAGGTCGAGCAGGTGGACTGGCGCCTGCTGGCCGCCATCGGCTATCAGGAGTCGATGTGGCAGCCGGAGGTCACCTCCAAGACCGGCGTGCGTGGCCTGATGATGCTGACCCAGCGCACCGCCCAGGCCATGGGTGTGTCCAACCGCCTGGACCCCAGGCAGAGCATCCAGGGTGGTGCCAAGTACTTCATGAAGATCAAGGCTGAACTGGACGACAGTATCCAGGAGCCGGATCGCACCTGGTTTGCCTTGGCGGCCTACAACGTAGGCAGCGGCCACCTGGAAGATGCCCGTACCCTGGCCAAGCGCGAGAAGCTCAACCCGAACAAGTGGCTGGACGTGAAGAAGATGCTGCCGCGCCTGTCGCAGAAGCAGTGGTATCGGCAGACCAAGTACGGCTATGCCCGTGGCGGTGAGCCGGTGCACTTCGTGGCCAACATCCGCCGCTACTACGACATCCTCACCTGGGTGACCCAGCCGCAGCTCGAAGGCCAGGTGGCCGAGGGCAACCTGCATGTACCTGGGGTGAACAAGGACAAGCCGGCAGACCAGTCACCGCCGATGTAGGCCTGTGCTGGCCTCTTCGCGGGCGCGCCCGCTCCCACAAGTACAGCACAGGTTCCACGAGCGGTGGTATTCCTGTGGGAGCGGGCGTGCCCGCGAAGAGGCCGCTACAGGTTAACCCTTGGCCCGGCGAGCCTTGAAGAAGTCACTCAGGATCTGCCCGCACTCCTCTGCCAGCACCCCGCCCTCCACCATCACCCGGTGGTTCAGGAAGCCTTGGCCAAAGAACTGCCCCTGGCTCTGCACAATCCCCGCCTTCGGCTCCAGGGCGCCATATACCACGCGCATCACCCGCGAATGCACGATCAGCCCCGCGCACATGCTGCACGGTTCCAGGGTCACGTACAGGGTGCTGCCCGGCAGCCGGTAATTGCTGGCTGATTTCGCTGCTGCGCGAATGGCCACCATCTCGGCATGCGCACTCGGGTCGCTGTCGATGATCGGCCGGTTGAAGCCCTGGCCAATCACCTGCCCATGCTGCACCAACACCGCCCCCACCGGCACCTCGCCCATGGTCGCGCCTTCGGCGGCCAAGGCCAGGGCCAGGCGCATGAATTCCTGATCGCGGCTGCGATCAATGATCTGCGGGCGCATCAGACCACCGCAATCGCGGCCATCAGGCCGGTTTCCATGTGGTCGATGACGTGGCAATGGAACATCCAGGTACCCGGGTTATCCGCCACCAGCGCCACCTGGGCGCGCTCGTTCTTGCCCAGCAGGTAGGTGTCGGTGAACCACGGCTCCTTGATGTCGTGGCGGTTGGAGCCGATCACCTTGAAACTCATGCCGTGCAGGTGGATCGGGTGCTGGTACTGGGTCATGTTCTTCAGCTCGAAGATGTAGCTTTTGCCCTTTTTCAGGGTGGCGATGGGGCGGTCGGCGCAGGTCTTGTCGGTGATGTCCCAGGCCTGACCGTTGATTTGCCACATGCTCGACGGTTTGTCCGGGTCAGTGGTGACAGAGACTTTGGCCGCCCACTCGAAGTTGAAGTTCAGCTTCTCGGCATTCTCCAGATCCGGCTCGGCGATCGGGTTAGGCGGCAGCGCCGGCGGCCAGTCACTCGGCGCGTCGTTGCTGGCCACCGAACGCAAGGTGCCCAGGCGCACGAAGCCGTCACGCAGGGAGATTTCCTCGCCCGCCTCGGGAATGCGGATTGCCAGGCAAATACGCATGCCGGGGCCCAGCCAGTACTCATCTTCCAATGGGCGTGGGGTCACCGGATTGCCGTCGAGGGCATAGATTTTCGCCTCGCAGTTGCCCTTGAGGTTGATGCGGTAGGTCCAGGTGTTGTCCAGGTTGAGCAAACGCACACGCACCACCTGGCCGGCCGGCAGTTCGGTAACCGAGTCGGCCTGGCCGTTGATGGTGATCAGGCGCCCGGCAGTGCCGTTGCGGGCAGCCTCGCGCGGGATGCTGAAAGGCAGCCAGGCGCCCTGCTCGTCCACGTGCCAGTTCTTCAGGCTAAGGGTGCGCTCATGCTCGAAGCCGGTCGGCTCACGCTCTTCGACGATCAGCGGCCCGACCAGGCCGCGCCCCAGTTCCTCGGAGCTGCTGACATGCGGGTGGTACCAGTAGCTGCCGGCGTCCGGTACGCGGAACTTGTAGTCGAAGTACTCGCCAGGCTTGACCGGCAGCTGCGACACATACGGTACGCCGTCCATTTCCAGCGGCAGGCGGATGCCGTGCCAATGGATGGTGGTTTCCACCGGCAGGTGGTTGATGAAGCGAACCCGCAGCCAGGTGCCCTGGCGCACGCGCAACTCGGTGCCCGGCGCCGAGGGGCCAAAGGCCCAGGCCTCGGTCTTGTAGCCCGGCACCAGCTCGACGTCCAGTGGCGCCGCGATCAGCTCGTAATCATGCCCGGCATTGTCATCTTCGACCTTGCCCAGCCAGTAACGCGCCGCGCCACCGGCGCCCAGGCCAACCACAACCAGGCCGGTAAGACCTTTGAGCATTTGTCGACGGGTGAAGGACATCGGTGCGGGTACCTCGTGTTCTGCGCAATCAAGCTGCCAGCAATGGCTGGCGATGAAGGGCGAATACGATACACCCGCAAATGGGAAAGATTAAGTGAAGTGTTGTCACGGCGTGCAAGCCCTGCGGATACATAACTACCGCCAACCGCACAGGTTGCTCGTTCAGGCTCGGCCGCTCGATAACAGCAAGGTAGCCCTCATGGCACAGCAGATACAGGTATCTGAAGCAGAACAACAACTGCGTGACCTGGCCCACCCACTGGTCAGCGCCTGCCCGGACATGCGGCAGATGGCGCGCGAAACGGCAATCGGCATTCTGAACAAACACGGTCATGGCCAACTGGATCCGGACCACGTCCACCTCAATCGTTTCATGACAGCACAAAGCAGCCCAAGAACGTTCAGCGGCTGGCAGCATCTTGATGCGCCGTACCAGTCCTTCACATTGCCCCAACTGGTGATGCACCGCTTCGACACGAATGACCAGAACAACAGTGACCTGCTCAGCTACCTCGCCGGCTTTTACACTGAAGGCCCAGGGGCTGAGGCGTATGACGAACACAACGAAGTGCCGCTCGCACCCAAGGATGTGCTGGAAGATTTCTGGGCCATCGACTTCAGCTACACATACCACCAGCATTTGAACGCGTTCTGGCATGAGCATGCAGATAACTTCCGCACGCTGATCAAAGTCAATTTCCTCGCCAAGGTGCTGGAAACATGCGCCGCGGATGCTGCCAGCGACCTGGCCCAATGCGCCCGCCAGGTGGCCCGGGCGATCACGGGTCATGACCTGGGCCGGCCCTCGCTCGAGCAACTGCGCGAAGAGCATCCTGCCACGGCTGGGTTTCGCGTATGCACGTTCGACATTGGTGGCCATGTGGCCAGCGACTTCTTGCGAATAGTCCTGCCAGATGGTCGGCAATTGCTTTACACCCCGGGGGAAGTCGATGCCCTCCACCTGTTCGCCGACCGCAAGACGCTTTACTGGTGGGTGCTGATTCACACCAACCAGCCCGACAACCGGGCGCGCTTCATGAGCCACTTCCCGCTGTCGTCCCGGGCTGAACTCAACGGTAACGCAGGGTTGAATCACATGATCGACCTGCTTTTCTACCATTGGGGAGGCGACGACCATAAATGCCTGAACCAACTGGACAGGACCCTTTCGGCAGATGCCTTCAGCCACCTGCGTGACGCCGCGCGCAAACGCATGACCGACGACGCCCACTTTGCCCTGCGCTCCAACAGCGACTTGCGCAAGCAACTGTGGATTGGCGACCTCAAAGCCTTTGGCAAGGTCTTTGGCCCACTTGCCGCACTGGATTGGCCCGTGGCCCTGGCGGCAGTCGGCGCAGGGCTGGCAGACATGGGGTTGAATATCGACCAGGCCATCAATGGCCATACCACCAGCGAACGCCAAGCCGGGGTTATCGGTGCTGTTTTCGCGGCAATCGATGTGCTGTTCAACGCCACATTGCTCGCCGGCGCAACAGGCCCTGGCGTCGATGAAGACCTGACTGGCATTTCACCCGAGGAGCCGCTCGCCGCCGAGGACGAGCAAGCCCTGGCCTCGCCCGCACAAATGGAAAACTGGATACCGACGCCTTTCAGGCCCACGCAGGATGCCGACCTGCTGGCAACCTTCGAGTCCAACGCCGTCCTGCACAGCCCCCCTGGCAGCGGCGACCTTGCAGGTATCCATGTACAAGACGGTAATTTCTACGCATTGATTGACGACCTGCCCTACCAGGTACGCTACGTCAGAGAAATGAAAAGCTGGGTCGTGATTGACCCCGAAAACCCATACTCCTTCTATCGCAACGTGCCCATCCGCATGGACGCCGCGGGTCAGTGGCAGCCAGTAAAACGCGCCGGCCTGGCGGGTGGGGCCCTGCCCCGCAAGCTGCTTGCGTTGTGGGGCAAAAATGCATCCGCAGCACCCGCAGCGCTTGCACCGACGCCCTACGAAATACCTGACGCACTGCGCTCCACGCTGAACCCCATCGCAGTGGCTCCCGGCCAGGAACGCTTGCTGAGCGGCATCATGATCACCATGGACCCGACTACGGACAACGCACTGGCCGAATTCAGGAAGCTGCGCGATTTGCTGGCGGACGACGCGCAACAGTACATGACGTCTGTGGAACTACCGGCAAGGCCCACCCTCCCGCAGCTGCCCCGTGAGGCCAGCCCGAAGCAGCTGATTCGCAGCGTTTATGAAAACAGCGATGGCCTGGTGATCGGCGAAGGCCATTCTCAACTGGGCAGCAAAGCCTTCCTGATCGACAATATGCCGCACCTGAAAAAAACCAAGGTCAAGGTCCTGTACCTGGAGCATTTCATGACCGACTTCCAACAAGCCGACCTCGACCTGTTCCATGCCAGCGGCGATATGCCTGCTGCGTTGAAAGACTACGTGAAGGCGCTGGACGATGGCTTTGGTATTGATCTTACCGGCCGCTACTCGTTCCTGAATGTATTGCGTGCTGCTCAAAAAGAAGGCATTCGTATCCAGTCGATCGATTGCATGGCCAGTTATCGCCAAGCCTGGGACAGGTCGCCTTCACCTGTGATCAGGCAGCAGATGATGAACTTCTATGCCCACGAGATCATCCAGGCCGATCAAGCAACGCGGGGGCAGGGCAAATGGGTCGCATTGATGGGCAATTCCCACTCCAACACGTTCGAGGGTGTTGTGGGGGTCAGTGAACTGCAAGGGGCAATCGGCTTGCGCGTCGAAGATGTTGCGGTTGGAAGCCTCGGCGGCGTCGAAGCCGACCCAGGGCGCACGGTGATCGACCAGGACGACCTGAGCGTGCGGAACCTCAAGGGTGACCTGCGCCTGCAAGTGCCCATCAGCACCAGCAAGGCGAGTGACGCCCCACTGGAAACCCTGCTGTGCAACAAAGGGGCGTTCACCTTCGACACGATAGATGGCCAACTCAAGCTGATTCACCGCAGCAATGATGGGCAACTGAAGTACACGCCCATCATTCAGGAAGGCTCCAGGCTCTACCTCGACAGACCGAACTGGCCTTGGATCAGCGGACGTCGATTGCACAACTTGCAGGAGATACGCTCAGCACTGGAGCACCGGGGCTTGAGCTATATGCGTCGATAAGCGCCAAAACAACAAGGGCGCCTTTCGGCGCCCCTGCGGCTCAACTCATTCCCACTCGATAGTGGCTGGCGGCTTGCTCGACACGTCGTAGGTAACGCGCGAGATGCCGTCGATTTCGTTGATGATACGGCCGCTGACGGTTTCCAGCAGCTCGTACGGCAGGTGTGCCCAGCGCGCGGTCATGAAGTCCACGGTCTCGACGGCACGCAGGGCCACGACCCAGGCGTAGCGACGGCCGTCGCCAACAACACCAACCGACTTGACCGGCTGGAACACCACGAACGCCTGGCTGGTCTTGTGGTACCAGTCGGCCTTGCGCAGTTCTTCGATGAAGATGTGGTCGGCACGACGCAGGATGTCGGCGTATTCCTTCTTCACCTCACCCAGGATGCGCACGCCCAGGCCCGGGCCCGGGAACGGGTGGCGGTAGACCATGTCGTACGGCAGGCCCAGTTCCAGGCCGATCTTGCGCACTTCGTCCTTGAACAGCTCACGCAGCGGCTCGACCAGCTTGAGGTTCATCTCTTCCGGCAGGCCACCAACGTTGTGGTGCGACTTGATCACGTGGGCTTTGCCGCTCTTGGCGCCAGCCGACTCGATCACGTCCGGGTAGATGGTGCCCTGGGCAAGGAACTGGATGTTGTCCAGCTTGCTGGCTTCGGCATCGAAGATGTCGATAAAGGTACGGCCGATGATCTTGCGCTTCTTCTCCGGGTCCGCTTCGCCTTCCAGGTTGTCGAGGAACTGCTTTTCAGCGTCGGCGCGGATAACCTTGACGCCCATGTTCTCTTTGAACATGGCCATCACCTGGTCGCCTTCGTGCAGGCGCAGCAGGCCGTTGTCGACGAATACGCAGGTCAGCTGGTCGCCGATGGCGCGGTGCAGCAGCGCAGCAACAACGGAGCTGTCGACGCCGCCGGACAGGCCCAGCAGGACGTTGGCCGAACCGACTTGCTCACGCACCTGGGCGATGGCGTCTTCGACGATGTTGGACGGGGTCCACAGGGCTTCACAGCCGCAGATGTCCTGCACGAAGCGGGACAGGATGCGACCGCCCTGCTTGGTGTGGGTCACTTCGGGGTGGAACTGCACGCCGTAGTAGCCGCGGCTGTCGTCGAACATGCCGGCGATCGGGCAGCTTGGGGTGCTGGCCAGTACGTGGAAGCTGCCCGGCATCTGGGTGACCTTGTCGCCGTGGCTCATCCACACGTCCAGGCCCAGTACGCCGTCGTCGTCTACGTGGTCTTCGATGCCGTCGAGCAGGCGGCTCTTGCCGACCACGTCTACACGGGCGTAACCGAACTCACGCAGGTCGGAACCTTCGACCTTGCCGCCCATCTGCTCGGCCATGGTCTGCATGCCGTAGCAAATGCCCAGTACCGGAACGTTCAGGTCGAACACGGCCTGCGGGGCGCGCGGGCTGTTGGCTTCGTGGACCGACTCGGGGCCGCCAGCGAGGATGATGCCGCGCGGGTTGAATTCGCGGATCGCTTCGTCGTCCATATCGAACGGGTGCAGTTCGCAGTACACGCCGATTTCGCGCACGCGGCGGGCGATCAGCTGGGTGTACTGGGAACCGAAATCGAGGATCAGGATGCGGTGAGCGTGAATGTCGAGGGCCATGACTCAATCTCGTCAGTGGAAATCGGAAACGACGCGGGGCTGTCGTGACAGCCCCGCATCCTTATATTGCTGGAAGCCTTAACCTACGCGGTAGTTAGGGGCTTCTTTGGTGATTTGCACGTCATGCACGTGGGACTCGGCCATGCCGGCACCGGTGATGCGTACAAATTCCGGCTTGGTGCGCATCTCTTCGATGGTTGCGCTGCCGGTGTAGCCCATGGACGAACGCAGGCCGCCCATCAGCTGGTGGATGATCGCGGCCAGGGCGCCCTTGTAAGGAACACGGCCTTCGATACCTTCCGGTACCAGCTTCTCGGCGCCGGCCGAGGAGTCCTGGAAGTAGCGGTCGGACGAGCCTTGCGCCTGAGCCATGGCACCCAGCGAGCCCATGCCGCGGTAGGCCTTGTAGGAACGGCCCTGGAACAGCTCGACTTCACCCGGGGCCTCTTCGGTACCGGCGAACATCGAACCCATCATCACGCAGGAAGCACCGGCAACAATGGCCTTGGACAGGTCACCGGAGAAGCGGATGCCGCCGTCGGCGATCAGTGGCACGCCAGTGCCTTCCAGTGCCGCGGCAACGTTGGCGATGGCGCTGATTTGCGGCACGCCGACACCGGCAACGATGCGGGTGGTGCAGATCGAGCCTGGGCCGATACCGACCTTGACGGCGTCCGCGCCGGCTTCGGCCAAGGCCTTGGCAGCAGCGCCAGTGGCGATGTTGCCGCCGATCACCTGCACTTGCGGGTAGGTTTCCTTCACCCAGCGAACGCGGTCGATAACGCCTTTGGAGTGACCGTGTGCGGTGTCGACAACCACCACGTCAACGCCAGCGGCAACCAGCGCGGCAACGCGCTCGCCGGTGTCCTTGCCGGTACCGACGGCAGCGCCAACGCGCAGGCGACCCTGGTCGTCCTTGCTCGCCAGCGGGTAGGCCTTGGCTTTTTCGATGTCCTTGACGGTCATCATGCCCTTGAGGTTGAACTTGTCGTCAACGATCAGGACTTTTTCCAGGCGGTGCTTGTGCAGCAGCTCGCGGACTTCGTTCTTGTCGGCGCCTTCGCGGACGGTGACCAGGCGCTCTTTCGGCGTCATCACGTCGCGGACCTTGGCGTCCAGACGGGTTTCGAAGCGCACGTCACGGGAGGTGACGATGCCGACCAGGTCGCCGTTCGCCAGTACCGGTACGCCGGAGATGTTGTTCAGGCGGGTCAGGTCGAACAGGTCGCGCACGGTGGCGTCGGCGTCGATGGTGATCGGGTCCTTGACCACGCCAGCCTCGAACTTCTTGACCTTGCGCACTTCGCCGGCCTGCTGTTCGATGGTCATGTTCTTGTGGATGATGCCGATACCGCCTTCCTGGGCCATGGCAATGGCCAGACGCGCTTCGGTCACGGTATCCATGGCGGCGGAAACCAGCGGAATGTTCAGCTCGATGCCACGAGTCAAACGGGTCTTGAGACTGACTTCATTGGGCAGTACCTCGGAGTAGCCAGGTACAAGGAGGATATCGTCGAAGGTCAGGGCTTCTTGGCTGATACGCAGCATCGCGGGGGCTCCCGGGCGGGAAAAATGGAAGCGCGCCATTATACTCATGCACGGCGCGCCGCTCAATGCAAAATAAGGGCCTTCGGTCAGCCTTGTGGCAGTTTTACCTGCACCACGGCCACCGGCTGGTCGAGCCAGTCGGCGAAGCTGTCGAGAAAGGCCTGGGTAAACCCGGCCTCGCCCCAGTTGTTGAAGATGAACCCCAGGTTGGAAAAGGCACATGACTGCAGAAAAATGAAGCCATTGATGTCATCTTCATGGCCACACAGCGGGCAGGTGAAGTTGTCGCTCACTGCCGGGGTCCACTCTTCAAGGCTTTCGAACAGCGGCTCGCCCACTTCGCGGCGGCACTCCGGGCAGCCGGCTTCCTCGAGGAACCCCTCGGTCGGGGTATAGATGCAACGCTTGAGCATCACTTCCAGGCCATTGACCTGCTCGCCAAACGGCAGCTTTTCAGGATGCAGGGCTACCTTGCGCGCGCCCGCCGCCAGGGCATGGCCCATGCGGTTGCCAGTGCGCCCGCAGGTAGTCAGTTGCTCTTCGACGACCTTCTCGCGCACCAGCCAGCGCAGGATGGCGCGGGCACGGGCTTCGTGCACCTCGACGGTGGACAGCTTGGGGACGATGATGCTCTGGGTATTCATGAACGAAGCGGGCCTGCAGACTGCGGTAATCCTGCAATTCTACAGCTCAGCCGCTCAGGTAGCGACCGATCAGCGCCAGGCCGCTGGCCAGTACCAGCCAGGTGACCAGGCGTACAAAGGCTTCGCGGGACAACCGGTGGGTCAGCCGGCGCCCGACCCAGAGGCCGATGAACATCACCGGCAGCAGGCAGGCAGCGAGTAGCAGCAGACGCTGGTCGGCATAAACGCCAGCGACCAGGAACAGCGACAGGCGCACAACCGTACTACAGCTGATCAGCGCGCTCTGGGTGGCGCGCACTTGTTCCTTTGCGTCCAGCCGGGCGCTCAGGTACAGGGCGTACAGAAAGCCGCCACTGCCGAACAAAGCGCCGAACAGCCCACCTACGGTGCCCATCGGCACGGCCCAGAAGCCGGACAGGTGCGCCGGCCGCACTTTCACCGCCAGGCCATACAGCGCATAGGCCGTGACGAACAGGCCCATCAACAGCAATAACAAATCGGACTTCAACTGCAACAGGAACACCACGCCCAATGTGCAGCCAATGGCCATGAACGGCAACAGCCGCAGCAACTCGCCGCGCACCACATCGCGGCGCGAAGGCAGCAGGTTGCCCAAGGCCGCGACGAAGTCGAGCAGCACCAGCAGCGGAATGATCCGCGACAACGGCATGAAGTGGATCAGCACCGGGCCGGCCACCAGCGCGGTACCGAAACCGGCGATACCAAAGACGATGTAGGCGACCCCGACGCCGAGCAGGATGGGCAGCCATTCAAGGCCGGTAAAAGACAGTTCGGTGAGCATGGCAGCAATTCCACGGAAGACAGGCAAAGGTTAGCCACCTGCAAGCCATGCCGACTAATATGCCTTTATCGCCACAGCTATCTCGAAAAGGCATGACATGACGTCAATCCGCCAGTTGCGTTACTTCGTGGAAATCGCCGAGTGCGGCAGCTTCAGCGGCGCCGCCGAACGGCTATACATCGCCCAGTCGGCGCTGAGCCGGCAGATAAAGGAGCTGGAGCAGCAACTGGGCACGCCACTGTTTGAACGCACCGCGCGCCTGCCACGCCTGACACTGGCCGGCCAGGCCTTTCTTGAACGGGCGCGGCGACTGCTGGCCGACCTGGCACAGGCCGAGCGGGTTACCCGCGACATTGGGCAAGGGCTGGAAGGCAGCCTGCGCCTGAACCATTCCAGTACCGTGCCGCTGACCGGCACGCTACTGGCTCGCCTGGGCAGCTACCTGAAAGACAACCCAGGGGTTTCGCTGGAGATCGCCCAGCAGTCGTCGGAAGTGCAGCTGGAGGATATTGCGGCTGGGCGGCTGGATATCGGCCTGCTGCGTTTGCCGGTTTTGCGCCAACATGAGGGCGTGGTGCTGCATGAACTGTTCAGCGAGCTGCTGCTGCTGGCGGTTGCCGCTGGGCATCCGCTGGCTGACGCGGCGCAGGTGAAGCTTGAGCAGTTGCGTGAAGAGCGCTTTATCTCCATTCCACACCGGGACCGCGGCGGGTTGAGTTACCTGTCAGCCTCGTTGTGCATGGAGGCGGGGTTTTTCCCGCAGGCGGCGCAAGTGCTGTCACGCAAGACTACGCAGTTGCAGCTGATTCAAGCGGGGTTCGGGGTGGCGCTGTTGCCGGCATGCATGCGTGAGATTGCGCCGGCTTCGGTCAGCTTCGTGGCGCTGGAGGGGGGCTGTGAGAGTACCGTGGCGCTGGCTTGTCGGCGGGATGCGGGGCAGATGGTGCGCCAGTTCGTGGCTGCGATGAAAGATTGAGGCGAGAGCACGGCCCCTGTAGGAGCGGCCTTGTGTCGCGATGGGCTGCGCAGCAGCCCCAGGTTCTCAGCTTCGCAGCATGAATTGCCGGGGCTGCTGCGCAGCCCATCGCGACACAAGGCCGCTCCTACAACGACCGCGATATGCCTGAAGCAGGGACGAGGCTGACTACAGGGGCCGATGTCCTTTATGATGCCCGCCATGATCAAAGACCCCTTCGAACGACTCGGCCTGGACCGTGAGGTCCTTACCGTCAGCCAACTCAACGGCCGCGCCCGGGTGCTGCTGGAAGACGTGTTCCGCAGCGTGTGGGTGGAAGGCGAAATCTCCAACCTCGCCCGCCCGGCGTCCGGCCACATGTACTTCACCCTCAAGGACAGCGGCGCCCAAGTGCGCTGTGCGCTGTTCCGGCAGAACGCCACGCGGGTGCGCCAGGCCCTGCGTGATGGCCTGGCGGTGCGGGTGCGTGGCAAGGTTTCGCTGTTTGAAGGGCGTGGCGACTACCAGCTGATTCTCGACACCGTCGAACCGGCGGGTGACGGCGCACTGCGTCTGGCCTTCGAGGCTTTGAAGGAAAAGCTCAGTGCCGAGGGGCTGTTCAGCACTGAACGCAAAAAGCCGCTACCGGCTCACCCACAACGGATCGGCATCATCACCTCGCCTACCGGCGCCGTGATCCGCGACATCATCAGCGTGTTCGGCCGACGTGCCCCGCAGGTGGAACTGAATCTGATCCCCACGGCGGTGCAGGGGCGCGAAGCCATCGCGCAGATCGTGCGCGCGATTCGCCTGGCCGACAGCCTTGGTTTCGATGCGCTGATCCTGGCCCGCGGGGGTGGTTCGCTGGAGGACCTGTGGTGCTTCAACGAAGAAGCCGTGGCGCGTGCCATAGCCGCTTGTGTCACGCCTATCGTCAGCGCCGTGGGCCATGAAACCGATGTGTCGATCAGCGACTTCGTGGCCGATGTACGCGCCCCCACACCATCTGCCGCCGCCGAATTGCTGGCCCCTGACAACAGCGGCTTGCAGCAACGACTGGACGGCCTGCAACGGCGCCTGCTGCTGCGCATGCAGAACCGCCTGACCCACGACCGGCTGCGCCTGGAGTCACTGACCCGGCGCCTGCGCCACCCAGGCGAACGCCTGCGCCAGCAGGCCCAGCGCCTGGACGATCTGGACATGCGCCTGCGCCGGGCGTTCATGCTCGGCCTCAGCCAGCGCCGCGAGCGCCTGGCCCGCATGGACACGCGCCTGGCCGCACAGCACCCGGGGCGCAACCTGAAACTGCTGAGCCAGCGCCTGGACAGCCTGGCCGAGCGCCTGCCACGGGCCATGCGCGAAGTGCTCAAAGACCGTCGCCAACGCTTCCAGGCCCAGCTGCAAACCTTGCAAGTGGTCAGCCCGCTGGCCACCCTCGCCCGTGGCTACAGCATCCTGCTGGACGAGCAAGGCCAGGCCATCCGCAGCGCCGAGCAAACCCGCAACGGCCAGCGCCTGACTGCGCGCCTGAACGAAGGCGAACTGCGGGTGCGGGTCGAAGACAACCACCTGACCCCGGTCACCCTCTCACTACTGGACTGACACATGCCCCGCCTGCTCGCGCCCCTGTTTGCCCTCTCCCTCTTGCTGCTCGCCGGTGGCGCCCAGGCCAGTTACATCACCCGCGCACTGAACAAACCGGTGCCTGGCGGCGTGGCCGTGGTCGACCTGGGCCCGGCTGCCAGCGCGCCCAGCGCCCGGTTCGACGGCAAGCCGGTGCTGGTGGTAAAGGAGCAGGACACCTGGCTGGCCATCGTTGGCATCCCGCTGACGCAAAAGCCCGGCACTGCCGTGCTGAATCAAGGCGGCCGCACACTGCCCTTCAGCGTGGGGAGCAAGAAGTACCCGGAACAGCGCATCACGCTGAAGAACACCCGCCAGGTCAACCCGAACCCCGCCGACCTCAAGCGTATCGACCGTGAACTGGCCGAGCAGATCAAGGCCTACCGCAGCTTCAGCCCTGCCCTGCCGAGCAACCTGATCCTCGACAAGCCGGTCAACGGCCCGCTATCGAGCAAGTTTGGCGTTCGCCGCTTCTTCAATGGCGAAGAACGCAACCCGCATGCCGGCCTGGACTTCGCGGTGCCCGCGGGCACGCCGATCAAGACCCCGGCCAATGGCAAGGTGATTCTGGTGGGGGATTACTTCTTCAATGGCCGCACCGTGTTTGTCGACCATGGGCAGGGGTTCATCAGCATGTTCTGCCACATGTCGAAGATCGATGTGCAGGTGGGGCAGCAGCTGCGCCGGGGCGAGGTGGTCGGGCGCGTTGGCTCGACCGGGCGGGCTACCGGGCCGCACATGCACTGGAATGTCAGCCTGAATGATGCGCGGGTGGATCCGGCGATATTCATTGGTGCGTTCCAGCCCTGAGATTTGTAGTGCTTGTGCCGGCCTCTTCGCGGGTGAACCCGCTCCCACAGGTACAGCGTGACCCTGTGGGAGCGGGTTCACCCGCGAAGAGGCCAGCACTGCCATCATCAAGGTCACGGTGTTGCGCCATCGAAAAATACTACGCAAAAATAAATAAGCTATCGGAAAATACTAGCCATAAAATCTCGCAAACATGCTTTTTTTAAGCATTCCTCTCAATTTTCCCCGAACGCTTGCCATCCCCCATCTCACTGGTTAAGTTTGAAGGCATGAAAACCTTCAGCACCCTCATCCTGCTCCGACAACATCGCAGCCTCTGCCTGGTCAGCGCCCGACTACCAGGCTGAATCGCGTCGCCTCGCCTCTTCATCTCGTTATCGCTCGGCAGGCCCGATCTCGGCCGCACACAAAAGGATTGCTTCCATGACCATGCTCAAAGACCCTTCGAAGAAATACCGCGCCTTCCCGACCATCGACCTGCCTGACCGTACCTGGCCGTCGAAAACCATCACCGCCGCGCCTATCTGGTGCAGCTCTGACCTGCGTGATGGCAACCAGTCGCTGATCGAGCCGATGGATTCGGAGAAGAAGCTGCGCTTCTGGAAGACTCTGGTGCAGGTGGGCGTGAAGGAAATCGAAGCCTCGTTCCCGTCTGCCTCGCAGACCGACTTCGACTTCGTGCGCACCCTCATTCAAGACGGCCATATCCCGGACGACACCACCATCCAGGTGCTCACCCAGGCCCGTGAAGACCTGATCGCCCGCACTTTCGAATCGCTGCGCGGTGCCAAGAAAGCCATCGTGCACTTGTACAATGCCACCAGCCCGTCGTTCCGCCGCATTGTCTTCAATCAGGACAAGCAAGGCGTGAAGGATATCGCGGTGAACGCGGCCAAGCTGTTCGTCAAGTACGCCGCCCAGCAGCCGGAAACCCACTGGACCTTCCAGTACTCGCCAGAAACCTTCAGCGCCACCGAAATGGAGTTCGCCAAGGAAGTCTGCGACGCGGTCATCGAGGTGTGGAACCCGACGCCTGAGCACAAGATCATCCTCAACCTGCCGGCCACCGTGGAAGTGTCCACGCCGAACATCTACGCCGACCAGATCGAATGGTTCTGCCGCAACGTCAGCCGTCGCGACAGCGTGATTATCAGCTTGCACTGCCATAACGACCGTGGCACCGGCATTGCTGCCACCGAACTGGGCCTGATGGCCGGTGCCGACCGCGCCGAAGGCTGCCTGTTCGGCAATGGCGAGCGTACCGGTAACGTCGACCTGGTGACCCTGGCACTGAACCTCTACACCCAGGGCATCGACCCGCTGCTGGACTTCTCCGACATCGATGGCGTGCGCAAGGTAGTCGAAGAGTGCAACCAGTTGCCGGTGCACCCACGTCATCCGTATGTGGGCGACCTGGTCCACACCGCGTTTTCCGGCTCGCACCAGGACGCCATCCGCAAGGGCTTCGCCAAGCAGCAGGAAGGCGAACTGTGGGAGGTGCCGTACCTGCCGATCGACCCGGCCGACATCGGTCGCAGCTACGAGGCGGTGATCCGCGTCAACAGCCAGTCGGGCAAAGGCGGTATTACCTACCTGCTCGAACAGGAATACGGCATCAGCCTGCCACGCCGCATGCAGATCGAGTTCAGCCAGGTGGTACAGGGTGAAACCGACCGCCTTGGCCTGGAAATGACCGCCCAGCAGATCTACAGCCTGCTGCACAAGGAATACCTCCAGGCCAACGCACCGTATGCACTGGTCAGCCACCGCCTGCAGGAAGAAAACGGCCACAGCGCCGTGGAAGTGGAAGTGGCGGGCGAAGGTGAAACCACCCTGCACTGGCGCGGCAAGGGCAACGGTGCCCTGGAAGCCCTGGTAGCCGGCCTGCCGATTTCGGTTGAAATCATGGACTACAACGAGCACGCCATTGGTGCTGGTACCAATGCCAAGGCTGCGGCCTACATTGAACTGCGCGTAGCCGGCGGCCGCCCGGTGCATGGTGTAGGCATTGATGAAAACATCACCACGGCCAGCTTCAAGGCACTGTTCAGTGCACTGAACCGCTCGCTGAGCCAGCAGGAAGCCAAGGCGGCCTGACAGGTTCCACCCACAAAAAAACCGCATCTGGGATGCGGTTTTTTTGTGCCCGAATTTAGTAGCGATTGCCGGGCGTATGGTATGCGCCGTAATTGAATATCCATCGGCCACTATTTCCAGGGAAATCATGGCCTTTCATCAATGTTGCCTCTTGAATTTCCTCCCACCCGAGCGGCTTCACCGAGTTTTCAGCCGCGACAGTGATGATCGAACTGGTCGCAATCGAGGTCAGGATGCACAGGTCCTCCCTGTCCTCTCTGCCTGCCTTGGAGTAGGTTTTGGTTTTTGCGTATTTGAAGAAGTCTGCGAAGTTTCCGGCACCCGTTACACAATGTGCATAGACTATGTGCATCTGATAGAAGTTAAAGATGCCCGGCCCTTCCATCTCAACTTTTTGGGTGCGCGAACTCGAGTTACTGATGCCCTCGGTCGTAGTGGATGTCAGCTTCCCCCCCACCACACTCCCCAGAAAGCCTGCTCCCAGGGTGATCTCGGTTTCCAGAGAAGAGGAAAACGAGCGGCTATAACCTTCCACCGTTGCCACTTCTTCGGTGTGCGTTACGCTACTGGGGACCCGCGCCATACCCACATACTCCAGATACGCCAGTATCGGTGTAGAGTAAGTACCCCAGTTCTGGTTGACGAGATACATGTCACCATACACCGTGTCACCAAACAGCCAGCACCCAGGATTAACCTTGCCGTCAAAACCATACAGATACGTTTCTATTTCATAAGCCCCGCGCTTATGAGGAAAATCGCCAATCGTCCTGATCATTTCTTTATCGATGAAGCTCATGCGGCGCCCCTCCGTTACACTCAAGATTGAAGCGCCATCGTAATTGTCACCCCCCGGTTCAATAATCGGGAAAGGCTTCATGCACCTGCTGCCCGTTCACACAAAAAACGCCCATAAAAAAAGGGGCGCCGACCAAGCGCCCCTCAGCCGTTGCAGCACACAACAAATTCAGTTGGCGTCCAGCAGCGCCATCGCCTCTGCACTGCACGCCTCGATCCGCGCCCAGTCGCCGTTCTTGATCCAGCTGCTGTCGAGCATCCAGGTGCCGCCTACGCACATCACATTGGGCAATGCCATGTAGTTACGCACGTTGGCCGGGTTCACGCCGCCGGTTGGGCAAAAGCGAATATCGCCGAACGGGCCGCCAAAGGCCTTGATTGCCGCCACGCCGCCGCTGATTTCGGCAGGGAACAGCTTGAAGCGGCGATAGCCCAGGGCGTAACCCATCATGATTTCGGACGGCGTGCTGATGCCTGGCAGCAGCGGTATTTCGCTGTCGACCCCGGCTTCGAGAATGTCCTGGGTGATGCCCGGGGTAACGACAAACTGCGCACCGGCCGCCTCGACCGCAGCGAACATGCTGCGATCCAGCACGGTGCCTGCCCCTACGCACAATTCCGGGCGCTGCTCACGCAGTACCTGGATCGCTTTGAGACCATGCTGCGAACGCAGGGTCACTTCCAGGGTACGGATACCGCCTGCGGCCAAGGCATCAGCCAGCGGCAGGATGTCTTCCTCACGAGCGATGGTGATTACCGGCAGGATGCGCGCCTTTTCGCAGATGGCGTCGATCCGGGCGGCCTTGTCGGCCATCGAGAGCTTGGGCTGTGGGCGTTCGAGGGTGGTCATGACAGTGGATCCTTGGCTCATGGGCACCAGTAGATGTCCAGGGGGTCGTGAAGAAAAGCGCGAATCGGCATTTCAGTAAGGTCGTTGCCAGCCAGCGCGGCGCGCAGGGTAGCGAGTTTGCCCGGCCCTTGCACGGACAGCGCGGTAAAGGCAGCGCTGGCCAGCAGCGAGCGGGTCATGGACAGGCGTTGGTGGGGCACGCTCGGCGCCAGCAACGGCAGGCAGCGACGTTGGCTGGCCAGGTCCAGGCCGGCTTCCAGGTTGGGGCTGGCCGGGAACAGCGAAGCGGTATGGCCGTCGTCGCCCATGCCCAGCACCAGCACGTCGATGGGCGGCAACCCGGCCAAGGCTTGCTCGGCCTTCAGCGCAGCTGCATCAAGGTTCTCTGCCTGTTGGTAAAGCCCAACGAAACGGGCCTTGGCGGCCGCCCCCTTCAGCAAGTGACGGGCCAACAGCCCAGCGTTGCTGTCGGCGTGCTCCACCGGTACCCAGCGTTCATCCGCCAAGCTGACGGTGACCTTGCTCCAGTCCAAGGTTTCGCTGGCCAGCTTCTCCAGGAACGGCACCGGGCTGCGGCCACCGGACAACACCACGCAAGCCTGGCCCTTGGCAGCAATAGCTGCATGCAGCCGTTCGGCCACGTCATGGGCCAGGGTTTCAGCCAGCGCCTTGGCGTTCGCCAGGTCGTGAACCTTCACGGTTGCTGGCAGCGTCAGTTCAGATATCCCCATACCACGCCCTCCCATCGCGTGTGATCAATGCAATCGAGCTCATTGGCCCCCAGGAGCCCGCCGCGTAAGGCTTGGGCGCATCGCCCGCGTTACGCCAGCCGGCGATCAACTGGTCGCACCATTTCCATGCATATTCGATTTCGTCCTTGCGCACGAACAGGTTCTGGTTGCCGCGCATCACCTCGAGCAACAGCCGCTCGTAGGCATCCGGAATACGTGCGCTGCGCCAGGTGTCGGAAAAATTCAGTTGCAAGGGGCCACTGCGCAGCTGCATGCCCTTGTCCAGGCCCTGCTCCTTGGTCATCACCCGTAAAGAAATGCCTTCGTCCGGTTGCAGGCGGATGATCAGCTTGTTACCGATCTGCAAACGCTGTTCCGGGGCAAAGATGTAGTGTGGCGTTTCCTTGAAGTGGATGACGATCTGCGACAGCTTTTGCGGCATGCGCTTGCCGGTACGCAGGTAGAACGGCACACCCGACCAGCGCCAGTTGCGAATGTCGGCGCGCAGGGCGACGAACGTTTCGGTGTCGCTCTGGGCGTTGGCGTTGTCTTCCTCCAGGTAGCCGGGCACCGGCTTGCCTTCGCTGTAGCCGGCAATGTACTGGCCACGCACCACTCGGGTGCTCAACCCGTCGCCTGTGATCGGTGCCAGGGCCTTGAGCACCTTCACCTTCTCGTCACGAATGGCATCGGCAGACAGCTCGCTGGGCGGGTCCATGGCGATCAGGCACAGCAGCTGCAGCAGGTGGTTCTGGATCATGTCACGCAGCTGGCCGGCTTTGTCGAAATAGCCCCAACGGCCTTCGATACCAACCTTTTCGGCGACGGTGATCTCTACGTGGGAGATGGAATTCTGGTTCCACTGGGTTTCGAACAGGCTGTTGGCGAAGCGCAGGGCAATCAGGTTCTGCACCGTCTCTTTGCCCAGGTAGTGGTCGATGCGGTAGACCCGGCCCTCGGGGAAGAACCGTGCCACGGCATCATTGACCCGGCGCGACGACTCCAGGTCGTGGCCAATGGGCTTTTCCAGTACAACCCGGGTGCGTGCAGCCAGCCCCGCCTTGTCGAGGTTTTCGCAGATGGCCCCGTATACCGCCGCCGCCGTGGCGAAGTAGGCGATCAGCGGCTGCTCGCCCGGCAGTTGCTCGGCCAGTGCCTGGTAACCCTCGGGCTGGAGAAAATCCAGGTGCTGGTAGCCTAGCCGGGCCATGAAACGGCCCAATGCGGCAGGCTCGATATCGGCCTCGGGTACATGCCGGCGCAAATGGGCTTCGATGCTGTTCAGGTGCTCCTGCGCGCTACCCGGCTCGCGGGCCAGCGCCAGCAGGCGGCTGTCCGGGTGCAGCAGGTTGGCACGGTCGAGCTGATAGAGCGCAGGAAACAGCTTGCGCAATGCCAGGTCGCCAAGGGCGCCAAACAGGGCAAAGGTGCAAGGTTCGACACTGATCGCAGCCATGATGTAGGTTCTTTCCTAAAGTTGGTCTAGGAATACCGCTTTCACATACGGTTTTCAAGGGATAATGTAGTAAAAACCACAACATCGCACATAAGTATTACAGACAAGTGGTGCGCCACCCGCACCGACAGTACGATAGACGACTGTGCAAAAAGCCTGCTGCTTCGTCAGCCGGCTGTCTTCCCGACCCAAGGACACACCCATGGACCGCGTGCGAAACCTCCTGGAACAGATCCAGGGACGCCTCGACGAGCTGAACAAGGCCGAACGCAAAGTCGCCGAAGTCATCCTGCTCAACCCGCAACAAGCCACCCGTTTCAGCATCGCTGCACTGGCCCAGGCGGCCAAGGTCAGCGAGCCGACCGTCAACCGCTTCTGCCGCTCCTTCGGCGTCAGCGGCTACCCGGAACTGAAGCTGCAACTGGCCCAGAGCCTGGCCAGCGGCGCCGCTTATGTCAGCCGCGCGGTAGAAGCTGACGATGACCCGGCCGCCTACACCCAGAAGATCTTCGCCAGCGCCATCGCCTCGCTCGACAGCGCCTGCCAGCAGCTCGACCCGCAGCAGGTCAGCCGCGCCGTGGACATGATGATCCAGGCCAGGCAGATCCACTTCTTCGGCCTTGGTGCCTCGGCGCCGGTGGCCCTGGATGCGCAGCACAAGTTCTTCCGCTTCAACCTGGCTGTGTCGGCCCACGCCGATGTGCTGATGCAGCGCATGCTGGCCTCGGTGGCGCATACCGGCGACCTGTTCGTGATCATTTCCTACACCGGGCGCACCCGCGAACTGGTTGAAGTGGCCCGCCTGGCCCGTGAAAACGGTGCCTCGGTGCTGGGCCTGACCGCCGCCGGTTCGCCGCTGGCCAATGCCTGCAGCCTGAGCCTGCACATTCCCTTGCCAGAAGACACCGACATCTACATGCCGATGACCTCGCGAATCATCCAGTTGACCGTGCTCGACGTATTGGCTACCGGCATGACCCTGCGCCGCGGCGTGGACTTCCAGCCGCACCTGCGCAAGATCAAGGAAAGCCTGAACGCCAGCCGCTACCCCATCGAGGACGACGACCTCAACTGAGCCGGTGCGCCTGCAGGCTCAGGTGCGCACGCTGCCCCGGCGCCAGGCTCAGGCCCTCGCCACTGCCGCTGGCGGCCTCGACGCAAATGAAGCGCTGTGTTTCACGGCCTGTCACGCCCATCAGCGGGCGATTGCCGGGGTGCCAGACCACGGTGTCGTCGCTGTCACCGGTATCAATACACAGCTCGCGCTGCCAGGCCGGGTCCTGCAGTTGCACCCGCGGGGTACCCGGGTAAACCTTCTGGCAGCCACCCTTGAGCTTCAGCGCGCCATCTTCACGGCAGGCCTGGCGGTTGAGGCGGTCATAACCTTCGATATCCTCCAGCCCAGACAGCGCTATCTCAGACACGTCACTGATGCGCCAGTAGGCTAGCAGCGCATGGCTCAGCTGGCAGGGTTCGCTGTCCTGATGCTCGGTGCTCAGGCTTAACTCCATGCGGTTGCCCAGCCTTGCATGCAGGTCAACCTGCCAGTCGCACAGGTCCAGCCGCCACTTCAGGGTCACGCCCTGCTCGTCCTCGCGGCTGTCCACCAGCTTCCAGTCCAGCAGCCGCGCCCAGCCATGGGCCGGCCACAAATCCTCACTGGGGTGGCGGCCATACCACGGCCAGCACACCGGCACGCCACCACGGATCGCCCCCACCTGCGGCCACTGCTCGGCGCACCACAGCCAGGGCCGTTCGCCCGCTGGCTGAAAATGCAGCAGTTGTGCCCCCTGGCGGCTGAAGACCGCCTGGCAACGGGGATGATCGATGATCAGCACATCGCGCTGCTGGTAACGCTCCCACTCGAATACAGGCCTTGGCCGCTGCGAGGAAAAGAAGCGATGGAGCGGATGTTCGGGCATGGTTCAGAGCTCTTGTTGTTTGAGATAGCGCTGTCTCGGCCTATCCCCGACACCCACTGCAGGCCAGTGGGTGCCGGGAACCGAAAAGGGATTGGCGTAAATTTACAACAAATGCCCTCAGAATGACGACTGAATCTTCAACCCCGCGACCAGCGCGTTGTCCACCTCGTCCACCCCGCCGGGGCTCTTGATGTATTGCAGGTTGGGCCGCACGGTCAGCCAGTTGGTGACGTGGAAGCCGTAGTAGAGCTCGGCGTTGTACTCGGTGCGCTGCAGCGGCACGAAGCCTGGGTTGTCGTAATCGTTGATACCGCTTTGGGCATTGAGCAGTTCAGCGCGCTTCTTCACGTCGTCATTCACATGAATACGCGCCACACCAAAGCCGATGTCATCCTTGGGTCGGGCATCGAAGGCGCCTTTGTAGACCAGCCCCACCTGCTGGTAGTTGTCGACCACGTTGGTGGCCTTGTCATGCACGGTGAAGTTGGCGAACAGGCTGAGGCCGCGGTTGACGTCACCCGCATGCGCAGTGACCTGCTGCTGCGCCACCACCCACCAGCCATGCTTGCTGGAATGCGACTTGAAGGCCCCGCCGCTCAATGCCTGCGGGTTGCCGTTGACGTCGTCGAACACATCGTCGGCCTTGGCGGTGCTGTAGTAGTAACCCAGGCGGTATTCGCCCGGCAGGCCGTTGACCTTGGGCGACCACACCGCCTCCACCGGCAGGATCGCGCCTTTGGTGCCGCTGCCGCTGAGCTTGAAGCCGTTTCCGGTTTCCAGGTTGGAGGGGTTCTGCTCGAAGGCGCCGACCTGGACGAAGAATTCCGGTGTGATGTTGTACTTCACCCGCAGCGCCCACTGGCTGACCGGCCAGTTGTACCAGATGCCACCGACCCAGTTGCCCACCTGGGAACCGCAGAAGGCCAGGTTCTGGAAGTCGCAGGGGAAGCTGTTGAAGTCCTCACCCTCGCCGAAGCGGCCAAATTTTACGTCCAGGGCGCCGTCGAAGTACTTCTGCTTGATCCACATCTGGGTCAGGCGCCAGGTCTGGCCACGGCCCCACACTTCCTGCACCGAGCTGAACTGCCCGGCGCGCGGGTCGCTGATGCGGTCGTTGGACAGGTTACGGCCGCTGCGCTCGGTAATCGCCAGCTTGAATTCGGCATCGTGCCAGCCAAGAATCTTCTGCAAGTCCAGGTGCGCGCCAAGGGCGAACTGGTCGCTGTAGCGCGCAGTCTTGTCGTTGTTGTAGCCGCCGTGCAGGTTACCGGCCACCTCGCCTACGTAGTCGAGGGTAAAGTCATAGCCCTTCTCCAGCAGCTCGGTACGGGTGCCGCCCCAATCTCCGGTCATCCATTTTGATTCGCTGGAAAAGGCTTCGGCAGCCTGCGCGCCACTGCTGCCGACAACGGCGAGCAAAGCCAGCGAGCCCAATGTCCTGATGCGTTTGCGCTGTTCCATCCCTTTGCGTCCTCTTTTTTCTTATTGATGGTGTAGACGAGTCAACGGCCTTTGAAGTGAGCCACGTTGTCCTTTGCGGTTGCCGCAGTGCTTGCCAGGTGCAGGCGTTCGCCGCTTGCGGCGTCGAACAGCAGCACCCGGGCAGGATCGAATTGCAGGTTGAGGGTGTCGCCCACCCGGCACGCCACATCCGGCGCCAGCCGGCAACACACCTTGGTCTGGTTGAGGGTGACAAATACCAGCAGGTCGGGCCCGGTGGGTTCGGTCACCTGCACCTCGGCGCGGATGCCTGGCAGGCCGTTACCCTCCGCGGCACCCAGGGCGATCTGTTCAGGGCGGATGCCGAGAATGATCTCGCGACCGTCCAGCTCTTCACCGGCTACGCCCAAGGGCAGCTCGCAACGCGCCTGGCCACTGTCGAGCACGGCCAGCAAGCGCCCTTCCTGCCGGGCGAGGCGCACCGGGACGAAGTTCATTGGCGGCGAACCGATGAAGCTGGCGACAAACTGGTTGGCCGGGTCGTTGTAGATCTGCTGCGGCGTACCGAACTGCTGGATGATGCCGTCCTTCATCACCGCCACTTTGTCGCCCAGGGTCATGGCCTCGATCTGGTCGTGGGTGACGTACACGGTGGTGGTCTTCAGGCGCTGGTGCATCAGTTTCATTTCGGTGCGCATCTCGACCCGCAGCTTGGCATCGAGGTTGGACAGCGGCTCATCGAACAGGTAGATCTTCGGCCGCCGCGCCAGCGCCCGCCCCATGGCCACCCGTTGCTGCTGGCCACCGGACAGCTGCGCCGGCTTGCGCGCCAACAGGTGTTCGATCTGCAGCAGCTTGGCCACCCGCGCCACCTCTTCGTCGATGGCCGCCTGGGGCAGTTTGCGGATCTTCAGGCCAAACTCGATGTTCTCGCGCACGCTCATGGTCGGGTACAGCGCGTAGGACTGGAACACCATGGCGATGTCGCGGTCCTTGGGGCTCATGCCGCTGACATCCTGGTCGTCGATGAGGATCGCGCCGCCGGTAATCTGCTCAAGGCCGGCGATGCAGTTCATCAAGGTCGATTTGCCGCAACCGGAAGGCCCAACCAGGATCAGGAACTCGCCATCCTTGATCGACAGCTGGATGTCCTTGAGGGTGTCCGGCAGGCCGCTGCCGTAGGTCTTGTTCACATTGCGAAGTTCGAGCGTTGCCATGACTTACCCCTTGACCGCGCCGGCCGTCAGCCCGCGGACGAAATATTTGCCTGCTACCACGTAGACCAGCAGGGTTGGCAGGCCAGCGATCATCGCCGCCGCCATGTCGACGTTGTATTCCTTGGCCCCGGTGCTGGTGTTGACCAGATTGTTCAGCGCCACGGTGATCGGTTGTGAGTCGCCACTGGAGAACACCACGCCGAACAGGAAGTCGTTCCAGATCTGGGTGAACTGCCAGATCAGGCAAACCATGATGATGGGCGTGGACATCGGCAGGATGATGCGGCGGAAAATGGTGAAAAACCCGGCACCGTCCAGGCGCGCGGCCTTCACCAGCGCATCGGGGATGCTCACGTAGAAGTTGCGGAAAAACAGTGTGGTAAAGGCCAGCCCGTAGACCACATGCACCAGCACCAGGCCGCCGGTGGTGCTGGCCAGGCCAAGCTTGCCGAGGGTGAACGAGGCCGGCAGCAGCACGGTCTGGAACGGCAGGAAGCAGCCGAACAGCAGCAGGCCGAAGAACAGCTGCGAGCCACGAAAACGCCACATCGACAGCACATAGCCGTTCAACGCGCCGATGGCGGTGGAGATCAATACCGCTGGCACGGTGATCATGATCGAGTTCCAGAAGTACCCGCTGACCGTGCCCCAGGCCTTGATCCAGCCAATGCCGGTAATCACCTGCGGCCAACTCAGCAGGTTGCCGGTGCTGATGTCTTCCGGGCTCTTGAAGCTGGTCAGCAGCATCACCACCAGCGGCACCAGGTACAACAGCACCGCAGCCAGCAATACGGCGTGGATGGCGATGCGGCTCGCGCTCAGCGGCGCCTTGTTGGCAGGGCTATGCATGGCGTTTGCTCCGCAGCTCCGAGTACAGGTAAGGCACGAGGATCGCCAGGATCGCCCCGAGCATGAGGATGGCGCTGGCCGAGCCCATGCCCATCTGGCCGCGGCTGAAGGTAAACGAGTACATGAACATGGCCGGCAAGTCGGACGAATAGCCCGGGCCGCCTGCGGTCATTGCTGCCACCAGGTCGAAGCTCTTGATGGCAATGTGCGAAAGGATCATCAGCGCACTGAAGAACACCGGGCGCAGGCTGGGCAGCACCACGGTCCAGTAGATGCGTGGCAGGCTGGCACCATCCATCTGCGCCGCGCGGATGATCGACGGGTCGACACCACGCAGGCCGGCCAGGAACATCGCCATGATGAAGCCCGAGGCCTGCCACACGGCAGCGATCACCAGGCAATACACCACCCGGTCAGGGTCGATCAGCCAGTCCAGGCGAAAGCCCTCCCAGCCCCAGTCGCGCAGCAGCTTGTCCAGCCCCATGCCGGGGTTGAGCAGCCACTTCCAGGCGGTGCCGGTCACGATCATCGACAGTGCCATGGGGTACAGGTAAATCGTGCGGATGAAGCCTTCGCGGCGCATGCGCTGGTCCAGCAGCACCGCCAGCAACACGCCAATAGCCAGGCTGATGGCGATGAACAGGCCGCCGAACAGCAGCAGGTTCTTGCTGGCCACCCACCAGCGGTCGTTGTCGAACAGCCGGGCGTATTGCGCAAGGCCGGCCCATTTGTAGGTGGGCAGGAAGGTCGAGGTAGTGAAAGACAGCACGAAGGTCCAGAGGATGTAGCCGTAGAAGCCCACCAGGACGATGAACATGCTCGGCGCAAGCACCAGTTTGGGCAGCCAGCGCTGAAGCGCGTCCAGGGGTGAGGCCCGCAGTTGGGCGGTTGTAGTGGTCATGGTTCACCTCAAAGGCGCCGCACCCCCCTGTAGGAGCGGCCTTGTGTCGCGATGGGCTGCAAAGCAGCCCCAAGGACTTGAGCCAACACCTACCTGAAAGATCGAGTGCGCAGGTTCTGGGGCTGCTGCGCAGCCCATCGCGACGCAAGGCCGCTCCTACAACGGGATTGCGTCAGCCCTTACTGGGCAGCCTTGATCGCCGCCGCCAGTTTCTTCGCCGCATCGGCCGGGTCGGCCTTGGGGTCGTTGATGTAGTTGGTTACCACATCGAAGAACGCACCCTGCACGGCCAGCGTGGTGGCCATGTTGTGCGCCATGCTTGGCTGCAGGCCACCGGTTTTGGCATCGGCAAGGAAGTCCTTGGCGGAGGTTTGCGCGCAGGCATCGAAACCATACTTGCCCATGTCGGCAAGCATGTCGTTACGCACCGGGATCGAGCCTTTGTTAGTGCTGAAGACTTTCTGGAAGTCCTCACCCAGCACCTTGCGCGCGATGTCCTGCTGGCCGGCGGAGGTGCCAGCGTTGTTCTGCTTGAACACCACCAGCGAGTCGATGTTGTACAGGAAGGCCTTGTCGGTACCGGGGAACGGCACGCACTGGTAATCCTTGCCGGCGGTTTTCTTCGCCAGGGTCCATTCGCTCTTGGCCCAGTCTCCCATGATCTGCATGCCGGCCTTGCCGTTGATGACCTTGGCGGCTTCCAGGTTCCAGTCCTGGCCCTTGCCATCCGGGTCCATGTAGGTGGCGACCTTTTTCAGTTCGGTCAGCGCCTTGACCATCTGCGGGCCGGTCAGGGTCGCGCTGTCGAGGTCGACCATGGCCTTCTTGTAACCGTCGGCCCCCATCACGGCCAGCACCACGCTTTCGAACACCGTGCTGTCTTGCCATGGCTGGCCGCCATGGGCAAGCGGGATGAAGCCGGCGGCCTTGAGCTTGTCGGCGGCTGCATAGAATTCGTCGAGGCTGGCGGGCGCCTTTTCGATGCCGGCTTTCTTGAAGACTTCGGGGTTGATCCATAGCCAGTTGATGCGGTGGATGTTCACCGGTACGGCAACGTAGTCACCGTCGTACTTCACGGTGTCAGCGACCTTCTTGTCGAGTAGCGAGTCCCACTTCTCTTCCTTGGCCACGCCCTTGAGAACATCGGCGTCGAGTAGGCCGGTGGCCGCCCAGTCCTGGATGTCCGGGCCTTTGATCTGCGCGACACCCGGCGGGTTGCCGGCCACGGCGCGGCTCTTGAGCACGGTCATGGCCGTGGCACCGCCGCCACCGGCAACGGCGCCGTCCTTCCAGGTGAAGCCGTCTTTTTCGACCTGTGCCTTGAGCACATCGACGGCCGCTTTTTCACCGCCAGAAGTCCACCAGTGCACCACTTCGACACTGCCTTGGGATTCGGCAGCCTGGGCACCGAGCGGCAGTAGAGAGGCCAGGGATATGGCGGCAGCGAGACGGAGCGTGGAATTCATCGAAGCACCTTTCTTGTTGTTATGCCGTGCAAGTCGATCGCTTGCGTTGCATGGAGTCTAAACAGCGTGCCCGCCTCGTCAGGTAACGAAGCGATGCGTGAATGTCATCATCTGGTTACATTGCCGGCCAGGTTGCTGGCCAGGCTGGGGGCAAGTGGCAGGCCCGGCAGCAGCAGCGCCTGATAGGCGTGATAGAGGTCTGGCTTGCCGGGCCAGATGGTCCCGGCTGGCCGGGTGCGGGCATCGAGTTCGTGGTGCCAGCTGCCACCGACGGCGTCGATGAAGTGGTTGGCGATAAAGCCCCAGCAGTTGCGGTACCACTGCTCGTACTGCGCCTCGCCAGTACGCTGCAACAGGGCTGCGGCGGCGGCGCAGGCTTCCGCATGCACCCAGTGCAAACGCGCATGCACGACAGGGCGATCGGCCCAGTCCAGGGTGTAGACGAAACCCGGTTCGCCATCGGCGTTCCATGCCTGCTGGCAGGCTGTGTTGAACAAGGCGCGGGCACACCTTTGCAGCCATTGCGGAGCCTGAAGGCCAGCCTGCTCGAGACTGGCCTCCAGGTGCAGCAGCAACCGTGCCCATTCCAGGGCATGCCCGGGCGTGGTGCCATACGGCCGGAAGTGGTCGGCGGGGTGTTCGTGGTTGTAATCCGGCAGCGGCTGCCAATGGGCGTCGAAATGCTCGATGACCCGATAACCGTTGGCAGCGGAATGGCTATGGATGATGCGTTCGGCAATACGCAAGGCGCGTTGCAGCCACAGGCTGTTGCCAGTGACGTCTGCCAGGGCCAGGAATGCCTCGGTCGCGTGCATGTTGCTGTTGGCGCCACGGTACGGCTCAGGTAGCTGCCAGGCGCGGGAGAAGGCCTCTTGAAGGGCACCTTCGGCTTCGCTCCAGAAGCGCGTTTCGATCACCTGCGTCGCGTCGTCCAGCAATGCGTGGGCGTCGGCTACGTCGGCCACCACTGCCGAGCTGGCAGCCAGGGCGACGAAGGCATGCAGGTAGGCGACCTTGCCGCTGTCTTCCTGCCCCCCGGGGTGGGCGAACCAGCCGCCGTAGCTGGCGTCCTGCATGGCACCGCGCAAGGCGGCCACGCCGTGTTCGGCATACGCCAGGCAACCGGGGATGCCCTGCAGGTGGGCCAGGGCGAAACAGTGGGTCATGCGCGCGGTGTTCATGGTTTCGGCGCGGGCGCCGGGGGCGAGTTGCCCGTTGGCGTCGAGGTTGCCGAAGCCGTCAGGCAGTTTCGCGGCCTTGGCGAAATCCAGCAGGCGCTGTGCTTCGGCCCGGCGCCAGGCGGTGTGGGCCGGGGCGTTGAGCCAGCTGGTGGCAGGCAGATTGAGGGTGTTCATGGGCCAGCTTGATCCTTGCCAGTCGTTTGCGAATTCTAGCCAGCGGGGTTTTGGTGGATGTCACGAAGGAGGATGGGATTGTCACTGGGCAGTGACATTTGTGTTGCCTGTGCCGGCCTCTTCGCGGGCGCGCCCGCTCCCACAGGTACGGCGTGATCCCTGTGGGAGCGGGCTTGCCCGCGAAGAGGCCGGTACAGGCAGTACAAAATCTCAGTCCATACCCCGCGGCAGGTACAAGGTCACCCGTAACCCGCCCTCACGCAGGTTCAGCAAGCTCACCTCGCCACCATGGCTATGGGCTATGTTGCGCGCAATGCCCAACCCCAGCCCATACCCTTGCTGCTGCCCGGCCAGGCGGAAATGCGGCTCGAACACCTGCTCCAGCTGCTGCTGCGGCACCCCCGGCCCCTGGTCATCCACCTGCAGCACAAAGCCCTCGGCACTGTCGATGATGCGCAGCCGCGCCCGCTCGCCGTACTTGATGGCGTTGTCGATCAGGTTGCCGATGCAGCGCCGCAGCGCCAACGGCTTGCCCGGGTACGGTGCCAGCGCCCGGCCATCGACGGTGATGCGACCATCCCCCAGGTAAGGCTCAGCCAGGATCTCCAGCACCTGGTTGAGGTCAACCGGCTCGATGTTTTCGTGGATGTCGGTGTCCTTCACGCACTGCAACGCGCCCTTGACCAGCAGCTCCAGCTCGTCCAGATCCTGGCTGAACTTGGCCTGCAGCCGTTCGTCCTCCAGCAGTTCGACCCGCAGCCGCAACCGGGTGATCGGTGTTCGCAGGTCGTGGGAAATGGCGCTGAACAGCTGGCTGCGTTCGGTCAGGTAGCGGCTGATGCGCTCGCGCATGCTGTTGAACGCCCGGCTAACCTCAACCACTTCGCTGCCGCCACCTTCCGCCAGCGGCGCCACATCGGCACCCAGCGACATCTCCCGCGCAGCCCGCGCCAGGCGCTTGAGTGGCCAACTTTGCCAATGCACCAGCAGGCCGATGAACAACAGCAGCAAGGCGGTGGTGAGCACGATGAAACCGATCTGCTGCCGGGGCAGGCGTTCGGCCTCAAGGCTGGTGTAAGGCTCGGGCAGCAGCGAAGCGATGTACAACCACTCGCCTTCGCCCAGGCGGATTTGCGTTACCAGCACCGGCGGGTTCAGCGGCTCCAGGGTCAGTGAGTAATGCGCCCAGGAGCGTGGCAGTTCGTCGAGTTTCAGACCGCTGTTGAAAATGCGCAGGTCGTCAGGGCTGACGAACTCCACGGAAATTTCCATCTGCGACCCCAGGCGCTCGTGCAGCACCTGCTGGAACACATCGATCACCGCCTGCTTGCGCGGGGTGACGGGCAGTACCTGCATGTCCAGCGGCGTGGCGTTGAGCGACACGAAAAAGCGCGTGCCGCCCATGCTGCGCAACTGGTCGAGCACCAGCGGCCGGTAAGCCACCGGCAACGAGCGGAAGTAGCTGACGCTGGCGCTCATCGAATGGGCCAGGCTGCTGGCACTGGCACGCAGCCCCTGCAACTGGCTGGCGCGCAGTTGAGAAACCCAGATGATGCTGGACAAGCCCTGGGCCAGCAGCACCACCAGCAGGGTCAGCAGCAGCATGCGCCCCAGCAACGAGCGCGGCAGCAGGCGCCAATGGCGCTCAGGGCGCACTGCAGACATGCGCCGCCAACAGATAGCCACTGCCGCGCACGGTGCGGATCAGCCGGGGTGGTTTGTCGGTGTCACGCAGGCGCTGGCGCAGGCGGCTGACACCCATGTCGACGATGCGGTCCAGCGGCATCGGCTCGCGGCCGCGGGTGGCGTTGCCGATGGTGTCACGGTCAAGAATCTGCTGCGGGTGGTCGAGGAACAGTTTGAGCAGGGCGAAATCGGCACCAGACAGCACCACCTCTTCGCCATCACGGTGGAACAGCCGGTGACTGACCGTGTCCAGGCGCCAGTCGTCGAAGGCCAGTACCGCATTGCCCGGCGCCGCCTGGCCAAATTCGGCGCGACGCAGCAGGGCCTTGATACGCGCTTGCAGTTCACGCGGGCTGAAGGGTTTGCCCAGGTAGTCGTCGGCGCCCAGTTCCAGGCCGATGACCCGGTCGGCTTCGTCGGAGCTGGCGGTGAGCATGATGATCGGCACGCGGGCCTGGCGCGGGTGCTGGCGGACCCAGCGGCACAAACTGAAGCCGTCTTCGTCGGGCAGCATGACGTCGAGGATGACCAGGTCGCAGGGGGCGCTTTCCAGCGTGCGGCGAAAGCCGGCGCCATCGGCCTCGGCATGCACCTGGAAGCCGGAGCGGCTCAGGTAGGTTTGCAGCAGCTCGCGGATTTCCTGGTCGTCGTCGACCATCAGGATCGATTTGCCGGCAGTGCTCAAGGTGGTCCTTCCTCTTGTTGGTTACAGGTCTTTTTGCCTGTTGTCCGGTGTTGCCTTCTGGGGCTGCTTCGCAGCCCATCGCGACGCAAGGCCGCTCCCACATTGATCGGCGTACACAGGCCCCTGTGGGAGCGGCCTTGTGTCGCGATGGGCCGCAAAGCGGCCCCCTTCAACTATCCGTGATCCAGCGCCTGCTGCAAGGCCACACCAGCGCCCAGCAACCCGGAAAACTCCGCCGTTACCAGCCACACCGGCACGCCAGCGAAATAGCCACTCATGCAACCCTTGTCGGCAAAGCTTGTGGCAAACCCGCTGCGCAAAAACAGCTCGGCGAATCTCGGGATCACCCCGCCGACAATATAGACCCCGCCTCGGGCCCCCAGCGTGAGTACATTGTTACCAGCGACTCTCCCAAGGAACCGACAGAACTGCTCGACCACCGCCAGCGCCCGCGGCTCGCCGCCCAGCGCGGCATCGGTGATTTGCGCAGGGGAAGTGTGCCGGGGTGTGTCGCCATCCAGCGCGCAGATGGCCTGATACAGCCGCACCAGGCCCCCACCACTGAGCACGGTCTCGGCACTGACATGGCCGATCTGCCCGTGGATCTGCTGGTGGATTGCCGCTTCGCGGGCATTGCCCACCGGCAGGTCGACATGCCCGCCCTCCCCCGGCAAGGCCTGCCAGTGCTGCTCGCCCAGGCGCAGCAGCGAACCCACACCCAGGCCAGTGCCTGGCCCTATCACCAGCGCCGGCCGTAACGGGTCGGCCTGGCCGGGACAGACTTCACGAAACTCACCTTCGCGCAGGCGGGTCATGCCCAGCGCCATGGCGGTGAAGTCGTTGATCAGCAACAGCCGCTCGACCTGCAAGGTCTTGCAGAAGGCCGTGCGGCTCAGGCGCCAGTGGTTATTGGTAAAGCGGAACTCATCGCCATCGACCGGCCCGGCCACCGCCAGGCACACTGCCGCCAAGCCGCCGCGGGCGATGCCCTGGCCGTACAGGTAGGCCTCGATGGCCTGCTCCGGGCTGGTGTAGTCTGCGGTGGCGAACACCTTTACCTCGTGCAGCTGGTTGTTTCGCCACAACGCAAAACGGGCATTGGTGCCGCCGATGTCGCCAACCAGCAGGTCTTTCATTTGAGGTGCTCCAGGCCAGAGGTAAAGGCACTGGCGCCCTGCTCTGCCGGGCTGAACGCCATGCGCATGAAGCCGAAAAGCTCGCGCCCGCAGCCCAGGTCGTTGCCCTGAGGGGCTGGCGGCAGGTCGCGGCTGGCCAGTTCTTCGGCCGACACCATCACCCGCAGCGTGCCTTCGACACCATCGACCCGCACGATATCACCATCGCGCACCCGCGCCAGCGGGCCGCCGTCATACGCTTCGGGGCAAACATGGATGGCCGCCGGGATCTTGCCCGAGGCACCCGACATGCGCCCGTCGGTAACCAGCGCCACTTTGTAGCCCCGGTCTTGCAGCACGCCGAGGAACGGCGTGAGCTTGTGCAGTTCGGGCATGCCGTTGCAGCGCGGGCCCTGGAAGCGCACCACGGCGACAAAGTCACGCTCCAGCTCGCCGGCCTTGAACGCATCTGCCAGCGACTGCTGGTCGTGGAATACCCGCGCCGGGGCTTCGACCACCTGATGCTCGGGGGCGACGGCGGAAACCTTCATCACGCCACGGCCAAGGTTGCCTTCCATCACCCGCAGGCCGCCTTCGGCCGAGAATGGCCGTGCCACCGGGCGCAGGATGCTTTCGTCCAGGCTCTGCTGCGGCCCTTCACGCCACACCAGCTTGCCGTTGTCGAGGAACGGTTCCCGGGTGTAGCGGCGCAGGCCATGGCCGGCCACTGTGTTGACGTCTTCGTGCAGCAGCCCGGCATCCAGCAGCTCGCGGATCAGGAAGGCCATGCCGCCAGCGGCCTGGAAGTGGTTGATGTCGGCCTTGCCGTTGGGGTACACGTGCGACAGGGTCGGCACCACTTCGGACAGGTCGGCCATGTCTTGCCAGGTGAGCTGGATACCGGCCGCCTGCGCAATCGCCGGAATGTGCAGGGTGTGGTTGGTCGAACCGCCCGTGGCGTGCAGGGCGACGATGGAGTTTACCAACGCTTTCTCGTCGACGATTTCGCCCAGCGGCATGAAGCTGCCACTGGCCTTGGTCATGCGCGTGACCTGCTGCGCGGCCTCGGCGGTAAGCGCATCGCGCAACGGCGTGTACGGGTTTACGAACGAAGCGCCCGGCAGATGCAGGCCCATCACTTCCATCACCAACTGGTTGGTGTTGGCGGTGCCGTAGAAGGTGCAGGTACCCGGGCTGTGATAGGAGTTCATCTCCGACTCCAGCAACTCTTCACGGCTGGCCTTGCCTTCGGCATAGCGCTGGCGCACGTCGGCCTTCTGCTTGTTGGAGATACCGGAAACCATCGGCCCGCCCGGGACAAAAATTGTCGGCAAGTGGCCAAAGCGCAGTGCGCCCATCATCAGCCCCGGAACGATCTTGTCGCAGATACCCAGCATAAGCGCGGCGTCGAACATGTTGTGCGACAGCGCTACCGCAGTAGACATGGCAATGACTTCGCGGCTGGCGATGGCCAGCTCCATGCCCGGCTCGCCCTGGGTCACGCCATCGCACATGGCCGGCACACCACCGGCGAACTGGCCGACCGAGCCGACCTCGCGCAGGGCCTGCTTGATCTGTTCGGGGAAGTGCAGGTACGGCTGGTGGGCAGACAGCATGTCGTTGTAGGCCGAGACGATGGCTACGTTGGCCGCATTCATCAGGCGCAGGGTCTGTTTGTCCTCGCTGCCGCAACCGGCCACGCCATGGGCGAAGTTGGCGCATTGCAGGCTGGCACGCATGGGGCCGTCACTGGCCGCGCCGCGAATCAGCTGCAGGTAGCGTTCGCGGGTGGCACGGCTGCGTTCGACCAGCCGCTGGGTGACCTCAAGGATGCGCGGATGCATGTACTGGACTCCAGGCTAATTGTAAGGGCGGTTTACCGGGCATTTCCCCTCCAAACGATTGCGGCCTAGGCTCAAGGTAAGGAGCCCGCTGCATCGGTGGAGGCACATCGCCCAACCACTCGTTGTATGTTTAAACAAAATACTGCCACTAAAAAGGCTTGTTTTCTATCAGCCAGTGAATAATCTTGTAATTCCAACAACAAAACCGTTTCAGTGAGGCTCCTTTTTGCCACAGGTTTCACTCGGACTGCCAGAGGTACTGCCATGACCCTACGCATCGCCATCAATGGATTCGGCCGCATCGGGCGCAACGTCCTGCGCGCACTGTATACCCAAGGCTACCGCCAGGACCTGCAGGTCGTCGCCATCAACGACCTGGGCGACAGCGCCATGAATGCCCACCTGCTCAAATACGACAGCGTGCACGGCACCTTCGACGCCACGGTCGAGGCCGACCACGAAAGCCTCACGGTCAATGGTGACCGCATTGCGGTCAGTGCCATCCGCAACCCGGCCGAACTGCCCTGGAAGGCCGAGGCGATCGACGTGGTGTTCGAGTGCACCGGGCTGTTCACCGACCGCGCCAAGGCTGCCGCGCACCTGGCCGCCGGGGCTGGCAAGGTGATTGTCTCGGCACCGGCCAAGGGCGCCGATGCCACGGTGGTGTACGGGGTCAACCACGACATCCTGCGGGCCTCGCACCAGGTCATTTCCAACGCCTCCTGTACCACCAACTGCCTGGCGCCGATCGCCCAGGTGCTGCACCGCGAGTTCGGTATCGAACAAGGCCTGATGACCACCATTCACGCCTACACCAACGACCAGGTGCTGACCGATGTGTACCACAGCGACCCGTACCGCGCGCGCTCGGCCACCCAGTCGATGATCCCGAGCAAGACCGGCGCCGCCGAAGCCGTGGGCCTGGTACTGCCGGAACTGGCCGGCAAGCTGACCGGCATGGCGGTGCGGGTACCGGTGATCAACGTGTCGCTGGTGGACCTCACCGTCAACCTCAAGCGCGAGGCCACCGCCGAGCAGGTCAACCAGCTGTTCCTTGAAGCCAGCAAGCACTCCAGGGTATTGGGCTACAACGCCTTGCCGCTGGTTTCCTGCGATTTCAACCACAACCCGCTGTCGTCGATCTTCGACGCCAACCACACCCGGGCCAACGGGCGCATGCTCAAGGTGCTGGCCTGGTACGACAATGAGTGGGGGTTCAGTAACCGGATGCTGGATAACTGTTTGGCGTTGTGCCGGGCCGGCTAAGATTTGGCACGCTCCCTGTAGGAGCGGCCTTGTGTCGCGATGGGCTGCGCAGCAGCCCCGAAACCTCGGTTCCAGCACCAATTGTTGGGGCCGCTCTGCGGCCCATCGCGACACAAGGCCGCTCCTACAGGGATCGCGAAAGCCGAGAGACGTACAATCTTTACCTTTTCCTAACATTTCCACACTTGACCTCAGGCACAGATGATAAGCATTATCATTAACCTTTCGTCGGCCAGGTCCCCCCGTGAGTCAGTCCCGGTTCAACTCTGTCTTCCTCGTCCAGCGCCTTACCCTGCTGCGCACCTTGCAGCGCATGGTCGGTAACCCCAGCACCGCCGAGGATCTGCTGCAGGAAACCTACCTGCGGGTTTCCCGCGCCCTGGGCGAGCGGCCCATCGAGCATATCGAGCCGTTCGTGTTCCAGACCGCACGCAACCTGGCACTGGACCACCTACGGGCACGCCGGGTGCAGGCCCGCATGCTGGTCGACGACGTGCCCGACGAAGTGCTGCACAGCGTGGCCGCACCCGCCACCAGCAGCGAAGATGCCGCCCATGCCGAGCAGTTGCTCAAGCACCTGAGCCTCAGCCTCAACCAGCTGAGCGAACGCCAGCAGCGCATCTTCATCCTCAGCCGCCTGCATGGCGCCACCTATCTGGAAATTGCCGAGCAACTGAAGGTTTCGCCCAGCACGGTACAGAAGGAGCTAAAGCTGATCATGGCGATCTGCATGGGTGTCGCCGACCGCCTCAAGTGAGCCGACCGCAGCCCGGCGGTTACGCAAAGCCCTTGCCACACCCCGCCTTAGCCTTGATCATTCGCGAAAAACCATTCAAGGATTCACCGTGACTGACAGCCCCGCCCCTCGCCCGTCACCCGCCGGGCCCAGCGCCCGTGCTCGTGCCATGGACGAGGCGCTGGACTGGCTGGTGCGCCTGCAATGTGCCAGTGCCGAAGACACCCAGGCCTTTGAAGCCTGGCTGAGCGCCGCACCGGAAAACGCCGAGGCCTATGTCGAGGCGGAAGCCCTGTGGAATGGTACGCCGCTGCACCATGTAGCCACGCAGCTGCACCAGCAGCAACGCCGCTCGTGGCGCGGCCGCCTGCGCAGCCACTGGAAACCGTTGGCCACTGCGGCGGTTCTGCTGGTCGGGCTGTTCACTGTCGGTAACCTGCCCATGCGCCTGCAGGCTGACCACCTGACGGTGGTGGGTGAGCGCCAGCGCCTGCAGCTGGATGACGGTGCCAAGGTGCTGCTGAACACCAACTCGGCATTTGCCAGCGACCGTCGCGACGGCCGCCAGGTCGCCCGCCTGCTGCAGGGCGAGGCTTACTTCCAGGTACCCGAGGACGCGTTGCTGCCGCTGGAGGTGGAAGCCGGGCCGTTGCGTGCCCAGGTGCGTAACACCGACTTTGCCGTGCGCTACCTCGATGGCGAGGCCCAGGTGCGGGTGCAACGCGGTGATGTCGACCTGCAGGGCGCGCGCGACCAGCGCATCCGCCTGAGTGCCGGCGACAGCATCAGCGTCGGCCCGCAGGGCTTCAGCCAGCGCCAACGCCCCGACATGAACAAGGACCTGGCCTGGGTCGACGGCCGCCTGGTCTTCGAGAATTGCCCGTTGAGCCAGGTGCTGGCCGAAGTGCGGCGCTATTACCCCGGTTGGATCATCAACCGCAATGCGCAACTGGAAGACGTTGCCGTCACCGGCAACTACCGCCTCGACCAGCCACTGGAAACCCTGCGCGCACTGGCCCACATCACCTCGGCACAGCTGCACGAGTACCCCGCGCTGGTCATCCTGAACTGACCCGCAAATTATTTTTACGCGATCGCGCGACCCCGCCCGTCTCGTTATAGCCAATGCAACTGATTCTTGTTTGAAAACGAGAACAGCCATCACCTATAACAGCCCGCGCATCTGGGAGCGCTACCGATGTCCACTGGTCCTACCCGCTCGTCCACCCTTCCCCGTCTGTCCCTGTTGACCTTGGCCCTGCTCGCCAGCGGCGCCTGCAGCCTGCCTGCGCTGGCCGCCGAACCGGCCCAGGCCAGCAGCCCGCGCATGGGTGACTACCGCTTCAGTATCAGCCAGCAGCCACTGGTGTCGGCAATCAATGCCTTCAGCCAGGTCACCGGTTGGCAAGTCGGCTTCAGCGCCGAGCTGGCCGATGGCGTGGCTTCCCCGGGTGTACAAGGCTCGCTGGCACCCGAAGCGGCCCTCAAGCGCTTGCTGCACGGTACTGGCCTGGGTTTCCGCAAGATCAGCAACGGCAACGTGGTACTTGAACGCCAGGCCAGCGGCAATGTGGTGGCCCTGCAGCAGGTGACCGTCAGCGCCACCCGTAGCGCGCAGGATGTCAGCCAGGTGCCTAGTACCGTCAGCGTGCAGACCCGCGAGCAACTGGACCGGCAGAACGTCAACAACATCCAGGACCTGGTGCGCTACGAGCCGGGTGTGTCGGTGGCCGGTACCGGCCAGCGCAGCGGCCTGAACGGCTACAACATCCGGGGCATCGACGGCGAGCGAATCCTCACCCAGGTCGACGGCGTGTCGATCCCGGACAGCTTCTTCTACGGCCCCTACGCCCAGACCCAAAGGAACTACGTCGACCCGGAAATCGTCAAGCGCGTGGAAATCCTCCGCGGCCCGGCCTCGGTGCTGTACGGCAGCAACGCCATCGGCGGCGCGGTGAGCTACTTCACCCTCGACCCGGACGACATCATCAAGCCCGGCAAGGATGTGGGTGCGCGCCTGAAGACCGGCTACAGCTCGGTTGATGAAAGCTGGCTGACCTCGGCCACTGTCGCCGGCCGCCAGGGCGATTTCGATGGCTTGCTGCACCTGAGCCAGCGCAACGGCCACGAGACCGAAACCCACGGCAACCACAGTGGCGACGGCCTGTCGCGCACGGAAGCCAACCCGATGGACGTGCGCACCACCAACGTGCTGGCCAAGCTGGGCTGGAACTACGCCGACGACGCGCGCCTGGGCCTCACCTACGAACGCTACAAGGATGACCGCGACCAGAACATTCTAAGCGCGGTGGGCGGGCCTTTCATTCCCGGCTTTGGCGGCATGGGCTACTACAAGGCGCGCAGCGGCAATGACACCATCACCCGCGAGCGCTTCGGCATCAACCATGAGTTCGGCCTGGATTCGCTGGTTGCCGACCACGTGAAGTGGAGCCTCAACTACCAGATCGCCAAGACCGACCAGCACACCGAAGAAGTCTACGCACCGCCTGGTCGCCAAGTGCTGCGTACCCGCGACACCACCTACAAGGACCGCCAGTGGGTATTCGACGCCCAGCTGGACAAGGCCTTCAGCATCGGCGCCACCGACCACCTGCTGACCTACGGCACCACGCTCAAGCACGAGAAGGTCACCGGCTCGCGCAGTGGCACCGGCACCTGCCTGACCATTGGCTCTGGTTGCGCCGCCGTCGGCGCCGACCGCGCGGCAGATGGCCAGGCACTGGTCAGCGATTTCCCGGACCCGACCGTGAACACCTACAGCCTGTTCGTGCAGGACGAGATCCGCTGGAACAACTGGACCTTCATGCCCGGCGCCCGCTACGACTACACGCGCATGGAACCCAAGTTCACCGACGAATTCCTGCGTGGCCTGGCGTCGACCGGTACGGCACCTACCTCCCAGGACGACTCGGACAAGAAGTGGCACCGCGTCTCGCCCAAGTTTGGCCTGACCTATGCCTTCAACGACAACTACACCTGGTACGGCCAGTATGCCGAAGGCTTCCGCACGCCGACGGCCAAAGCCATGTATGGTCGCTTTGAAAACATCGAGCAAGGCTACCGTGTAGAGGGCAACCCGAACCTCGAACCGGAGAAGAGCAAAAGCTACGAAACCGGCCTGCGTGGCAACTTCGACGCCGGTAACTTCGACGTGGCGGTGTTCTACAACAAGTACCGCGACTTCATCGATGAAGACGCCGTGCAAAGCGCCAACCTGGAGCAGACCTTCCAGGCCAACAACATCAAGCACGCCACCATCAAGGGTGCCGAGTTCAAGGGCCGCCTGAACCTCGACCACTTCGGCGCGCCGCAGGGCCTGTACACCCAGGGTTCGATTGCCTACACCTATGGCCGCAACGACGATACCGGCGAGCCACTGAACAGCGTCAACCCGCTCAAGGGCGTGTTCGGTCTGGGTTACGAACAACAGAACTACGGTGGCCTGCTGAGCTGGACACTGGTCAAGCGCAAGACCCGTGTCGACGACAGCACCTTCTACTCGCCGGACGGCTCGACCTCGAAGTTCCGCACCCCGGGCTACGGCGTGCTGGACCTGACCGGCTATTACAAAGTCACCGACGACGTAACCATCAACGCCGGCCTGTACAACCTCACCGACAAGAAGTACTGGCAGTGGGATTCGGTGCGCAGCTACGACGGCCAGGGTGAAGCGGCTGTTACCCAGCCGGCCAACATCGACCGCCTGAGCATGCCGGGGCGCAACTTCGGTATCAATGTGGTTTGGGATATCTGATCCCACTGGCCTGTACTGGCCTCTTCGCGGGTAAACCCGCTCCCACAGGAACATCACAGGGCCCAGGGCCTGCGCAATACCTGTGGGAGCGGGCGCGCCCGCGAAGAGGCCGGTACAGGCAACACAAATACCGGCTTTTTTTACTGTCCCGCCCCCGCTGTTTCGTCTTGTATCTAGACGCCCCTTTTTCCAAGGACTGCCCCATGACCGACCGCCCAGCCCTGCGCTCCCAGCGCCTGAACCAGATCACCCACGCCCCGCACGCCGAGCTGGATGCCCTGGTCAAATCGCACAAGCCGTTCGACAGCCGCGAAAGCTTCGCCCGCTTCGTCGTAGCCCAGTACCTGTTCCAGTCCGAGCTGCAAGCGCTGTACAACGACCCGCAACTGATCGCCATCGTCCCCGACCTGGCCGAGCGCTGCCGTGCCGACCAGGCCCGCCTGGACCTTGCCGACCTCGACACCGAAGTACCCGCTGCCGTGCCTGGCGCCTTGGGCAAACCAAGCCTGGGCGAGGCAATGGGCTGGATCTTCGTCTCTGAAGGCTCCAAACTGGGCGCTGCGTTTCTGATCAAGCGTGCCGTGGCCCTGGAGCTGTCCGACAGTTTCGGTGCCCGTCATCTGGGCGAGCCGGCCGGTGGCCGTGCCGAGGGCTGGAAGCAATTCACCCGCATCCTCGATGGCCTTGACCTGTCGGCCGAAGAGGACGCCGCCGCCGAGCGCGGTGCAGTTGCTGCCTTCGAGCGTTTCACCGAACTGCTCAAGCATGCCTATGCTGCGGATGCCGCGCTGGCCTGATACGCCGTACCCGGCCACCCTACCGGTGGCCGAACCGCTTTTTGCAGTGAGACCATGACCCGACCTGCCCGCTCGAAGATCGCCCGCCTGTTGTATGGAATCCTGGCTTACGTAAGCCTTGGGGTGGGCTTGGTCGCCATCGTCATTCCTGGCTTGCCGACCACCGAATTCATCCTGCTGGCCGCCTGGGCAGCTACCCGCAGTTCGCCGCGTTTGTCTGCCTGGCTGGAGAACCACCGGCTGTTCGGGCCAATCCTGTACAACTGGCGCAATGGCAAGGTGATCCAGCGCCGGGCCAAGGTAAGCGCGACCATCAGCATGCTGCTGTGCGCAGGCCTGATGCTGACCTTCCTGGAACACCACTGGCCGGTGTTCCTGGCCATCGCCGGCATGACCCTGGGCAACCTGTGGATCTGGTCACGCCCGGAACATGCCTGCCCAGCCCCGTCACAAGCTCAACAGCCCTGAATACAGGGCGTAGGCTGCCAAAGCAGCGCCCGCCAGCACGGCAGCGAAAATCAGCTTCTCCCAGGTGGTGAACAACGCCTGCCCCTGCTCGCGCTTGGCCCTGGCGAACAGGATCACCCCCGGTGCGTACAACAGCGCCGAAAGCAGCAGGTACTTCAGCCCCCCTGCGTACAGCAACCACACGGCATACAGCAAGGCCACCAGCGCCACCAGCAAGTCCTTGCGCCGCAACCCCGGCTGCCCGGCATACGTTTCTGCACGCGCCGCCAACAGCACGGCATAGGCCGCCGACCACAGGTACGGCACCAGGATCATCGACGAAGCCAGGTAGATCAGGCTGGTGTAGGTGCCGGCCGAGAACAGCGTAATCAGCAAAAAACCCTGGATCATGCAGTTGGTCAGCCACAGGGCATTGGCCGGCACATGGTTGGCGTTTTCCTTGGCCAGGAAACGCGGCATGGTCTTGTCCCGCGCCGTGGCGAAAAGGATTTCGGCACACAGCAGCGCCCATGACAACAAGGCACCAAGCAGCGATACCGCCAGGCCAAGGCTGATCAGCAAAGCCCCCCAAGGGCCGACGATATGCTCCAGCACCGAGGCCAGCGACGGGTTCTGCAACCCGGCCAATTCCGGCTGGGTCATTATGCCCAGCGACAGCACGTTGACCAGCACCAGCAGCGCCAGTACACCGAGAAAGCCGATGACCGTGGCCTTGCCCACGTCTGAACGACGCTCAGCGCGCCCGGAATACACGCTGGCGCCCTCGATGCCGATGAACACGAACACGGTCACCAGCATCATGTTGCGTACCTGCTCCAGTACGCTGCCGAACTTGGGGTTGCTCAAACCCCAGATGTCACGGGTGAAGATATCGGCCCGGAAGGCGAACGCCGCAATCACCACGAACATCAGCAACGGCACCACCTTGGCCACGGTGGTCACCTGGTTGATGAACGCGGCTTCCTTGATACCGCGCAGCACCAGAAAATGCACCGACCACAGCAGCAGCGAGGCACAGCCGATGGCGATCGGCGTGTTGCCTTCGCCGAACACCGGAAAGTAGAAACCCAGGGTACTGAACAGCAGCACGAAATAACCGACGTTGCCCAGCCAGGCACTGATCCAGTAGCCCCAGGCCGAAGAGAAGCCCATGTAGTCGCCAAACCCGGCCTTGGCGTAGGCATACACTCCCGAATCCAGCTCCGGCTTGCGGTTGGCCAGGGTCTGGAACACGAAGGCCAGTGCCAGCATGCCGACTGCGGTGATGCCCCAGCCAATCAGCACTGCACCCACATCGGCACGTGCCGCCATGTTCTGCGGCAGCGAGAAAATCCCGCCACCAATCATCGAGCCGACCACCAGCGCGATCAGCGCGCCCAGGCGCAGCTTCTGTCCCGGTTCGCTCATGCATCCCCCGTTTTTTCGCGCTGTAATGACTTTGAAACAGCCCTTCGCGCCATATAAATGTTGTTACTTATAATGGAATACGCCATTAAACCTATAGCACTCATAACTGCTTTGTCTATGCACCAATCCTTATAACGCTAGCAGCTGCCCAGCAACTGGAAAAGTTCCCGTTAAAACTCGAAATTATTGTGAAAAATTTGCGAAAGCGGCAAAAGCGGCTAGCTTCAAGCATCGCAGGCTGAACAGAGCGTTTGCTCTAGAAAGACATGGAGGTGCCAGCGCGCAAGGCCTGCAGCTTAAGCTGTCGGCACTCTCCAGGAGCACCGTGAAGGAAATTTCCTACCTTCACGTCACCATAAACTGACACACGTCAGGTTATGGCTGAGGCGTCAGATTTATTCTTACGTCAACTTTCTCCTGGCAGGAGTTGTTAAATGTCTGATTCATCCGGAAAACTAAAGCTCGGCGCATTAGTTGCACTTGTCGTCGGCTCGATGATTGGTGGCGGGATCTTCTCGCTGCCGCAAAACATGGCCGCCAGTGCTGGGGTTGGTGCCGTGCTGATCGGCTGGGGTATCACCGCCGTCGGCATGTTGACCCTGGCCTTCGTGTTCCAGACCCTGGCCAACCGCAAGCCTGACCTGGATGGCGGGGTGTATGCCTACGCCAAGGCCGGTTTTGGCGACTACATGGGCTTCTCTTCGGCCTGGGGCTACTGGATCAGTGCCTGGCTGGGCAACGTCGGCTACTTTGTGCTGCTGTTCAGCACCCTGGGCTACTTCTTCCCGATCTTCGGTGAAGGCAACACGCCGGCCGCCATCATTGGCGCGTCGGTCCTGTTGTGGGCGGTGCACTTCCTGGTGCTGCGCGGTATCAAGGAAGCGGCCTTCATCAACCTGGTCACCACCGTGGCCAAAGTGGTGCCGTTGGTGCTGTTCGCGCTCATCTGCCTGTTCGCCTTCAGGCTCGACATCTTCACCGCCGATATCTGGGCATTGGGTACGCCAGAGCTGGGCAGTGTGATGAACCAGGTGCGCAACATGATGCTGGTCACCGTGTGGGTGTTCATCGGCATCGAGGGCGCGAGCATCTTCTCGTCCCGGGCGGAAAAACGCTCTGACGTGGGCAAGGCCACGGTCATCGGCTTTGTTACCGTGCTGCTGTTCCTGGTGCTGGTCAACGTGCTGTCGCTGGGCATCATGACCCAACCGGAACTGGCCAAGCTGCAGAACCCGTCGATGGCTGCGGTGCTTGAGCATGTGGTCGGCCACTGGGCGCGGTGCTGATCAGCGTCGGCCTGATCATCTCGCTGCTGGGGGCCCTGCTGTCGTGGGTGCTGCTGTGTGCCGAAATCATGTTCGCCGCCGCCAAGGACCACACCATGCCGGAGTTCCTGCGCCGCGAAAACGCCAACCAGGTACCGGCCAACGCCCTGTGGCTGACCAACGCCATGGTGCAGATCTTCCTGGTGATCACGCTGTTCTCCAACAGCACCTACCTGTCGCTGATCTACCTCGCCACCTCGATGATCCTGGTGCCTTACCTGTGGTCGGCGGCCTACGCCTTCCTGCTGGCACTGCGCAGCGAAACCTACGAACAGGCCCTGGCTGAACGCAAGAAAGACCTGATCATCGGTGGTATCGCCCTGTTGTACGCCATCTGGCTGCTGTACGCCGGCGGCGTGAAATACCTGCTGCTCTCGGCCCTGCTCTACGCACCTGGCGCCATCCTGTTCGCCAAGGCCAAGCGTGAGGTAGGCCAACCTGTCTTCACCAACGTGGAAAAACTGATCTTCGCAGCCGTGGTCATCGGCGCCCTGGTGGCAGCCTTCGGCCTGTACGACGGCTTCCTGACCCTTTGACCCACGTCTTCGTTCAATTGGAGGAATGAAACCATGTCCGCTGAAAAACAGAAGTACGGTGTCCACTCCGAAGCCGGCAAACTGCGCAAAGTAATGGTTTGTGCCCCGGGCCTTGCGCACAAGCGCCTGACGCCGAGCAACTGCGACGAACTGCTGTTTGACGATGTGATCTGGGTCGACCAGGCCAAGCGTGACCATTTCGACTTCGTCACCAAGATGCGCGAACGCGGTGTGGATGTGCTGGAGATGCACAACCTGCTGACCGACATCGTGCAGAACAAAGAGGCCCTGAAGTGGATCCTCGACCGCAAGATCACCCCCGACACCGTCGGTGTGGGCCTGACCAACGAAGTGCGCAGCTGGCTCGAAGGCCTTGACCCGCGCCACCTGGCCGAGTTCCTGATCGGCGGCGTGGCGGGCCAGGACCTGCCGCAAAGCGAAGGTGCCGACGTGGTCAAGATGTACAACGACTACCTGGGCCACTCCAGCTTCATCCTGCCGCCACTGCCCAACACCCAGTTCACCCGCGACACCACCTGCTGGATTTACGGCGGCGTGACACTGAACCCGATGTACTGGCCGGCGCGACGCCAGGAAACCTTGCTGACCACCGCCATCTACAAGTTCCACAAGGAGTTCACTGGCGCCGACTTCCAGGTGTGGTACGGCGACCCGGACAAGGACCACGGCAATGCCACCCTCGAAGGCGGTGACGTGATGCCGATCGGCAATGGCATCGTGCTCATCGGCATGGGCGAGCGCACCTCGCGCCAGGCCATCGGCCAGCTGGCACAGAACCTGTTCGCCAAGGGCGCCGTCAAGGAAGTGATCGTCGCCGGCCTGCCGAAGTCCCGCGCCGCCATGCACCTGGATACCGTATTCAGCTTCTGCGACCGCGACCTGGTCACGGTCTTCCCGGAAGTGGTGAAAGAGATCGTGCCATTCATCATCCGCCCGGACGAAAGCAAGCCTTACGGCATGGACGTACGCCGCATCAACAAGTCGTTCATTGAAGTGGTCGGCGAGCAGCTCGGCCTCAAGGGTGGCCTGCGCGTGGTCGAGACCGGCGGCAACAGCTTCGCCGCCGAACGCGAGCAGTGGGATGACGGCAACAACGTGGTGGCCATCGAGCCAGGCGTGGTCATCGGCTACGACCGCAACACCTACACCAACACCCTGCTGCGCAAGGCCGGCATCGAAGTCATCACCATCAGCGCCGGCGAACTGGGCCGGGGCCGTGGCGGCGGCCACTGCATGACCTGCCCGATCGTGCGCGACCCGATCGATTACTAACGCCCATCACCCCCGGCCGCCCTCACAAAGCGGCGGCCGGTGCGTTCACCAAACTCAAGGAGAAATGTCATGGCGTTCAACATCCATAACCGCAACCTGCTCAGCCTGGAACACCACACCACCCGCGAACTGCGCTACCTGCTGGACCTGTCCCGCGACCTCAAACGCGCCAAGTACACCGGTACCGAGCAGCAGCACCTGAAGGGCAACAACATTGCCCTGATCTTCGAAAAAACCTCCACCCGTACCCGCTGCGCCTTCGAAGTGGCCGCCTATGACCAGGGCGCCAACGTCACCTACATCGACCCCAATTCTTCGCAAATCGGCCACAAAGAGAGCATGAAGGACACCGCCCGCGTGCTCGGGCGCATGTACGACGCCATCGAGTACCGTGGTTTCAAGCAGGAAATCGTCGAAGAGCTGGCCAAGTTCGCCGGCGTGCCGGTATTCAACGGCTTGACCGATGAGTACCACCCCACCCAGATGATCGCCGACGTGCTGACCATGCGTGAACACAGCGACAAGCCGTTGCACGACATCAGCTACGCCTACCTGGGCGACGCCCGCAACAACATGGGCAACTCGCTGCTGCTGATTGGCGCCAAGCTCGGCATGGACGTGCGTATCGCCGCGCCCAAGGCACTGTGGCCACATGACGACCTGGTCGAGCGCTGCAAGAAATACGCAGAGGAAAGCGGCGCCCGCATCACCCTCACCGAAGACCCGAAAGCGGCGGTCAAGGGTGTGGACTTCGTGCATACCGACGTGTGGGTATCGATGGGCGAGCCAATCGAAGCCTGGGGTGAGCGCATCAAGCAGCTCAAGCCATACCAGGTGAATGCCGAGCTGATGAAGTCCACCGGCAACCCACGCACCAAGTTCATGCACTGCCTGCCGGCGTTCCACAACTCCGAGACCAAGGTAGGCAAGCAGATCGCCGAACAGTACCCGGACCTGGCCAACGGCATTGAAGTGACTGACGACGTGTTCGAATCGCCGGCCTGCATCGCCTTCGAGCAGGCGGAAAACCGCATGCACACGATCAAGGCGATCCTGGTGTCGACCCTGGCTGATCTGTAAGCAGCTTCCGCTACTGCCGAGACCTGCACGGTACCTGTGGGAGCGGGCGAGCCCGCGAAAGCGTCAGCCGCATTATTGATGATGCCTTGTCTGGCCTCTTCGCGGGCATGCCCGCTCCCACAGGGAACCCAGCAGTGTTCTGTACAACGGCAGCTCATTCTTTTTTCGTTAAAGGACATTCCCCATGCGTATCGTTGTTGCATTGGGCGGCAACGCCCTGCTGCGTCGCGGCGAGCCCATGACCGCTGACAACCAGCGCGCCAATATCCGCACCGCGACCGAACAGATCGCTAAAATTTACAAAGACCAAAAAACTGGCAAGAACAACGAACTGGTCATCGCCCACGGCAACGGCCCACAAGTTGGCCTGCTCGCACTGCAAGGACTTTCGTACAAGCCCGACGAAGCCTACCCGCTGGATGTACTGGGTGCCGAAACCGAAGGCATGATCGGTTACATGATCGAGCAGGAACTGGGCAACCTGCTGGCCTTCGAAGTGCCGTTCGCCACCCTGCTGACCCAAGTGGAAGTGGACGCCAACGACCCCGCCTTCAAGGACCCGACCAAGTTCATCGGCCCGGTCTACAGCAAGGAAGAAGCAGAGCGCCTGGCCAAGGAAAAGGGCTGGGTGGTCAAGGCTGATGGCGACAAGTATCGCCGCGTGGTGGCCAGCCCCAAACCCAAGCGCATCTTTGAAATCCGCCCGATCAAGTGGCTGCTTGAAAAGCAAAGCATCGTGATTTGCGCAGGCGGTGGCGGCATCCCCACCATGTACGATGAAAACCGCAAGCTCAAGGGCATCGAAGCGGTGATCGACAAGGACCTGTGCTCGGCACTGCTGGCCGAACAATTGGAAGCCGACCTTCTGATTATCGCCACCGACGTCGATGCAGCCTACATTGACTGGGGCAAGCCGACTCAGAAAGCCATTGCCCAGGCCCATCCCGACGAACTCGAACGCCTGGGCTTTGCCGCCGGGTCCATGGGGCCGAAGGTGCAGGCTGCCAGTGACTTTGCCCGCAGCACAGGCAAGGTGGCGGTGATCAGTTCATTGGAAAACATTGAAGACATTGTGAAAGGCACCGCCGGCACACGGGTTTCCACCGCGAAGCCGGGGATCAGCTACCGTTGAATGCAGTCGGCGGGCCTACGGTGCCCGCCATTTTCGACCTTCCGAAGGAGCTAGCCATGGCCCAGTACCACCCCGGTCATGTACACATCGAGCGCACTGCGCTGAACCCGGCAGACCACAGCTACGACCTGAACATCGAATACGAGGCAGTGTCTGATCCCAAGGAAGGCAGGGGCATTCAGTTCCACATGCATGGCAACATCGAAGGCAAGCAGGTGGAAGAAAAGTTCTTCCTGCCCAAAGACCAGGTACTGCCCAGTTTTCTCATGCTGCTGACCCGCAAGGCACAGTCGTATCTGGCACCGCCGAAGAAATTCGAGAACCTGAGTTCGCCGCACAAGCTTTATGACTACATGTTTGCAGACATTCGCGAAAAACTGGATGTGAAGTCGGGTGACCCGATCAAGCCTGAACATTTGGAATAGCTTCAGAATTTTGGGGCTGCTTTGCAGCCCATCGCGACGCAAGGCCGCTCCTACAGGGGTACGCGTTCCCTTGTAGGAGCGGCCTTGCGTCGCGATGGGGCGCAAAGCGGCCCCGGCGATGTTGAGGCATACTACCGCCCTCCCCGGCCATCACTTCATCGTCCCCCATGCGCATCCACGTCAGCTTCATCGACCGCGTCGGCATCACCCAGGAAGTCCTCGCCCTGCTCGGTGCCCGCAACCTCAACCTGGATGCCGTGGAGATGGTCCCGCCGAACGTCTACATCGACGCCCCCACCCTCAGCCCCGCCGTGCTCGAAGAGCTGCATGACGCACTGTTCGAGGTGCATGGCGTGCAATCGGTGGACGTGGTCGACATCCTCCCCGGCCAGCGCCGCCACCTGCAACTGGACGCCCTGCTGGCCGCCATGAGCGACCCGGTGCTGGCGGTGGACAGCGCGGGCATGGTGCTGCTGGCCAACCCGGCATTGATCGGCCTGTGCGGCCGCGAATCTGCCGGGCGCTCGGTGGGTGAACTGTTCGGCGACCCGGCGCTGCTGCAAGCCCTGCTGGACAACAACTTCCACCTGCCCATGCGCGAAATGCAGCTCAACGGCCAGAGCCTGCTGCTGGACGCCATGCCGATCACCAACGCTGGCGGCCTGCTGACCCTGTACCCACCCTCACGGATGGGTGAACGCCTGTCGGCCCTGCACCACGACCACGCCGAAGGTTTCGATGCCCTGCTTGGCGAGTCGCCGACCATCCGCACGCTCAAGGCGCGTGCCTTGCGCGTGGCGGCGCTAGACGCACCGCTGCTGGTGCATGGCGAAACCGGCACTGGCAAAGAGCTGGTAGCCCGCGCCTGCCACGCCATCAGCAGCCGCCACGCCGCTCCGTTCCTGGCCCTGAACTGCGCCGCACTGCCCGAGAGCCTGGCCGAGAGCGAGCTGTTCGGTTACGCCCCCGGCGCCTTCACCGGCGCACAACGCGGTGGCAAGCCCGGGCTCATGGAACTGGCCAACCAGGGCACGGTGTTCCTCGATGAGATTGGCGAGATGTCGCCGTACCTGCAGGCCAAGCTGCTGCGTTTTCTCAGCGATGGCAGCTTCCGCCGGGTGGGCGGCGACCGCGAAGTGAGGGTGGATGTGCGCATCATCAGCGCCACCCACCGCGACCTGGAGCGCATGGTCGCCGAAGGCACCTTCCGCGAAGACCTGTTCTACCGCCTCAACGTGCTCAACCTGCAGGTGCCGCCGCTGCGCGACCGGGGCCAGGATATCCTGATGCTGGCGCACTTCTTCATGCAGCAAGCCTGCACGCAGATCCAGCGCCCGCCCTGCCGGCTGACCCCGGCCACCCACTCGGCACTCCTGGCCAACCCATGGCCGGGCAACGTGCGCCAATTGCAGAACGTGATTTTCCGCGCCGCAGCCATCTGCGAAAGCAACCTGGTGGACATCGGTGACCTAGACATCGCAGGCACCTCGGTGGCGCGTGGCCAGGATGGTGAAGTGGCAAGTCTTGAACAAGCGGTAGGTGATTTCGAGCGCGAACTGTTGCAACGACTGTATGCCAGTTACCCATCCACACGGCAGCTGGCCGGGCGCCTGCAAACTTCGCATACCGCTATTGCCCAGCGACTGCGCAAATATGGAATACCCGGGAAACTTTGATACGTGTCGGTAAAACCGACCGTTTGTTCAGACTTTTCCTAGCCGCTTGGCCGCAATTGACTGGAAAGCTCGCCGTAGAATGGTGACATCGTAATTTCGCATGTCACCTTGAACGAAGAGTACCTTGATGTTTGAACTCGATTTTTACGGGACACTCGTAGCCGCCTCTTTAGTACTTTTACTGGGGCGCGGCTTGGTCGCACGCATTGGTTTCTTGCGTGTTTACAATATCCCGGAACCTGTTGCAGGCGGGTTGGTCGTTGCCTTGACACTCCTGGCACTGCGCAGTTTCGATATACATGTCCAGTTTGATACCTCGTTGCAGGCACCGTTGATGCTGGCATTCTTCGCCACCATCGGTTTGAGCGCAGACTTCGCCAGCCTGAAAAAGGGCGGCCGCGTGGTCGCGGTGTTTCTGCTGGTGGTGACAGGCTTGCTGGTGGTTCAGAACGGCATGGGCATCGGCCTTGCTACAGCATTGGGGCTCGACCCACTGATGGGCCTGCTGGCTGGCTCCATCACCCTGTCGGGGGGCCACGGTACAGGCGCGGCCTGGGGTACTACTTTCACCGAGAAGTTTGGCCTGGCATCGGCCTCCGAACTGGCAATGGCCTCGGCCACTTTCGGCTTGGTGCTGGGGGGCCTGATTGGCGGCCCGGTCGCCCGGCTGCTGATCAAGCGGGTCAAGATATCGGGAATCGAAGAAGAAACCCCACAGCTACCAAAAGGCTTTGAACAGCCGGAAAAAGAACGTCTGATCACCCCGTTTTCATTCATCGAAACCTTGGCGCTCATTGCCGTCAGTTTGCTGGCCGGCACATTACTTAACGCCTTCCTGAAAGGGACGGCACTCGAGCTACCGACATTTGTTTGCGTACTCTTCGTGGGCGTATTGTTACGCAACGGGCTTTCAGCACTGGGCTTTTACCAAGTATTCGAACGGGAAGTTTCGGTGCTGGGCAATGTGAGTTTGTCGTTGTTCCTGGCGATTGCCTTGATGTCACTCAAGTTGTGGGACCTGGCAGCACTGGCCTTGCCGTTCTTCATACTGCTGGCTGCACAGACATTGGTCATGGCACTGTTTGCGATCTTCGTGACATTCCGGGTCATGGGCCGCAACTATGATGCGGCGGTGCTGGCGGCGGGGCACTGTGGATTCGGCCTGGGTGCAACTCCCACGGCGATTGCCAACATGCAGGCGGTGACCCAACGTTACGGCGCCTCGCACATCGCCTTTTTGGTGGTGCCGATGGTGGGTGCGTTCTTCATCGACATCATCAACGTGATCGTGATCAAGCTGTACCTGGCATTGCCGCTGTTCATCACTGGCTAAACCCACCGGCCAGTCCCGGGCATGGCTAGCCCGGGACCGCACATGCCTGGGTTCAGGGACGAACCGCTGTCACTTCGATCTCAACACGCCAGGCAGGATCGGCCAGGCCGGCAATCTGGAACGCCGAGCGTGCAGGAAGCACTGGCTGCTTGGCGGCTGGCCCGAAGAATTGGGTATAACCGGCCATGAAACCGTCAAAGTCCATTTTCCCGCCATTCTCCGGCCCGCCCACCAGGAACACCTGCATCTTCACCACGTCGGCAAGACCAAGGCCCAGTTCTTTCAGCTGCTGCTGGATGTTGCCAAGCACGCTGATGGTTTGTGCCTTGGTATCACCGTAGGCTTCCAACGAGCCCTTGGGTGCGTCGGGGTGAATAACCGACGGCACAGAACCACTCAGGTAGACAACCGTCTTACCGGCAGGCACCTCTACAGCCGACGAGATAGGGAAACTACCTGCGCCATGGCGCACGATTTCTTGTGCATGAACGCTCCCGGCACCTGCGAGTGCCACGGCCATTGCTGCGGTCGTTAAAGCAACTTTCATTCTGTACTCCTGATGATTGCCAAAAATGTGCATGCATCGACGACGCGCGCACGGGTCATTCCATTGCGCCTGGTGTACTTAGAACCGATACAGGCTGAAGGGTTTGGGGTCTAGCACCGGCGCCTTGCCAAGCAGCAAGTCCGCCGACAATTCGGACGACACGGGGCTTTCGGTCATCCCCCAACCGGTTGCAGTGTTGAGGACCAGCCCCGGGTACTCTTTGACCTGCGAAATGATGGGGTTTTCATCGGGAGCGATGGCCATGGCACCGCTCCACTGATCGATCAGTTTCGCATCGCTGAAGGCGGGGAACTCGACCTTGAGCTTTTCCAGTGATGCATTCAGTTCCGGCAGGTCCGGGGCTGCGGTCATCAGCCGGTTTTTCTCGAAAGGCGAAACCTCGTCCAGCTTCCAGTGCGTTGGCTGAATGAACGAATCGATCAGTTGCTTGTTCAGCGAGATGTGCACCGGGAAGTCGGGGATGGCCAGCAATGGCAGGTATTTATAGCCATACATGAACGACTCTTTGACTACCGGGGCAACGACGACGCGCGGCGAGGTTGCATAGGTGCCGTCAGCCTGCTCGCGGAAGTAGATATTCCCCGGCAATGCAACGTTGCCCCCGGGTGCACGGGGTGCCGCACTGATGATTTGCTGGGACTGGTAGGCGGGCAAGGTTGGTACATCGACGCCCAGGTTCTGCATGAACAGCCGGGACCACGCGCCGCCCGCCACGATTACGCGAGACGCCCTGATGGCGCCCTTTTCCGTCACCACATCGGAGATGGCGCCCGCCTGGGTTTCCAGGCCCCTGGCGGCGCAGTGGGTGTAGATCCGTACCCCCATTTTCTTGGCATACTCGGCCATGACAAATGATGCGCGCTCGGCATCCAGGCTACCGGAGTCTTCCTCAAAGCCTGCCACCGACCAGCGCGATGACGCACCACGCAGACGCTGTTCGAGTTCACTGCCTTGAATGATTCGCGTCTTGAAAGGAATGTCCGCGCCAACTTCCCGCGTTTTGACATCGATCCACTTTCTGACACCTTCCAGGTCTTCTTCATCGAAAGGAACTTCGACCCGACCTTGTGTGCGGTAACTTGTGTCCACCCCCACTTTGGCATTCATCTCTCGCCAACGTTGCTTGGCAAGATGGTGCAACTGGAATGTCGCATCAGGCATCTTGTAGGTCATGACCTGGCCATAGAACCTGCAAGACTGTTCGCCGGCAATCTCACCTTTTTCAACGACAACGACCGAGAGGCCGCGCTCGACAAGGTTGATTGCGCTCATGAGACCCAGGATACCAGCGCCAACCACCACTACGTCTGCCTGCCTGGGAAGCGCCCCCTCGGTGCCTGCGACATAACCAAACCGTGGTTTGCCGGGAATCAAGCGGCCTTCCCGGGTCAATAAAGGAGTCAGAACACCTACGCCGCCTGCGATAGCCACGACGCCGCCACCAATCAAAAACTTACGCCTCGTCATTCCCATGACACTTTCCTTTCCTGATATTCGGTGCTGGTTGCATGAGCCCAGGCAACAAGGCACATGCTTGGCCGACAACCGCCTTGGCCAACGCTGCGGCCCTTGCGCCCAACTGGCGGTTCAATTTGAAGGGTGGCCATTCTGGTGGCGCCCCCCTGCCAGAAAAATCGCTGAGGGCAAATACTTAGTTCAGCCATTTGAAAACTATCGATCAGGAGACACAAATAGTTAATATGGCGACACGAATTATTCGGAGGCAGTAAGTTAGAATGGGTGCCTGCTGAAACATCAGTGCCTGGATGTCAGTAAGAACAAAGCATCACGCAAGCCCGAACAGGCAAGAAGACTGAGAATAACTGTACGCAAAGACTATCGATTAAAATTGCCGCCTCCTGCGAAGACACTGCTTTGCAGGAGGCGGCTGGCATACGCATCAATATTGATGCTGGATGGGCATTGCCATTGCGGGCTCAGGAACGCTAGACAGCGCCGAGAGAAGACCGACTCACGCTGTGGCTTCGCGATGGCGACTCAGGTCGACAGCCATATCGGTATCGCCTTCGCAACCGAACAAGCGCAACCCTGGAAGCCCGGCGCGAATTAATGGCAGAACGTTCAGTGCAAAGGCGTAACCGTTACATATGTCAAAGTAAAGGCTACCGCTCCATCCGCCCGGCGGGTTGGCCAGCAACGCATCTGCGAACTGGCGCGCAGTGAAGTCGGTAAAGTTCACGCCTTCTTCACCGAACGCGTGCGGGGAGCCGTGCGCGGTGATGACCAGGACGTCGCCGTTGCGCAGGCGCCCGAGTGTCTGTGGTAGGGCGGCGCGGCGGCAACCGCTGTAGCGATAGTCGGCAGGAAAGTTACGCGCAGCTTCGGTCACCTGGCTGTCATCACGGCACCAGCAAAGCAGGGTTGTACTCATCGTATTGCTCCTTGCATGAGGTTGCGAGTATTGAGGGAAGTTGCTTTCACATTGTTGTCCGCTTAAGGGACTGGCGCCGCAGCGCCCTCCTGCGGCTTATTACGCAGGAAAACCTATAATCATGATCAATTCACAAGTAACCACTTTGCCCGCTCCAGGTACGCAGTACGCTCGATAAGGCCGTTGACACCACCGTTGATTTTTCGCGTGAGCTTTTCCACGTTGTCGGCATCTGCCAAATCATTCAGGTTGTTTTTCTTCCAGAACCAACCTGCGACGTCTACGGCCAGACCTCGGTCGGTACTCACCAGCTCGGGCGCATCACGGCTCTCGAAATCACGGTGGCAGGCAAGCCCGTACTGGCGATAGTTGGCGCGGCCTGTAAGCTGGATCAGGCCTCTACCCTTGAACCTTGCGCCATCACCTTTCTGTGTGTTGCCAAGGGCAGTACGCCATTCGTAGGCGGCGCCTGAAGCGAGCTCCTCGGTGTAGAGGAGGCACCCACTTTCGTGGGCGATTTGCGCCAGGAAATGCGCAATACGCAGTGGTGTATCGATCGTGTAGCGTGCGAGTACATCGAGTATCGGCTGGTAGAATTCGGCGACCCGCGAAGCGCTGGCAGTAGTCATGATGATGCGCATCTTTTCCACCGTAAGCCCTGGTGGCAACCCTCTGCGCAACGCCACCATGGTCTGGTCGCCGGGAGCCACCAGCGCTCGCGGTACAACCCCCGCGCCCTGCTGAAAGTGCTTCAAGGCCCCGCGAGAAGCGCTACCCCACAACCCGTCGGTGGCAAGGCTACAGGCTTCGCCGTGTTTGCCACTGTTGAGCTTGAGTACAAACTGAAGGCTGCGTACATCTGCCGGCACATTCTTGCCGCCGTCACCCACTGTATTGCTGATGCACATGGTTTGCTCCTTGCAGGAGGCACACGCATTCCGTCAGGCGCCCGGAAAGGTACCCTGCGTCAGTTCATTCTGAGGATCGTGTTCAAGAAGCGGGCTTGTCGTTAACTGCCCGGGGGATCGAGGTCGATGGTGTAGAGGGGTTTCACGTCGTTGGGCCTGAACAGTTCAAGGGTGAAACTGCCATCGCGCCCATTGCTTCTGCGCAAAGAACCATCCATCAGTGAGATACAACGCCCCCTTGGCGGTCCCTGCAGCGAATAGATAACGACTTTCGCCTCCTGGGTAGCCTGCACCTTGACGAACTTGGTCGTGAGGGCGCAGACCCAGGCCCCCTCGAAACGAATCGAGCCCGTGTTGTTCGACGGCGTTGCGTCAGGGAGTGATAGTTTGACCCGGACATCCATATTTTTGTCGAGGATGGTCCCCTCGAAACTTTCATCGGCCAAAGCCGGCAGAAGGGTTACTGTCAACAACACGCTGGCAAACAGCGACACGCAATTGTTCATTTTGACTGTCCTTGTCCAGTTATCGTCTAGAGCCACAGCGTCAGAAAACGGTTAGCTAGCTCGATAATGGCCACCGCCACATCGGGCCTGGCCATCCCGAGTACAACCAGAGCGAAAAACAGAACAGCGCTCAAACCATAAAACACCCGCCTTGATATCAGCATGCGTTCTGGCCCTTCATTTTCTGGCTTGACGATGTCTCGCAACGTCTTCGCCTCCTGCTCCGTCAGGGTCAACAACATCGAACGATCAGTACGCTTCTTCATCACCATGGCCTCTGTAATGCCCAAGCAGACTGCCGTCCAAGCGAACACTGATGGCCTCGGCACCATTGCCAGGGACCTCGACACGCAGAACGTGAATGGTCGCCGCTGCCCTTGCCACGCCGCCGATCCGCAGTGCCAGCGCCCCGGATGCAAGCCGCTCCACGGTGGCGGCCAATACCACCTCCATACCTGCCACGTACGTACCAGGCCACAGCCGGTTGGCGGCCTCCTGCGCTTCATGCAGTTCATTGCCCAACGCCCGGACGAACTCATCCAATCGGGTCATGACTGCGGTCCTTCGTCATCAGGCAGCCAATAGGGCTTACGCGCAAAGCCCAGGTGATAGATCAATGCTTGCAACACAACTTGATGCTCACCAATGTTGAGCAACGTGAAATTCTTTTCGATGCCGACAATCCGGCCCTTGGGGGTGTCGGTCAGGCAGCGATTAAGCAGTGCAGCTTGCGCCTGCACCACTGCTTCGGAAGTCAGCTTTTCCGGATCGGTACTGCCAACCACAATGCGCTTTACGTATCCCACATCCGTTAGGTCGAACATCCTGGTCTCCTTTCCGGAAAAGCCTGACAACCAGCAATGGGTTAATCCCCTGTAGCCGCTAGCGAGGGTGGCTTACGCCGCCTGGGTGATCGCCTTCGGCGCAACGGACTGAGCGATCATGTCGAGCACCCGGGCCAGCCCTTCGGGCATGCCATCGTCGGCGGCATGTACCTCGACGTGATACTTGGCCGACTGGTCGCTTGATCGCGTGTTTTCCTTGTGGGAAGACACCGAGCCGGAGATGTTCACCTTGGCGCTGAACGGCCCCCATCCCACCTTCGCCTCAGCCGCCATCGCAGCCTGGGAGTCGCTGGACTCGCGGGATTGCTCAGAGCTTTTCACTTCCATGTCAAAACTGATGTCGACCTTGTTGATGGACAAGTTCGGCACCTTGACCACGGCCAGAAGCGGTACTTCCAGTTCAACCGTTTCCATCGGGCTTACGCCGCCCGTACCCGGGTTGGTTTGTGAAGGTCGATCGAAACGGAACATGACGGTTCGCACACCACCAACCGCGTTGGGGTCGTCGTCGGTAGCAGGCGGCAAAAAGCCGACAACCTTGATGAAGTCCGCAGTGGCATTGGCCAAGCGCACTTGTGCATCGCAAGCGGCGGTCAGCGGGCCACCGATCAGATCGCCCATGGGAAGGCCACGGAACTGGTCACCCATCGAGAAGTTAGCCATAAGTCATCTCCTTGTACTCAGATCAATTTGTCCAGGTTTTGAAGCAGCCGAGCCATTCCTTCAGACGAGGGTTGGGTTTCGACTCTGAGGGTGACGCGCGCAAGAGGCCCGCCTTCCCCATTACGGCGAGCGTCGAGGTCGACGCTCAAAGGCTTGTTGGATTCAGTCGGCCATGGGGAGTTGTCACTACCTGCGTCGGGCTGCGCACCTTGCACCGCAAGCGGTACGCCACTTTCATCAGCGTTAAGGCCAACTTCGAAGGATATTTCCATGTCCTTTACAGCGAGCAACCGCGAACCAACAAGGGAAAGCAGCGGCACGCATACCACGCGCTCCTCCCCCTCCAATGCATCAGGGGAAGTAGAGGGCAACCGGACCTCGACACTGACTGGCCGGTTATCCTCATCGAAATACTGGCGCACCGTGGAGATCTGGAAGCGTTGGATCTTGTCCTGTGCTTCAGCGACAGCCCCGGCGATACTCTGGATCAGCAGGTGCAGAGATTGGTTCGCCACACGAAACGCTCCTTGTCAGATGTCAGTGCCAATGCAAGATGCTGCGCCTGGCAACGCCACGTACTGATGGGTTGATTGACGAGTCGAGGTTAGGCCCACGCCCAGGGCAAAGTCTGCTGGCCAGCGTCTCAAAAACCTGGATGCCCGTCCCAAAAGGCAGCAATTGCTGTAAACGGCCACTGAAGGGTTAACTGCTGGTCAATTCCCGCACCCAATCCGCCAGCGCTGGCGCACCACCCGCTTTCGATATCAAGGGTGAAATGCCCGACAGTTCCCCACGCTGTATTGCGGCTTTCGTGGCCCGCGGTGATAAACCGAAAGCCTGGCGAAAGAGGCGACTGAAATGTGCTTCATCGGCAAACCCATGATCGTAGGCAAGGTCCGCTATTCGCCGGACGGCGTTGGCCGGGTCGCAGAGTGCGAACAGGCAGCGGCGCAAACGACGTCGAAGGACGTAGTGCCGTACACCTCCAAATTTTTCAAACGCTCGATAAAGTTGACTGCGTGAAACGCCCAGTTCCTTGGCAAGCACACCCGGCGAAAGGTCTTCACGCTGCAGATTCTGTTCAATGTAAAGCCGTACCCTGCGGCCAAGGTCGACTGGCCCAGTGCGTGGCGCAGCCGCTGCATGGGCCGCTACCTGGCCCAGACAGGCGGCAACCATGCCCAATACGGGCAGGGTAAGCCTCAAGGCCTCAACCCTCGAAAGCTTGGGCACCGCAAGCTCCAGTGATGAAAACAGTTGCGCCAACAGCACGCCAGATGCGCTCTCCCGGCGCAGCACCAAACCATGCAGTTGGCCCCTGTCGTGCAACAGGGAGGGCAGTGCTGTACGCGGAATCAAAAGGCTGATGCCCTCGCCCGCCGCCATGGAAAAGCCAGCCGGTTGAGACAGATCAAGCACCACCACATCCCGTGGGCGCACCCTTAAGCCATTGCCGCAAACCAGCCCTTTGTGCAAAGGAAGGTGAAGCAGGTAATGATCCAGGTCACACCATTTCAAACGGACACCGTCGCGACAGTAGCGGGCACCGCCCACGTCGCCCTTGCAAAACAGAAAGCGGTTGAAATGGTAAACAGCTAATGAAGCCGAAAAGTCGTTGCGATCAACAGCAGTGGCGTCAAACAGAACCTCGATTGTTTGCCGCCAAACCGCAAAGCCTTGATGGCTGGAAGTACGCAAGGTTGCACTGTGAAAACTCGAAATCGCTGGCTCATCCTGTCCTTCGTTGTCGCTAAAACCCTTAGCAGAATAAAACTCCATCGTACCGACCCATCCTTAGTTGAGTCGGTAAATCTCTTAGAAGGAGGAAGGGCGACATGCCACTACTTTGGCATCGTGCTTCCACAGGCAAGGTTCAAACTACATCTCTTTCTGCCTGGCCGACGCTTAAGCGTCGCGGCAGAGCCGGCATGAGGCAGCCGCAGACAGGCACGTATCGATATCAATACATTGTAATGATATCAATACACACGCATTCGACTGAGGCTGCGCAAGGGTTTGATCCCCAAACTTTTTTTCACCCCCCATCTTCTGTAACGTTTTCGTTCCATAAAAGCCCGCCGCCAATCCTGAAAATCAACTAAAACTTTGTTTTTTAAGGATTTTTTATAACTGGCCGCATTATTGCTTAAAGAAAACCACCCCAAGAGCGCGGAGCCACCGCGCCCAACGCCCTGCTTCCCGAGGATTCCCCATGAGCGAGTTGCGTTTCACTGAAGATCACGAATGGCTGCGCGTCGAAGCCGATGGCAGCGTCACCGTGGGCATCACCGCCTACGCCCAGAACGCCCTTGGCGATGTGGTTTTCGTGCAACTGCCAGAGTTGCAGCACTATGAGAAAGGCAGCGAAGCGTCCACCGTCGAGTCGGTAAAAGCCGCAAGCGGCGTCTATATGCCCCTGACCGGTGAAGTGGTCGAGGTCAACGGCCAGCTCGAAGACAGCCCGGAACTGGTGAACGAAGACCCGATGGGCGAAGGCTGGTTCTTCCGCTTCAAGCCTGCCGATGCCGCCGCTGTCGGCGCCCTGCTCGACCAGGACGCCTATGACCGCCTGCTCAACGCCAACGCCGACGCCTGAGGATCCCCACCATGACCATCAACCTCAGCACCGCCAACGAATTCATCGCCCGCCACATCGGCCCGCGCACCGCTGACGAGCAGGCCATGCTCGCTACCCTGGGCTTCGACTCGCTGGAAGCCATGACGGCCGCAGTCATCCCCGACAGCATCAAAGGCACCAGCGTACTGGGCTCGCACGACGGCCAAAGTGAAGCCGACGCGCTCGCAGCCCTCAAGGCCATCGCCGGCAAGAACCAGCTGTTCAAAAGCTACATCGGCCAGGGCTACTACAACACTCACACCCCGGCGCCGATCCTGCGCAACCTGCTGGAAAACCCGGCCTGGTACACCGCCTACACCCCGTACCAGCCGGAGATTTCCCAAGGCCGCCTGGAAGCGCTGCTGAACTTCCAGACCCTGATCAGCGACCTGACCGGCCTGCCGATCGCCAACGCCTCCCTGCTTGACGAAGCCACTGCAGCAGCCGAGGCCATGACCTTCTGCAAGCGCCTGTCGAAGAACAAGGCCAGCCACGCCTTCTTCGCCTCCGTGCACTGCCACCCGCAAACGCTCGACGTGCTGCGCACCCGTGCCGAACCGCTGGGTATCGAGGTTGTAGTCGGCGACGAGCGCGAGCTGGGCGATGTCAGCGCCTTCTTCGGCGCCCTGTTGCAATACCCGGCCAGCAACGGTGAAGTGTTCGACTACCGTGAAGTGGTACAGCGCTTCCACGCCGCCAACGCCCTTGTTGCCGTTGCGGCCGACCTGCTGGCCCTGACCCTGCTGACCCCGCCGGGCGAATTCGATGCCGACGTGGCCATCGGCAGCGCCCAGCGCTTCGGCGTGCCACTGGGCTTCGGTGGCCCGCACGCGGCCTACTTCGCCACCCGTGATGCCTTCAAGCGCGACATGCCGGGCCGCCTGGTCGGCGTGTCGATCGACCGCTTCGGCAAAACCGCCCTGCGCCTGGCCATGCAAACCCGCGAACAGCACATCCGCCGCGAGAAGGCCACCAGCAACATCTGCACCGCTCAGGTGCTGCTGGCGAACATTGCCAGTATGTTCGCCGTGTACCACGGCCCGGCCGGCCTCAAGCGCATTGCCGAGCGTACCCATGCCCTGACCGCAATCCTGGCCACTGGCCTGAAGGCGTTGGGCGTGCAGGTAGTGGGCGCCAGCGCCTTTGATACCCTGACCCTGGCCACCGGCACTGCCACCGCCGGCCTGCACGACAAGGCTCGCGCCCAGGGCATCAACCTGCGCCAGGTCGACGCCACCCACTTGGGCCTGTCGCTGGACGAAACCAGCAGCCAGGCAGATGTCGAAGCCCTGTGGCAGCTGTTCGCCGGCGATCAGGCACAACCTGATTTCGCCGCCCTGGCCGCAAGCACCGCCCCGCTGCTGCCAGCTACTCTGCTGCGCCAGTCGGCCATCCTCGAACACCCGGTGTTCAACCGCTACCACAGCGAAACCGAGCTGATGCGCTACCTGCGCCGCCTGGCCGACAAGGACCTGGCGCTGGACCGCAGCATGATCCCGCTGGGCTCGTGCACCATGAAGCTGAACGCCGCCAGCGAAATGATCCCGGTCACCTGGGCCGAGTTCGGCAACCTGCACCCGTTCGCCCCGGCCGAGCAGAGCCAGGGCTACCTGCAGATGACCACCGAGCTGGAAGCCATGCTGTGCGCCGCCACGGGCTATGACGCCGTGTCGCTGCAACCCAACGCCGGCTCGCAGGGCGAATACGCGGGCCTGTTGGCTATCCGCGCCTACCACCGCAGCCGCGGCGAAAGCCACCGCGACATCTGCCTGATCCCATCGTCGGCCCACGGTACCAACCCGGCCACTGCCAACATGGCTGGCATGCGCGTCGTGGTCACCGCCTGTGATGCCCGCGGCAACGTCGATGTCGAGGACCTGCGCGCCAAGGCTATCGAGCACCGCGAGCGCCTGGCCGCGATCATGATCACCTACCCGTCGACCCACGGTGTGTTCGAGGAGGCCATCGGCGAAATCTGCGCGATCATCCACGACAACGGTGGCCAGGTGTACATCGACGGCGCCAACATGAACGCCATGGTCGGCCTGTGCGCCCCAGGCAAGTTCGGTGGCGACGTGTCCCACCTGAACCTGCACAAAACCTTCTGCATCCCGCACGGCGGTGGCGGCCCGGGCGTCGGCCCGATTGGCGTCAAGTCGCACCTGGCGCCGTTCCTGCCAGGCCACGCACAGCTGGAAAACACCGAAGGTGCGGTGTGCGCCGCACCGTTCGGCAGCGCCAGCATCCTGCCGATCACCTGGATGTACATCCGCATGATGGGCGGTGCCGGCCTCAAGCGTGCGTCGCAGATGGCAATCCTGAACGCCAACTACATCGCCCGCCGGCTGGAAGAGCACTATCCTGTTCTGTATACCGGCGCAAATGGCCTGGTGGCCCACGAGTGCATTCTCGACCTGCGCCCACTGAAGGACACCAACGGTATCAGCGTGGACGACGTGGCCAAGCGCTTGATCGACTTCGGCTTCCACGCCCCGACCATGTCCTTCCCGGTGGCCGGCACGCTGATGATCGAACCGACCGAAAGCGAAGCCAAGGAAGAGCTGGATCGCTTCTGCGACGCGATGATCCGGATCCGTGAAGAAATCCGCGCGGTCGAAAACGGCAGCCTGGACAAGGACGACAACCCGCTGAAGAACGCGCCGCACACCGCGGCCGAGCTGGTCGGCGAATGGGCCCACGGCTATAGCCGCGAGCAGGCGGTTTACCCGCTGCCAAGCCTGGTGGAAGGCAAGTACTGGCCACCGGTCGGCCGGGTAGACAACGTGTTCGGCGACCGCAACCTGGTATGCGCCTGCCCGTCGATCGAGAGCTATCAGGACGCCTGAGGCGGCCTTCAGAAAGCTGGGGCCGCCTTGCGGCCCTTTCGCGACACAAGGCCGCTCCTACAGGGACCGCGTCGCTCTTTGTAGGAGCGGCCTTGTGTCGCGAAAGGGCTGCACAGCAGCCCCAAAATCCTCAGGAGGTACCACCATGTCACTGAGCGTCTTCGACCTGTTCAAGATCGGCATCGGCCCCTCCAGTTCGCACACGGTCGGCCCGATGCGCGCCGCTGCACGCTTCGCCGAAGGGCTGCGCCGTGATGGCCTGCTGGCCCGCACCACCAGCATCAAGGCCGAGTTGTATGGCTCGCTGGGCGCTACCGGCAAGGGCCACGGCAGTGACAAGGCCGTGCTGCTGGGCCTTGAAGGTGAACACCCCGACACCGTCGACACCAACATCATCCCCGCCCGCCTGCAAGCCATCCGCGACAGCGGCCACCTGCACCTGCTGGGCGAGCACAGCATCGCGTTCATTGAAAAGCAGCACCTGGCGATGATCCGCAAGCCGCTGGACTACCACCCCAATGGCATGATCTTCCGCGCCTTCGACGACGCCGGCCTGCAGATCCGCAGCCGCGAGTACTACTCGGTGGGCGGCGGTTTCGTGGTGGACGAAGACGCCGCCGGCCACGACCGCATCGTCGAGGACAGCACCGTACTGCCCTACCCGTTCAAGACCGCCAAGGAACTGCTCGGCCACTGCACCACGCAAAACCTGCCGATCAGCCAGGTGATGCTGGCCAACGAGGCGGCCTGGCGCCCGGAGGCAGAAACCCGCGCCGGGCTGCTGCGCATCTGGCAGGTGATGCAGGATTGCGTCGAAGCCGGCTGCCAACATGAAGGCATATTGCCGGGTGGGCTGAAAGTCAAGCGCAGGGCTCCGGCCCTGTACCGCCAACTGAGTCGCCACCCGGAGGCAAGCCTGCGCGATGCCCTTTCGGTACTCGACTGGGTCAACCTCTACGCCTTGGCGGTGAACGAAGAAAACGCCTACGGCGGGCGCGTGGTCACTGCGCCCACCAACGGCGCGGCAGGCATCGTCCCGGCGGTGTTGCACTACTACATGCGCTTCGTACCGGGCGCCAGCGATGACGGGGTGGTGCGTTTTCTGCTTACTGCCGCCGCCATCGGCATCCTGTACAAGGAAAACGCCTCCATCTCCGGCGCCGAAGTGGGCTGCCAGGGCGAGGTTGGCGTGGCCTGCTCGATGGCCGCCGGAGCACTGTGCGAAGTCATGGGCGGTAGCGTGCAGCAGGTGGAAAACGCCGCTGAAATCGGTATGGAACACAACCTGGGCCTGACCTGCGACCCGATCGGCGGGTTGGTCCAGGTGCCCTGCATCGAGCGCAACGCCATGGGCTCGGTGAAGGCGATAAACGCGGTACGCATGGCCTTGCGCGGCGACGGCCAACACTTCGTGTCACTCGACAAGGTCATCCGCACCATGCGCCAGACCGGCGCCGATATGAAAAGCAAATACAAAGAGACCGCCCGCGGCGGCCTGGCCGTCAACATCATCGAATGTTGACCCGACAACAACAGCAAGGAGTCACCGATGTCCGAAACACTGCTCAAGACCCCACTGCACGCCCTGCACCTTGAACTGGGTGCGCGCATGGTGCCGTTCGCCGGCTATGACATGCCCGTGCAGTACCCGCTGGGCGTGCTCAAGGAGCACCTGCACACCCGCGAGCAGGCCGGCCTGTTCGACGTTTCGCACATGGGCCAGATCACCTTGCGCGGCGCCGACGCCGCCAAGGCCCTGGAAAGCCTGGTACCGGTGGATATCATCGACCTGCCGGCAGGCATGCAACGCTATGCCATGTTCACGAACGAGCAAGGCGGCATCCTTGACGACCTCATGGTTGCCAACCTGGGCAATGACACGCTGTTCCTGGTGGTCAACGCCGCCTGCAAGGACCAGGACCTGGCCCACCTGCAGAAACACATTGGCGACCGTTGCGAGGTGCAGCCGCTGTTCGAAGACCGTGCCCTGCTCGCCCTGCAAGGCCCGACAGCAGTCAAGGTGCTGGAGCGCCTGGCCCCGGAAGTAGCCGGCATGACCTTCATGCAGTTCCGCCCGGTGAAACTGCTGGGTGAAGACTGCTTCGTCAGCCGCTCGGGCTACACCGGCGAAGATGGCTACGAAATTTCGGTACCGGCCAATGCTGCCGAAGCCCTGGCCCGCCGCCTGCTGGCCGAGCCGGAAGTACAGCCGATCGGCCTGGGTGCACGCGACTCGCTGCGCCTGGAAGCCGGCCTGTGCCTGTACGGCCACGACATGAACACCGAAACCACCCCGATCGAAGCCAGCCTGCTGTGGGCGATTTCCAAGGTGCGCCGTGCCGATGGTGCACGTGCCGCTGGCTTCCCGGGCGCCGAAGCGATCTATGCCCAGCAGCGCGATGGCGTGGTTCGCAAACGCGTCGGCCTGCTGCCACAAGAACGTACACCAGTGCGTGAAGGGGCCGATATTGTCGATGCAAACGACAAACCCGTAGGTAAAGTGTGCAGTGGCGGTTTTGGCCCCACACTCGGTGCACCTGTCGCAATGGGTTATATCGATAGTGAACATGCCGCACTCGACACCGCATTGTATGCCGTGGTGCGCGGCAAGAAGGTTGCCTTGAAAGTCAGCAAAATGCCTTTCGTGGCACAACGTTACTACCGCGGCTGAAGCCACTTTATGAGGAATTCGGTGAGGTTCGACATATTCGTTTTCGAACCTTGCCAATAACTTTTGAATATGGCGCCAGGCCAGGCGCCATACCGTTTCCGACAAAGCGGTCGGTTATCGGCAAACGACCATTTTTCCATACGACCAAGGGCTTGTTTTTCGCTCGGCAGTTGGCGTACATTCACGGGACTGTGTTTGCATGGGTCGCAACAGTTCGTGACCTGGGCCAGTAGCCGATATTTGCTACAACCCGTTCGACGTCTCTTACTTTCCTGCAACCCAGCCCAGTAATCTTTCGCTTACAGATAAGTGCGAAAGTAACTGTCATCACAATTCAAGCTTCGTAGGAAATAAGACAATGGCTGAGCGTCAGAGCGGTACCGTCAAGTGGTTTAACGACGAAAAAGGTTACGGTTTCATCACTCCAGAAAGCGGTCCGGATCTGTTCGTGCACTTCCGCGCTATCGAAGGCAATGGCTTCAAGAGCCTGAAAGAAGGCCAGAAAGTCACCTTCGAAGCAGTCCAGGGCCAGAAAGGCCAGCAGGCTGACAAGGTTCAGGTCGTCGCCTAAGCGAATACCAGACACCCAAAAGCCCCTGCCAAGTGCAGGGGTTTTTTTTTGCCCGTAGAATAGCGGCTTCGATTTCTGGAGCTGTCCTGCATGACCAAGCCTCTGCTTACACCCCAGGGTGAGTTCCCACCGGTCGGCCTTGGTAGGCGCCTGGCGGCGATGTTCTATGACTTTCTGCTGTGCACGGCGCTGCTGATCGTGACTGCCGGCGCCTACAAGTTGGTCCAGATGGCGATCATTGGCGAAGCACGCATGCGCGAGCTTACCGAGGCCGGCGCACTGGATGGCGACCCGTTGCTGTCGACGGTACTGCTGTTCGCCTTGTTTGGCTTCTTTGCCAAATTCTGGACCCACGGTGGGCAGACGCTGGGCATGCAGGTATGGGGCGTGCGGGTGCAGAACGCCGATGGCTCGGCCATCAGCCTGTGGCAGGCGTTGCTGCGTTTCGTGGTGTCGATTGCTTCCTGGTTGTGCCTGGGGCTAGGTTTTTTCTGGGTATTGATCGACAAGCGCAAGCGTGGCTGGCATGACATCTATTCGGAAAGCCAGTTGGTACGGGTGCCGAAACAAAAGAAATAAACCAAAGATTTTTGTTGGCGTTGCCGGCCTCTTCGCGGGCTCGCCCGCTCCCACAGGGATAGCACCCACCTTGATGCCTGCGCTGTACCTGTGGGAGCGGGCATGCCCGCGAAGAGGCCAGCACAGGCTGACACCCACAAAAAAGCCGACCCTCAGGTCGGCTTTTTTGTGCAGAGCTCAGGCCACTACCCCGCCCGGCGCAATAACCACAAACCGGCCAAGGCACAGATGCCCGCCGGGATCACCACCGCCAGCAGCGGCGGGAAGCCGAACACCTGGCTCGATGGCCCCAGCAGGTCCTGGGCGATGCGGAACACAAAGCCCACCAGCACACCGGTGAACACGCGCTGGCCAAGGGTTACCGAACGCAGCGGGCCGAAGATGAACGAGATCGCCATCAGCACCAGCGCCGCCGTCACCATCGGCTGCAGCACCTTGGTCCAGAACGCCAGCCAGTAGCGGGCATTGTTCAGGCCCTGATCCGACAGGTAGTGAATGTAGTCCCACAGGCCGGTAATCGACAGCGACTCTGGCGCCAGGATTACCGTATTGAGCAATTCCGGCGTGAGCGAAACGTCCCAGCGCTCCTCTGGCGCGTTGACAACTTCGGTATGGTCGCCACGGAAGTAGGTGGTACGCACGTCGGCAAGCAGCCAGTGGTCGGCCTGGTATTGCGCGCGGCGGGCGAAGCTCGACGTCACGATCTTGCGCTCGCTGTCGAAGCGGTAACGGGTCACACCCAGCAACAGGCCATTAGGCTGCACAGCGTTGATGTGCACGTACTCCTCACCCTGGCGGTGCCACATGCCGCGCTTGGAGCTTTGCGCCTCACCACCGCCCTGGGCCAGGGAACGGTCGGCCTGGGCCTTGTTCTCGGTCACCGGAGCCAGGTATTCGCCAATCAGCAGGCCGACCAGCATCAGCACCAGCATCGGCTTCATCACCGCCCAGACGATGCGGCCAATCGAAACCCCGGCCGCACGCATGATGGTGAGTTCGCTGCTGCTGGCCAGGCTGCCCAGGCCGATCAGGCAGCCGATCAAGGCGGCCATCGGCAGCATGTCGTACAGCCGTCGGGGTGCAGTCAGCAGGACGAAGTTACCGGCCTCCATCACCGTGTAGGTGTCACTCAGGTCGCTCATCTCGTCGATGAATGCGAACAGCGAGGCCAGGCCGAGGATGATGCCCAGCACGGCCAGGATGGCCAGCAGCACGCTCTGGCCGATGTAGCGGTCCAGCTTACCCATGGGCCACCTCCGCACGACGGGCAGCGCGCTTGAGGCGCAGCGGTTCCCAATACAACAGGCCCAGGCCGATCAGCAGGAACAGGCCGTGGACCCACCACATGCCCAGGCCAATCGGCAATTTGCCCTTCTCGAGGGCGCCGCGTACGGAAATCAGCATTGTCAGGTAGGCCATGTACAGAAGAATTGCCGGCAGCAGCTTGAGGAAGCGGCCCTGGCGGGGGTTGACCCGGGACAGCGGCACCGCCAGCAGGGTGACCACGAACACCAGGATCGGCAGCGACAGCCGCCATTGCAGTTCGGCGCGCTCTCGCAGGCCCTTCTTGCCGATCAGCTCGGAAGTGGGGATGGCTTCGCGCTCTGTCACTTCCTCGGCGACTTCCGGCTTGGGCAGCAGCACACCATACGTGTCGTACTTGATCGCGCGGTAATCGGCCTGGCCAGGGTTACCGTCATAACGGTAGCCGTTCTCCAGCACCAGATAGCGGTTGCCATCAGCCTGGATCTCCTGGTGGCCTTTCTCGGCGACCAGTACCGACGGGGCGCGATCCTTGGTCTTGTCCTGGTTGAAGCGCTTCTCGGAGATGAACACCCCGGCCAGGTTGACGCGGTCGTCCGACAGCTGCTCGGTGTAGGTGACCCGTGAGCCGTCACGCAAGGTCTGGAAGCGGCCCGGCACCAAGGTGTCGAACTCGGTCAGGGTGTCCTGCTGGGCGATGATCTGCTGCACCTGGGCCACGCCCAGCGGTGCCAGGCTCAGGCTCAGCCAGGCGACCAGCAGGGCGACCAGGGCGGCCGGCGCCATGGTCAGGCCCAGCAGGCGCTGCTGGCTCATGCCGGTGGCCGACAGCACGGTCATCTCGCTTTCCAGGTAAAGGCGCCCGTAAGCCAGAAGAATGCCGAGGAACAGCCCCAGAGGCAGGATCAGCTGCAGGAAGCCCGGCAGCCGGAAGCCCATGATCAGGAACAGCACGCCCGGGTCGAGCACGCCCTGCGCAGCCTGGGCCAGGTATTTGATGAAGCGCCCGCTCATGATGATCACCAGCAGCACAGCGCTGACGGCGCTCAAGGTCACCAGGACCTCGCGGGACAGATAACGAAAGACGATCAAACCAGACACTCCTGGGTTGTCAGGGCGGACTGCCATGCAATGGCGCCAAACAATGACTTAGTACATCCAAGACCAATGCCGGTTCGCCAAAGGCGAACCTCCATGTAAAGTGCGCGCATTATCCTGTGATTGACCGCCCCTGTCACTTGGCCGCGCATGAAGGCGCATAACGGGGTTGTCAGCACGCTTGCCGCAGGCTCAAACTGGCAGCTTTTCTGCTGGCACGCGACTACGCGGCCAGGCCCGTCCAGAGCGCTGGCACACACAGCGTCATTGGTATCGAACATTCGGGGATCCTGACATGGAACTGGTTGTAAAAAGCGTAGCTGCTGCATCGGTAAAAACTGCCACCCTGGTCATTCCGGTAGGTGAAAACCGCAAGCTCGGCGCCGTTGCCAAGGCTGTCGACCAAACCTGCGAAGGTGCCATCAGCGCCGTGCTCAAGCGTGGTGACCTGGCCGGCAAGCCGGGCCAGACCCTGCTGCTGCAAAACCTGCCTGGCCTGAAGGCCGAGCGCGTGCTGCTGGTAGGCAGCGGCAAGGAAGAGGCCCTGGGCGACCGCGCCTGGCGCAAACTGGTTGCCAGTGTCGCTGGCGTGCTCAAGGGCCTGAACGGCGCAGACGCCGTGCTGGCCCTGGACGATATCGCGGTCAGCAACCGCGACGCGCACTACGGCAAATACCGCCTGCTGGCCGAAACCCTGCAGGACGGCGAGTACGTGTTCGACCGTTTCAAAAGCCAGAAAGCCGAGCCACGCGCCCTGAAAAAGGTCACCCTGCTGGCCGACAAGGCCGGCCAGGCCGACGTCGAGCGCGCCGTCAAGCACGCTACCGCCATCGCCACCGGCATGGCCTTTACCCGCGACCTGGGCAACCTGCCGCCTAACCTGTGCCACCCGAGCTTCCTCGCCGAGCAGGCCAAGGACCTGGGCAAGGCGCACAAGGCGCTGAAGGTTGAAGTGCTGGATGAGAAGAAAATCAAGGACCTGGGCATGGGCGCTTTCTACGCCGTGGGCCAGGGCAGCGACCAGCCACCGCGCCTGATCGTGCTCAACTACCAGGGCGGCAAGAAGGCCGACAAGCCGTTTGTGCTGGTGGGCAAGGGCATCACCTTCGACACCGGCGGCATCAGCCTCAAGCCAGGCGCCGGCATGGACGAAATGAAATACGACATGTGCGGCGCCGCCAGTGTGCTCGGCACCCTGCGTGCCGTACTCGAGCTGCAACTGCCAATCAACCTGGTGTGCCTGCTGGCCTGCGCCGAGAACATGCCGAGCGGCGGCGCTACCCGCCCAGGTGACATCGTCACCACCATGAGCGGCCAGACCGTGGAAATCCTCAACACCGACGCCGAAGGCCGCCTGGTGCTGTGCGACACCCTGACCTACGCCGAACGCTTCAAACCACAGGCGGTGATCGACATCGCCACCCTGACCGGCGCCTGCATCGTCGCACTGGGCAGCCACACCTCTGGCCTGATGGGCAACAACGACGACCTGGTCGGCCAGTTGCTCGATGCCGGCAAGCGCGCCGACGACCGTGCCTGGCAGCTGCCGCTGTTCGACGAATACCAGGAGCAGCTGGACAGCCCGTTCGCCGACATGGGTAACATCGGCGGGCCGAAAGCCGGCACCATCACCGCAGGCTGCTTCCTGTCGCGCTTTGCCAAGGCTTACAACTGGGCGCACATGGACATCGCCGGTACCGCCTGGGTCAGCGGCGGCAAGGACAAGGGCGCCACGGGCCGCCCGGTGCCCCTGCTGACCCAGTACCTGCTGGACCGCGCTGGCGCCTGACGCCGTGAGACCGGTGGTGCCTTGCGCGCCACCGGCCGGCGATTCCCACCATGAGCAAAGTCGACTTCTACATCTTGCCCACCGACTCGCTGTCGGCGCGGCTCGATTTCGCCTGCAAGCTGTGCGAAAAGGCCTGGCGCCTTGGGCATCGGGTCTACCTGCATTGCCAGGACAGCGAGCAGCGCAACGCGCTGGACCAACGGTTGTGGCACTTCAAGGGCGAGGCCTTCGTGCCCCACGACCTGGCCGAGTTGCACGCCGATGCCGGCGTGGCCCTGGGCCTGGCCGACAACGCGGGCGAACACCGTGACCTGCTGATCAACCTCGGGGCTGGTGTACCGGGCTTCGTCGGGCAGTTCGAGCGGGTGGCCGAAATCGTGGTCGAGGAGCCTGGCATCCGCCAATCGGCCCGAGAGCGATTCCGTTTCTACCGTGATCAGGGCTATGCTCTGCAAGACCACCGCTTACAGCGACTTTGACGACGATGGACAAGCCCTCTCCCCTGCCCGACTCCGCCCATCTGCTCGATGATCTCGAGTCAATTCGCCAGCTGCTTGGCGACGCCGACCTGCAACCGCCGCTGCTCACCGAAACGGTGGAGCAGATCCCGTTGTTGCTGGAGGAGCCTGCCGGCAACCCTGCACGGGCTGTCGAGCCGGTGGCTGCCGAGCCCGTGGATGACCCACAAGCCCGCCGCCAGGACACCCTGCTGCACCTGGAAAGCGAGTTGCGCGCAGCGGCACAGATGATCATGCAGGACGTGATCAACGACTTCACCCCGCATATCGAGAACGAGATCAAGCGCCGGCTGGATGCGCGGATCGAACGGTTGATCAAGCGTTCCGAGTAAAACCTGGCATCGGTGTTGCCTGCTTCGCGGGCATGCCCGCTCCCACAGGACCTGCGATGGACTTGTGGGAGCGGGCGTGCCCGCGAACCAGGCGACACAGTTCCGACAGTTGTCAGCAGCTTGTCGCCTGCGGCCCCCAGCTTGGTTATACTTCCCGGCTTTCCCGAATAAATGCACAGGGTCCCGCCGCGCATGGATAAGACCTACCAGCCGCACGCCATCGAAACTTCCTGGTACAACACCTGGGAGTCCGAGAACTATTTCGCCCCACAAGGTGCAGGCGAGTCCTACACCATCATGATCCCGCCGCCGAACGTGACCGGCAGCCTGCACATGGGCCACGGGTTCAACAACGCGATCATGGACGCCCTGATCCGTTTCCGCCGCATGCAAGGCCGCGACACCCTGTGGCAGCCAGGCACCGACCACGCCGGTATCGCCACGCAGATGCTGGTCGAGCGCCAGCTTGAAGCCAAGGGCCAGAACCGCCACGACCTGGGCCGCGAAAAGTTCCTGGACAAGGTCTGGGAATGGAAGGACCAGTCCGGTGGCAACATCAGCCGCCAGATCCGCCGCCTGGGCTCGTCGGTCGACTGGAGCCGCGAGCGCTTCACCATGGACGACGGCCTGTCCGACGCGGTCAAGGAAGCCTTCGTGCGCCTGCATGAAGACGGCCTGATCTACCGCGGCAAGCGCCTGGTCAACTGGGACACCAAACTGCACACGGCCATCTCCGACCTCGAAGTGGAAAACCACGACGAGAAGGGCCACCTGTGGAACCTGCGCTACCCGCTTGCCGATGGCGCCAAGACCGCCGAAGGCCTGGACTATCTGGTGGTTGCCACCACCCGTCCCGAAACCCTGCTGGGTGACGCCGCCGTTGCGGTCAACCCGAACGACGAACGCTACCAGGCACTGATCGGCAAGTTCGTCGAACTGCCGCTGGTCGGCCGCCGCATTCCGATCATCGCCGACGACTACTGCGACCCCGCGTTCGGTACCGGCTGCGTGAAGATCACCCCGGCCCACGACTTCAACGACTACGAAGTCGGCAAGCGCCACAACCTGCCGCTGCTGAACATCTTCGACAAGAACGCCTTCGTGCTGGCCAGCGCCCAGGCCTTCAACCTCGACGGCAGCGTCAACGAGCAGGTCGATACCACCCTGCCAGCCCAGTACGCCAACCTTGACCGCTTCGTCGCGCGCAAGCAGATCGTTGCCGACCTGGATGCCCAGGGCCTGCTGGTAAGCATCGACGACCATGCCCTGAAGGTGCCGAAAGGCGACCGTTCGGGCACTGTCATCGAGCCGTGGCTGACCGACCAGTGGTATGTCTCCACCAAGCCGCTGGCAGAGCCGGCCATCGCCGCCGTGGAAGATGGCCGCATCCAGTTCGTGCCCAAGCAGTACGAGAACATGTACTTCTCCTGGATGCGTGACATCCAGGACTGGTGCATCAGCCGCCAGCTGTGGTGGGGCCACCGCATCCCGGCGTGGTACGACGAGGCCGGCCAGGTCTACGTGGGCCGCGACGAGGCAGAAGTACGTGCCAAGCACAAGCTGGGTGCCGACGTGGTCCTGCGCCAGGACGACGACGTACTCGACACCTGGTTCAGCTCGGGCCTGTGGACCTTCTCCACCCTGGGCTGGCCGGAACAGACCGAGTTCCTCAAGAAGTTCCACTCCACCGATGTACTGGTGACCGGCTTCGACATCATCTTCTTCTGGGTTGCGCGCATGATCATGCTGACCATGCACCTGATCAAGAACGAAGACGGCACCCCGCAGGTACCGTTCAAGACCGTGTACGTGCACGGCCTGGTACGTGACGGCCAGGGCCAGAAGATGTCCAAGTCCAAGGGCAACGTACTGGACCCGCTGGACATCGTCGACGGCATCACCCTCGATGCCCTGCTGGAAAAACGCACCAGCGGCATGATGCAGCCCAAGCTTGCCGAGAAGATCGCCAAGCAGACCAAGGCTGAGTTCCCGGAAGGGATCGCCAGCTACGGCACCGACGCCCTGCGCTTCACTTTCTGCTCGCTGGCCTCCACTGGCCGCGACATCAAGTTCGACATGGGCCGCGTCGAAGGCTACCGCAACTTCTGCAACAAGATCTGGAACGCAGCCCGCTACGTGCTGGACAAGGGCGAGGACTGCGGCCAGAACGGCGAAGCCTACGAACTGTCGCTGGCTGACCGCTGGATCATCTCGCAGCTGCAACGCACCGAAGCCGAAGTGACCCGCCAGCTGGAGCAGTTCCGTTTCGACCTGGCCAGCCAGGCACTGTACGAGTTCATCTGGAACCAGTACTGCGACTGGTACCTGGAGCTGTCCAAGCCGGTACTGTGGGACGAAAATGCCCCGGTCGAGCGTGCCCGCGGCACCCGCCGTACCTTGGTACGCGTGCTTGAAGTGGCGCTGCGCCTGGCGCACCCGTTCATGCCGTTCATTACCGAAGAAATCTGGCAGCGCATCGCGCCGCTGGCCGGCATCGAAGGCAAGACCATCATGCTGCAACCGTGGCCTGTGGCCAATGAAGCACGCATCGATGCCGCCGCCGAAGGCGATATCGAGTGGCTGAAAGAGCTGATGGTTGGCCTGCGTAACATCCGTGCCGAAATGAACATCGGCCCGGGCAAGCCGCTGCCGCTGTTCCTGAAGAACGCCAACGCCGAAGACCAGCGTCGCCTGCAGGAAAACGAAGCACTGCTGAAGAAGCTGGCCAAGGTCGAATCGTTCACCGTGCTGAGCGACGCCGACGAAGCCCCGCTGTCGGCCACTGCACTGGTCGGTGACCTGCAAGTGCTGGTGCCAATGGCCGGGCTGATCGACAAGGATGCCGAGCTGGCGCGCCTGAACAAGGAAATCCAGCGCCTGCAAGGCGAAGTGGCACGCGTGGGTGGCAAGCTGTCCAACGCCGCCTTTGTCGACAAGGCACCGCCTGCGGTGATCGAGAAGGAGCGCGCCAAGCTGGCCGAGTCCGAGCAAGCCCTGGCCAACTTCACCGAGCAGCATGCGCGGATTGCAGCGCTGTAACAAACTGATAGACCGCTGGGGCCGCTGTGCGGCCCTTTCGCGACACAAGGCCGCTCCTACAGGAACGGCGCCGGTTTGACGGGCGCCGCTATCCTGTAGGAGCGGCCTTGTGTCGCGATAGGGCTGCAAAGCAGCCCCCACGGCCTGCAACACCGGATCCGACCATGACCGAAAAACCCACCCTGCACCCACGCAACCGCCACCAGGGCCGCTACGACTTCCCCAGCCTGATCAAGGCCCACCCTGACCTGGCCCGCTTCACCATCACCAACCCCCACGGCAAACCCAGCATCGACTTCGCCAACCCCGAAGCCGTGCGGGTGTTTAACCGTGCCCTGCTCAAGGCCCAATACGGCATCCAGCACTGGGACATCCCCGCCGACTACCTGTGCCCGCCCATTCCCGGGCGCGCCGACTACATCCACGTAGCCGCCGACCTGCTGGCAACAGACAATGGCGGCGAAGTGACCAAAGGCGCCCAGGTACGGGCGCTGGACATCGGCGTGGGCGCCAACTGCATCTACCCGTTGCTGGGTCACAGCGACTACCGCTGGCGCTTCCTGGGCTCGGATATCGACCCGCTAGCCCTGGCCTCGGCCAAGGCCATCGTCCAGGCCAACAACCTGGGCAAGGCCATCAGCCTGCGCCAGCAGGCCAACCGTGCGCACATCCTCAGCGGGCTGCTGCAGGAGAACGAACGCTTCGACCTGACCCTGTGCAACCCGCCCTTCCATGCCTCACGGGACGAAGCCACCCGTGGCAGCCAGCGCAAATGGAAGAATCTTGGCAAGCAGGACCCCAAGCGCAAGTTGCCGGTGCTGAACTTTGGTGGCCAGAACAATGAATTGTGGTGCGAGGGCGGCGAAATCCGCTTTGTCACCCAACTGGTAGGCGAAAGCGTGCAATACGCCGGACAGGTGTTGTGGTTTACCAGCCTTGTGTCCAAGGCCAGCAACCTGCCGGGGATCGAAGCGGCGCTGAAGAAGGCCGGTGCCAAGGCCGTGCGCATTGTCGAAATGGGCCAAGGGCAGAAGCAGAGCCGCATGGTCGCCTGGAGCTTCCACGACGACGCCACACGCCAGGCCTGGCACGCCCAGCGTAAATCACAGGCATGAAAAAACCGCGCCCGGGCAAGCCGGGCGCGGTTTTTTCAACGCTTCAACAATTACTTGTTGATGGCGTCGGTCAGCACTTTGGCTGGCACGAATTTGACGACTTTCTTGGCAGCGATTTCGATGGCAGCGCCAGTCGAAGGGTTGCGGCCGGTACGGGCAGGACGCTCGGAGACTTTCAGCTTGCCGATGCCTGGCAGGGTGATTTCAGCGCCGTTTTCCAGCTGGTCGGCAACGATCTGGCCCAGTTGCTCCAGAGCGTTCTTGGCGGTGGCTTTTGGCGCGGCGATCGATTCGGCGATGTCGGCAATCAGTTGGTCTTTGGTCAATGCCATGGTGATGTTCCTTCCCTATCAAATTCGATGGTTATGCAGCGAACTACGACGTTATCGGGCCAGCCCCTGAAAGTGGAGGGCCGCGCCAATCGCGTATGTAGATACGTAAATCGGCGTTTGGTTCGACACGACGACAGCACGCTGCCAGCAATGCGCCACACGAGGGGCACAAGACCGCGCAAAGCTACCACAGGAATGCATAAATATCCGCTGCGCACTTCGATTTAATGCAGGTTTTTCGGGGGTTTTAGCCTAAAACGCACAAAACTGAACAAAAAACGAACAACCGACATATCCGCCAACATACGGCCACTGCATCACCTTGTGTCTAGGGTAAACTTGACGCCTTTTGCAGCTCGCCGAGAATCCCATGCCAATCCGTCATTGCATCGTTCACCTGATCGACAAAAAGCCCGATGGCAGCCCCGCTGTATTGCACGCCCGCGACGCGGAGCTGGCCGCTTCCGACGCCATCGAAGACCTGCTGGCAGACCTGAATGACAGTTACAACGCCAAGCAAGGCAAGGCCTGGGGGTTTTTCCACGGTGAGTCTGGCGCCTACCCGCTGAGTGGCTGGTTGAAGCAGTACCTGGACGAGGAAAAGGACTTTACCGCCTTCAGCCGCATGGCAGTGGAACACCTGCAAAAGCTGATGGAAGAGTCCAACCTGTCCACCGGCGGCCACACCCTGTTTGCCCACTACCAGCAAGGCATGACCGAATACCTGGTGATTGCCCTGCTGCACCACAGCGAAGGTGTGGCGGTGAACGCCGAGCTCGATGTGACGCCTTCGCGCCACCTCGATCTTGGCCAGTTGCACCTGGCAGCCCGAATCAACCTGTCGGAATGGAAGAACAACCAGAACTCCAAACAGTACATCTCCTTCATCAAGGGCAAGAACGGCAAGAAGGTTTCGGACTATTTCCGTGACTTCATCGGCTGCCAGGAAGGTGTCGACGGCCCAGGCGAAACCCGCACCCTGCTCAAGGCCTTCAGTGACTTCGTCGAGAGCGAAGACCTGCCGGAAGAGTCCGCCCGCGAAAAGACCCAGACCCTGGTCGACTACGCCACCAGCCAGACCAAGATGGGTGAGCCTGTGACCCTGGAAGAGCTGTCCAGCCTGATCGACGAGGACCGGCCCAAGGCGTTCTACGACCACATTCGCAACAAGGACTACGGCCTGTCGCCGGAAATTCCCGCAGACAAGCGCACCCTCAACCAGTTCCGCCGCTTCACCGGGCGTGCCGAAGGGCTGTCGATCAGTTTCGAGGCGCACTTGCTGGGCGACAAGGTGGAGTATGACGAGGTGGCGGGCACCCTGATTATCAAGGGGCTGCCGACAACGCTGGTGGATCAACTGAAGCGGCGCAAGGACTGATGGCCAGGGGGGCGCTTTGCGCCCCTTTCGCGACACAAGGCCGCTCCTACAGGTATCGCGATCTCCTGTAGGAGCGGCCTTGTGTCGCGATGGGCCGCAAAGCGGCCCCGGCAATCTCAAGCCGAGCCGATGAGGTAAGACGCCACCAACGCTTCTTTCGCCGACTTGCGCAGCCGTTTCACCAAGCGCTCCTGGCGCAACGCCTCGCCTTTGTCTGGCCATTGTTCTACATAAACCAGCGCCTGGGCCGGGCTGGTCTTGAAATAGCGCGCACCCTGCCCCTTCTGGTGGGCCGCAAAGCGCCGCTGCGGATCATCGCTGATGCCGCAATACAGCGAGCCATTGGCAGCCCTTACCAGGTAGACATACCAGGGTTTGCCAACGACAGATTCGACAGCTTCACTCACCTTGGGCCTGCTGGAATGCGCGCAAGCCCTTGAATGCCTGCAGCCGTACCTTGTTCTGCACCAGCGGCGACCAGCCGAGCAATACGCCTGGCACACCCAACGCCTGCCGCGACCAGCGCCACAGGTCGAAGCTGTCGTCGTGCTGGCAGATCAGCCCGTCGCGAATAACGAAGCGGGCCTGAATGTCGTTGACCACAACACGGCCGGTCTGGCTGAACAGGTAGGTCGCCACCCAGTGCGCGCCGCCGCCACGCTCGTCGGCGCGGATGCTGTCGAAGGTCAGGGTAAAGTTTTTGGCGCGAGAAGTAAGCATGCGCCACATGTCGCCTGCATCCCTGCCGCGCAGGGTGCCAAAAACCGGGTCACTAAAAACGATATCGTCGCTGTAGCAGGCGATCATCGCCTCGGCGTCCAGGCGCTGGAAGGCCTGGTAAAAGCGCGTGATCAGATCGCGGTTGGCGTCGCTCATGGGGCTGGTCCGTCCTGGGGTCGAAAGCAGCACGATAATCTGCCCCGAATGTATATGCCAGTACCGACCTCTTCGCGGGCACGCCCGCTCCCACAGGAAGGCGGCAGGTCCAGAGCTGGCACAAATCCTGTGGGAGCGGGCTTGCCCGCGAAGAGGCCGGTACTGCCAACATATGCCTCAGACTTTTTCGCTGGTCACCTGCACATGCAACGCGCGCCCGGCACCTAGCCCGAACACGATGGCACCCACCCCCAGCACGGCAAAAATCCACCCCAGCGCAGCCCAGCCACCGGTCATGTCATGTACCAGCCCTACCGCAAACGGCCCCATCGACGCCAAGGTGTAGCCCACGCCCTGAGCCATGCTCGACAGGTTTGCCGCCACATGGGCATCCTTCGAGCGCAGCACGATCAAGGTCAGCGCCAGGGCAAAGGTGCCGCCCTGCCCCAGGCCCAGCACCACCGCCCAGCCCCACAACCCCGACACCGGTGCATACAGGCAGCCGAACAGGCCAGCCAGGGTAATCAGCATGACCAGCACTATCGCGAACCGCTGGTCCTTGCCGCGGGTGGCCAGCCAGGGCGCACTGAGCGAGCTGACCAGTTGCACGATCACCGACCCCGACAACACCAGGCCCGCCTCGGTCGGGCTCAGGCCGCGGCCGATCAGGATCGATGGCAACCAACCGAACACGATGTAAGCCAGCGATGATTGCAGGCCCATGTACAGGGTCACCTGCCAGGCCAGCGGGTCACGCCACAGGCCACGCACGCGATAGGCCACCTTGTGCAGGCCATGCCCCTGCCGGGCCTGCGGCAACCACACCAGCATGGCCAGCAGGGCCGGCAGCACCCAGAAGCCCAGGCCCACCGCCCAGCTGCCTTCGAAATGCCGAGCCAAAGGAACAGTGGCCCCCGCCGCCATGGCCGCGCCCAGGCACAACGCCATGGTGTACACGCCAGTCAACGTACCTGCGTGTTGCGGAAAATCGCGCTTGACGATACCTGGCAACAACACGCCAATGATGCCGATGCTGGCCCCCGCCATCAGGCTGCCGAGGAACACCCCGACCGCCCCGAGGGTGCTTCGTACCACGATGCCAAGCGCCAGAGTGACAAGGATGCCTAGGATTACCCGCTCGCTGCCAAAGCGCCGCGCCAGCACCGGCGCCAAGGGGGCAAACAGGCCAAGGCAGAGCACCGGCAAGGTGGTTAGCAAGCCGGCCTGCGAGGCACTCAGCCCCAGGCCCTCGGACACCTGCCCCAGCACCGGCGCCATGCTCGACAGCGCCGGGCGCAGGTTCAATGCAACCAGCACCAGGCCAAGCAGCAACAGCCAGGGCCGCCGCATCATCACAGGCTGTTGCTGAACCTGTTCGTCGTCAGCTTCAGCGTCGATCAGCAGTTCATCGATGTCCCGCCCGTTCGGGGGAGTGTTACGGGTGATGGATTCAGCCATGGCCTTCTCGGGGTCAGGATTCGATGAGGGTACGGCTCAGGCGCTTGGCCCGCTCCGCATCACGTTGCTCGATGGCGTCGAGGATCTGCCCATGCAGATCGAACGTGGCCTGGCAACGGGGCACGGTTGCCATGTTGTGCTGCAGGGCGGCAGCCACCACGCCGGAAAAGTACCGGTACAGCTCGCTTAATGCCGGGTTGTGCGCGGCATCGACCAACCGCTGGTGAAAGACCAGGTCACAGGCAACATAGGCATCGACATCGCCGTGAAAGTGCCCGGCACTGCCGGCCAAGGCATCACGCAGCGCTTGCAGGTCGGTCTCCGTCCGGCGCAACGCGGCCAGGCCGATGGCCTCGGCTTCGAGGATGTGCCGGGTTTCCCGGGCCTGCTCGGGGGTGCAGCGGGACATTGCCTGTACAGCCTGCAATGGGTCCTGAGCCGTGCGCAGGTAGCTGCCGTCGCCCTGGCGAATTTCCACCAGGCCACTGAACGCCAGCACACGCATGGCCTCGCGCACGGTGTTGCGGCTGATGCCCAGCTGAAGGGCCAGCTCTGGTTCGGTCGGTAGACGCTGGCCGACTTGCCAGTCGCCCAGCACGATGCGCTCGCGCATACGCTCCACCGCCAGTTCGACCAGGGAACGCTTGGTCAACTCGGTACTCATGCTACTCAACCAATCATCCGATGAATTTGCACAGCTTACTGGATGCCGGGCAACGCCGCAAACCAACTGGTATTTCTGCCAGTTGTGGAGAAAACCCTTTATTGCAACGCTCGTGGCGTACTTTCAAGGACGTCCCTACATGCGACTAGCGAGCCTGCTGTTACTGCTATTTCTGGCGATGCTGCCGGGTTGCGACCCGGCCCAGAGCCCGAGCCGGCCCAAAGCCCTGTTCATCGGGCTCGACGGTGTGCAACTGGAGCAATACCTGCAGTTGGGCGACGCCACCAACCTGAAACAGCGGCTGTACTACGGCAAAGCCTACGCTGGAGGGGTCAACGGTAAAGCCAGCGAGCAACCCACCTTGAGCGGCCCCGGCTGGGCCACCTTGCTGACCGGCGTGTGGAGCAACAAGCATGGCGTTGACTCGGACGCCGACTCGCAACGGGTGAACCCGGCATTTCCGAGCCTGTTCAAGCGGCTACGCCTGGCCTTCCCCAATGCCTACCTCTCCAGCATCGTCAACTGGTCCCCCATCAACACCGCCTTGCTGCTGGTGGACGCGCATGGCGCCGATGTGCGCGAAAGTGGTTTATCGGATGAACAGGTGAGCGAACGAGCGCTGAATGTTCTGGAAAACACGCCCGCTGACTTCACCTTCATTCAACTGGACGAGCCAGACCAGGTTGGCCATGACAAGGGTTACAGCGACAGCTATCAGCAAGCATTGCGCAAGGCCGACAGCCAGATCGGGCGGTTGCTGGACAAGGTGGATCAGCGACGTCGCCTGTTCCCGAAGGAAGACTGGCTGGTAATCGTCAGCACGGACCACGGCCGAGACTATTGGGGCAAAGGCCATGGCAGCGCTTCAGAGCAGGAAAAGAGCATCTTCATCGCCAGTAACAAGCCGCTGAACCAGGAGCTGACCGACCTGAGCATTCCTGCGGAAATGCCAGGGCCCAGCAACCTGTACGGGCTACCCGCACAGACATCGGTAGCGCCCACGGTGCTACGCCACATGGGCCTCAAGCTACAACCGGAATGGCTGTTGGACGGCACGCCTTTGCTGGGCGATACCGGCGTGCGCAAGGCGCGGGCCGATGAGAACAAAGGGCGGCTGCGCTGGAACAGCAATGCCAACGGCTACCTGACGATTATCAAGAACGGGCACGTGGTTGCCCAGGTTCCGGCCAGAGACGACAAATGGACTGACCCAGAGGGGATGGGGCAGCAAAATGACTATGTGCTGGTGCTTGATGGTACGCCGGCAGCGGTGCGTAACCGGCCGGCGGCCAAGGCATTTGTCATTGAAGAGAGCAGTTATTGAGCCGGGCGCGCGCCTACAACAAGCGCGCCCGGCAATGCTTCAGTTCAACGCATCCAGCAGCGCCTGGTTCATCTCTGGTGTGCCGATGGTGATACGCAGGAACTGAGCGATACGCGCCTGCTTGAAGTGGCGCACGATTACCCCCTGCTCGCGCAGGTGGGCCGCCAGCTCTGCGGCATCCTGCTGCGGGTGGCGGGCGAAGATGAAGTTGGCCGCCGACGGCAGTACCTCAAAGCCCTTGGCCTCCAGCTGCCCGACCAACACCTCGCGGCTGTCGATCACCTTGCGGCAGGTTTGCTCGAAGTATTCGCGGTCTTCGAATGCAACCGCCGCCCCGACGATCGCCGCACGATCCAGCGGGTAGGAGTTGAAGCTGTTCTTGATCCGCTCCAGTGCCTCGATCAGGTCCGGGTGCCCTACCGCCAGGCCAACCCGCAAGCCAGCCAGGGAGCGCGACTTCGACAGGGTCTGGGTAACCAGCAAATTGTCGTAACGGTCCACCAGGCTGATGGCTGTTTCGCCACCGAAGTCGATGTAGGCCTCATCGACCACCACCACCGAGTCACGGTTGGCCTGCAGCAACTGCTCCACCACCTGCAGCGGCATCAGGCAGCCCGTTGGCGCGTTGGGGTTGGGGAAGATGATACCGGCATTGGGCTTGTTGTAGTCCTCGATGCGGATCTGGAACTGCTCGTCCAGCGCCACTTGTTCGAAGGGGATACCGTACAGGCCGCAGTACACCGGGTAGAAGCTGTAGCTGACATCCGGGAACAGCAGCGGAGCACCGTGCTGGAACAGGCCGTGGAAGATGTGCGCCAGCACTTCGTCCGAGCCATTGCCTACAAACACTTGCGCCGCCGTCACACCGTAGTAGTCGGCAACGGCTTGCTTCAGCCGGTCGCCGTTCGGGTCCGGGTACAGGCGCAGGTTGTCGTTCAGCTCACCGCGCATGGCCTCAAGCGCCTTGGGCGACGGGCCATAAGGGTTTTCGTTGGTGTTGAGCTTGACCAGGCGGGCCAGCTTGGGCTGCTCGCCCGGCACGTAAGGCACCAGGTCCTTGACGAAAGGGCTCCAGAATCGACTCATGCTCAGTTCCCCTTCTCTTGGGTCAGGATACGGTATTCAGCGCTACGGGCGTGGGCAGTCAGCGACTCGCCACGGGCCAGGACCGATGCGGTGTGGCCCAACTCGGAGGCACCTTGCTCGGAGCAGAAAATGATCGACGAACGCTTCTGGAAGTCATACACCCCCAGCGGCGACGAGAAACGTGCGGTACCGGAGGTCGGCAACACGTGGTTGGGGCCTGCGCAGTAATCGCCCAGCGCTTCACTGGTGTGGCGGCCCATGAAGATCGCCCCGGCGTGGCGGATGTGCGGCAGCCAGGCTTGCGGGTCGGCCACCGACAACTCCAGGTGCTCCGGTGCGATGCGGTTGGCCACGTCCATGGCCTGTTGCATGTCACGCACCTGAATCAGCGCACCACGGCCGTTGATCGACTTCTCGATGATCTCGGCGCGCTCCATGGTCGGCAGCAGCTTGTCGATGCTGGCGGCAACACGGTCAAGGAATGCGGCATCCGGGCTGACCAGGATGGCCTGGGCGTCTTCGTCGTGCTCGGCCTGGGAGAACAGGTCCATGGCGATCCAGTCCGGGTCGGTCTGGCCGTCGCATACCACAAGGATTTCCGACGGGCCGGCAATCATGTCGATGCCCACTTGGCCGAACACGTGGCGCTTGGCGGTGGCAACGTAGATGTTGCCGGGGCCGACAATCTTGTCCACCTGCGGTACGCTTTCAGTGCCGTAGGCCAGTGCAGCAACGGCCTGGGCCCCGCCAACGGTGAACACGCGGTCTACACCGGCAATGCAGGCGGCAGCCAGCACCAGCTCGTTGACCTCACCACGCGGGGTCGGTACCACCATGACCACTTCGGCCACGCCGGCAACCTTGGCGGGGATGGCGTTCATCAACACCGAAGACGGGTAAGACGCCTTGCCGCCCGGCACATACAGGCCGGCACGGTCAAGCGGGGTGACTTTCTGGCCAAGCACGGTGCCGTCGGCCTCGGTGTACTGCCAGGAGTCCTGCTTCTGCCGCTCGTGGTACATGCGCACACGGTTGGCGGCTTTTTCCAGGGCTTCGCGCTGGGCCGGGGTAATGCGGGTCAGGGCCAGCTCCAGGCGCTCGCGACCAAGAATCAGGTCATCGATGCTGTTGGCGGCAACGCCGTCGAAACGCTGGGTGAACTCGACCAGCGCCGCATCGCCGCGCTCACGTACGCCCTTGATGATGTCGAGCACGCGCTGGTTGACCGCGTCATCGGACACACTTTCCCAGCTCAGCAGATGATCCAGATGTCGGGCGAAATCCGGATCAGCAGCGTTGAGACGGGCAATTGCAGTGGACACGGTCATGGCGGGGCCTCGATTATTAGCGAATGCTCAGGCGCCCTAGGCTACCAGTCCATCTGCGCGGGCACCCGAGAAAAGTGGCTATGACGCGGATAGACGGGCGCGACAGCGAAGGTCGCGCACAGGAATCAACCGCGGTGTCGAGATTCGACCGCTTGACGCAGCGTGTCGATCAGGCTCTGGATACGGGCGTGCTGCATTTTCATGGAGGCCTTGTTGACCACCAGGCGCGAGCTGATCGTGGCGATCAGTTCCTGGGGCTCCAGGCCGTTGGCACGCAGGGTGTTGCCGGTGTCGACCACGTCGATGATCTTGTCGGCGAGGTTGATCAGCGGTGCCAGCTCCATCGAGCCGTACAGCTTGATGATGTCGACCTGACGGCCCTGTTCGGCGTAGTAACGCTTGGCTACGTTGACGAACTTGGTGGCAACGCGCAAGCGGCCCTTGGGCTCAGGTGCGCCGACTGCGCCAGCGGTCATCAGCTTGCACTGGGCGATCTGCAGGTCCAGGGGCTCGTACAGGCCCTGGCCGCCGTACTCCATCAGCACGTCCTTGCCGGCCACACCCAGGTCGGCGGCACCATGCTCGACATAGGTCGGCACATCGGTGGCACGCACGATCAGCAGGCGCACATCTTCCTGCGTGGTAGGGATGATCAGTTTGCGGCTCTTGTCCGGGTTCTCGGTCGGCACGATGCCGGCCTCGGCCAGCAATGGCAGGGTATCGTCGAGAATACGGCCTTTGGAAAGCGCGATGGTCAACATTGGAACGTCGGTCCTTAAGCGGCTACTGCCGGCCGGGCCTCTAGCGCCCGACCGCATTCAATTCGAATGGCACATCCGTGTGCCAGCGGGCGACTAGCCCGGTACGCGGCGGATTTTTGCGCCGAGCATCTGCAGTTTTTCTTCGATGCACTCGTAACCACGGTCGATGTGGTAGATGCGATCGATCAGGGTATCGCCTTCGGCAACCAGCGCCGACAGCACCAGGCTGGCGGACGCACGCAGGTCGGTGGCCATGACCGGGGCACCTTTCAGGGCCTTGACGCCAGTGACGATGGCCGTGTTGCCTTCAACCTGGATCTGCGCGCCCATGCGGTGCATTTCGTAAACGTGCATGAAGCGGTTTTCGAAGATGGTCTCGATCACCGCGCCGGTGCCTTCGGCAATGGCGTTCAGCGAGATGAACTGCGCCTGCATGTCGGTCGGGAACGCCGGGTACGGGGCGGTACGCAGGTTGACGGCTTTCGGCCGCTTGCCGTGCATGTCCAGCTCGATCCAGTCTTCACCGGTGTTGATGTCGGCGCCGGATTCCTTGAGTTTTTCCAGTACGGCTTCAAGGATGGTCGGGTCGGTGTCCTTGACCTTGACGCGGCCACCGGTCACGGCAGCAGCGACCAGGTAGGTACCGGTCTCGATACGGTCCGGCATCACGCGGTAGGTGGCCGAGTGCAGGCGCTCGACGCCATCGATGGTGATGGTGTCGGTGCCAGCGCCTTCAACCTTGCCGCCCATGGCGTTGATGAAGTTGGCCAGGTCGACCACTTCCGGCTCGCGCGCGGCGTTCTGCAGCACGCTGCGGCCTTTGGCCAGGGCAGCGGCCATCATGATGTTCTCGGTACCGGTCACGCTGACGGTGTCGAAGAAGAAGTGCGCACCGCGCAGGCCACCTTCAGGCGCCTTGGCCTTGATGTAGCCGCCTTCCACTTCGATCTTCGCACCCATGGCCTCAAGGCCACGGATGTGCAGGTCGACCGGGCGCGAACCAATGGCGCAACCGCCAGGCAGGGCCACTTCGGCCTCACCGAAACGGGCGACCATCGGCCCCAGCACCAGGATCGAGGCGCGCATGGTCTTGACCAGCTCGTAGGGCGCGACCAGGGTCTTGATGGTACGTGGGTCGATTTCCACCGCCAGCTTTTCGTCGATCACAGGCTCGATGCCCATGCGCCCGAACAGCTCGATCATGGTAGTGATGTCGTGCAGGTGCGGCAGGTTGCCCACGGTGACCGGGCCGTCAGCCAGCAGGGTCGCCGCCAGAATCGGCAGGGCTGCGTTTTTCGCGCCCGAAATGCGGATCTCGCCGTCAAGGCGAGCGCCGCCAGTAATAATCAGTTTGTCCATTGGAGTCTCGCCGCCAAGTTGGCTCAGGTGCGCTCAGCCCAGGCTGCGCTGCTGAAAAATTTCATGGTTACCGCATGGATGCTGCCATTGGCGATCCAGGGATTCAGGTGAGCATAGATCGCCTGCTGGCGTTTGACCGGGCTCAGGCCAGCCAACTCGTCGCTGATCACGTTCAACTGGAAGTTGCAGCCTTCGCCTTCAACTTCGACCCGGGAACCGGGCAATTTTTCTTCAAGGAAGCTTTTAACTTCTACGGCCTGCATGCTCAACCTCAATCGGCGCCCGATGCGCACGGGTCGGCCATCATACAAAAAAGCCCCTCGCCTGCGAAGCCCAACGAGGGCTTCGCTGACCGAGGGGCCATCATCCGTGCCTGGCCATTAGGTTGCCAGCACTTCGTCAAGGTCATAGACCCCGGCAATTTCCCGCATGTCGTCGGGCATGCTACGCACCTGGCAGCCTTTACCGGCGGCCTGGGCATCGCGCATGAATGCCAGCAGCAGCGACAGGCCGACACTGGTGGAATGTTGCACCGCCGAGCAATCGAGCACCAGCTGCGCCTCGCGGCAGGCCGCGATCAGCGCTTTGCCCTGCTTGCGCAGGTTCGGCCCGCTGCGGTAATCCAGCACGCCAGCCAGGCGCAATACGCCCGGCTCGGCCATGCTTACAGCGGCCTCACTCATTTGACGGTCTTCTCCGGGGAGTTGTCGGCAGCCTGCTTGGCCTTGGCCACTTCACCGGCCCAGCCGTCGATGGTCTTGTCCAGGTCGTTGCCATTGCGCTGCATGGCATCGGCGAACTGGTCACGGAACAGCTTGCCAATGTTGATGCCGTTGACGATGACGTTACGCACCTTCCACTCGCCGCCCAGGTTTTCCAGGGTGTACTGGACCGGGTAAACGGCGCCATTGTTGCCGGTGACCTTCATGCCTACGGAAGCGCGCTTGCCGTCATCGGCCTTGGCCGGGTCTACGACGATACCCTGGTTGTTGTACTCCAGCAGGGCGTTGCCGTAGAACTGGAACAGGCTGCGCTTGAAGTTTTCCTGGAAGCGCTGCATCTGCTCGGGCGTGGCCTTGCGCGAGTACTTGACGGTCATGATGCTCCTGGAAATACCGTCGGCATCGACCACCGGGGCAAGGATCCGGTCAAGGGTGTCGTAGAACGCTTGCGGGTTGGCCTTGTACTGCTCTTTGTTGGCCTTGAGCTCACCGAGCAGCTCGGTGGTGGTGCTCTGTACCACATCGTGCGGCGTCTGCGCAGCAATGGTCAGCAAAGGGAAGGCTGCCAGCAGAACCAGCAGGCCGCGTCGCAGAATGGAAATCATGGAAACTCCTTAATTAGCCGGTTGCGCTTCTTTCGGTTCCTTGCCAACAGTGTTGAGCAGGAACTTGCCAATCAGATCTTCCAGCACCAGTGCCGACTGGGTGTCGTGGATGGTCGCGCCGTCCTTGAGCACTTCGTCTTCACCGCCCACGCTGATGCCGATGTACTTCTCGCCAAGCAGACCGGCGGTCAGGATCGAGGCAGTGGAGTCGGTCGGCAGGTTGTCCACCGACTTGTCCAGTTGCAGGGTCACCCGACCGGTATAGGAATCACGGTCCAGATCGATGGCGGTAACCTTGCCGATGGTCACACCGGCCATGGTCACTTTAGCTCTGACCGTCAAACCGGCAATATTGTCGAAGTAGGCATAAACTTTATAGGTATCGCTGCTCGGGCTGGCCGACAGCCCGCTGACACGCAGGGCCAGCAGCAGCAGCGCCAGGATCCCGGCCAGGAGGAACAGGCCGACACCGATTTCCAGGGTGCGGTTTTGCATCAGAAATCTCCAAACATCAAGGCGGTCAGAATAAAGTCCAGACCCAGCACTGCCAACGAGGCATAGACCACGGTCTTGGTGGTGGCACGGCTGATCCCTTCTGAGGTGGGCTCGCAGTCGTACCCCTGGAATACGGCAATCCAGGTCGTGACGAAGGCGAACACCAGGCTCTTGACCAGCCCGTTGAGCACGTCGTCGGTAAAGGAAACACTGTTCTGCATGTTGGCCCAGAACGAGCCCTCGTACACACCCAGCCAGTCCACGGCCACCCACGAGCCACCCCAGATACCGACCACGCTGAAGATCAGCGCCAGCAGCGGCAGCGAGATGAAACCGGCCCACAGGCGTGGCGCGACGATGTACTTGAGCGGGTCGACGCCGATCATTTCCAGGCTCGACAGCTGCTCGGTAGACTTCATGTTGCCGATTTCGGCGGTCAGCGCCGAACCTGCACGGCCGGCGAACAGCAACGCTGTCACCACCGGGCCAAGTTCACGCAGCAGGGTAAGGGCGACCATCTGCCCCACCGCCTGCTCCGAACCGTACTTGGTCAGGATGCTGTAGCCCTGCAGCGCCAGCACCATGCCGATGAACACCCCGGACACGACGATGATCGCCAGCGACAGCACGCCTACCGAATACAGCTGCTTGGTCAGCAGCTGGAAACCGCCACCAATGCCGCCACGGCCGATCAGTGCATGGAACAGGAACAGGCAGGAACGCCCCAGTACCGCCAGCACGTCGATCGCCGAGCGACCCAGCAGGCGGACACGTTCGAGTAAGGATCTTTTGCGCATCAACGCGCCCCCAGCAGGTCGGCGCGGTAATCAGGCGCGGGAAAGTGGAAGGGAACCGGGCCATCCGGGTCACCCTTCATGAACTGGCGAATCCGTGGGTTGTCCGAGCCCATCAGCTCATCGGGCGTGCCCTGGCCCAGCACCTGGCCATCCCCCACCACGTAGATGTAGTCGGCAATGCTGGCGGTTTCGGCCAGGTCGTGGGAGACGACGATGCTGGTGATGCCCAGGGCATCGTTGAGCAACCGGATCAGGCGCACCAGTACACCCATGGCAATCGGGTCCTGGCCGACGAACGGTTCGTCGTACATGAGGATCTGCGGATCCAGGGCAATGGCCCGGGCCAGCGCCACACGACGTTTCATACCGCCAGACAGCTCGTCGGGCATCAGGTCGATGGCTCCGCGCAAGCCCACGGCCTGCAGCTTCATCAACACGATGTCACGGATCATTTCGTCCGACAGCTGGGTATGTACGCGCAGCGGGAACGCGACGTTCTCGAACACATCAAGGTCGGTGAACAGCGCGCCGCTCTGGAACAGCACACCCATCTGCTTGCGGGCGTCGAACAGATCACTGCGCGACAGCGTCGGCAGGTTCTGCCCGGCAACCCATACTTCACCGCTCGAGGGGCGCAGTTGTGCGCCCATCAGGCGGAGCAACGTGGTCTTGCCGCAACCCGATGGCCCCATGATGCCGGTGACCTTGCCGCGCGGGATGCGAATGTCGACGTTGCTGAAAATGCTGCGCGAACCGCGTTTGAAGGTAACCCCCTTCAACTCGACCGCGTAGGCGCTATCCACACTCATCTAGACTCCTTGCTAGTGCAGCCTCGTCCTAGTGGACGCCGGCCTCCGTCAGGAAGGCACACGCACCCCTGGCAGGCCGAATAGCGGCGAACTATAGCACCGCTGACGGCACCGCCCCAAGGCCATGCGAGCAGTCGTTCAGCCCCGGGACAGGCTTTGCTGACTTTCGCCACAGCAATCGAAAGGGTGAGGGTTTTCGTCATTGCGCGTATAATCGCGGCCTTTTCATCAGGCATTGCTTTTTCGACATGAGCCAATCCAGCGAGCTGATCCAATCCGCCCAACGCACCCTGCGCCTGGAACTTGAGGCCGTAGAGGCCCTGCTGGCCCGCATCGACGACAATTTCGTCAAGGCCTGCGAACTGATCCAGGCCTGCAAGGGCCGGGTTGTCGTGGTCGGCATGGGCAAATCCGGGCACATCGGCAACAAGATCGCCGCCACCCTGGCCAGCACCGGCACACCTGCCTTTTTCGTGCACCCGGCCGAAGCCAGCCATGGCGACATGGGCATGATCACCCGCGATGATGTCATCCTTGCCCTGTCGAATTCCGGCAGCACTGCCGAGATCGTCACCCTGCTGCCACTGATCAAGCGCCTGGGTATCAAGCTGATCAGCCTGACCGGCAACCCGGACTCGCCCCTGGCCCAGGCCGCCGAGGTCAACCTCGACGCCCGTGTCGAGCAAGAGGCCTGCCCGCTGAACCTGGCGCCCACCTCCTCTACCACGGCATCGCTGGTGCTAGGTGACTGCCTGGCCATCGCCCTGCTCGAGGCCCGCGGCTTCACCGCCGAGGACTTTGCCTTCTCGCACCCGGGCGGCGCACTGGGCCGACGCCTGCTGCTGAAGGTCGAAAACGTGATGCACAGCGGCGACGAACTGCCCCAGGTGCCCCGCGGCACCCTGCTGAAAGACGCACTACTGGAAATGTCCCGAAAAGGTTTGGGCATGACCGTGATCGTCGAAGCCGACGGCAAGCTGGCCGGGATCTTCACCGACGGCGACCTGCGCCGCAGCCTGGACCGCAACATCGACGTGCACACCACCCTGATCGACCAGGTCATGACCGTGCATGGCAAGACGGCTCGCGCCGAAATGCTTGCCGCCGAGGCCCTGAAGATCATGGAAGACCACAAGATCGGCGCCCTGGTGGTGGTGGACCGCGAGGACCGCCCTACCGGCGCCCTGAACATGCACGACCTGCTGCGCGCCGGTGTAATGTAAGGAGCGATGGAATGAATCAGGACCTGATGCAACGCGGCAAGCGCATCAAGCTGGCAGTGTTCGACGTGGATGGCGTGCTCACCGACGGCCGCCTGTACTTCCTTGAAGACGGCAGCGAATTCAAGACCTTCAACACCCTCGACGGCCAGGGCATCAAGATGCTCATGAACGCGGGCGTGACCACCGCCATCATCAGCGGCCGCAAGACCCCGGTGGTCGAACGCCGGGCGAAGAACCTCGGTATCCCGCACCTTTTCCAGGGCCGCGAGGACAAATTGGTCGTGCTTGACGGCCTGCTCGCCGAACTGGGCCTAAGCTATGATCAAGTGGCCTACCTGGGCGACGACCTGCCGGACCTGCCGGTGATTCGCCGGGTGGCACTGGGTATGGCCGTGGCCAACGCCGCGCCGTTCGTACGCCAGCACGCCCATGGCGTGACCCAGGCACGCGGCGGCGAAGGTGCGGCCCGTGAATTCTGCGAACTGATCATGCAGGCCCAGGGCACCCTGGACGCTGCCAACGCCAATTACCTGTAAGGCTGCCCATGTTCAGCAAGAAAGCCCGCAATGTTGCGCTGCTCGCAGTGATCGCTGCCCTGCTGGTGGCGATCGGCTACTGGAATGTCAGCCCGGAAAGCTTCCTCGACAAGCCGGTGGCCCAGGTCGACGAAAGCGCCATCGACTACTATGCGATCAACGCCCACAGCGTGCAGTTTCTGCCCGACGGCAAACTGCAGTACGAAATGACTGCCGACAAGGTCGAACACCTCAAGGCCAGTGAAATCACCCTGCTGACCACGCCGGACCTGCACATGTACCGGGGCACCGAATACCCGTGGCACGTGCAAAGCACCCGCGCCGAGGTCAACCCGGACGGTACCGAAGTCGAGCTGATCGACAAGGTACGGGTTGCCCGCACTGACGAAAAGCAGCGCGAAACCATCATTACCAGCTCACGCATGACTGTGTTCCCGCAGAAGCAATATGCGCAGACCGAGCAAGCCGTTAGAATCGACGGCGCCGGTGGCACTACTACGGGCAAAGGAATGAAAGCGTATTTGAAAGAAGGCAAGATGGACTTGCTCTCTAACGTAAGAGGACAGTATGAGGCTCGTTAAAACCCTCCCCCTTTTGCTCAGCCTGAGCGCAGCACTGGGAAGCGCGAGCGCCCTCGCCCTGCCGAATGACCGTGACCAGCCGATCCGAATCCAGGCGGACAATGCCCACCTGGATGACAAGCAAGGCGTGGCCACCTATACCGGCGACGTGATCATCACCCAGGGTTCGATGATGATCAAAGGCAACACCGTGACCATCACCCGTTCCGCCGCCGGCGATATCGACGTGGTGACCTCGGTAGGCAACCTGGCCTACTTCGAGCAGCAACAGAGCGCAGCCAAGCCGGACAAGATGAAAGGCTGGGGCGTGACTATCCAGTATCAGGCACAGAAAGACCTGGTGATCCTCACCGACCGCGCCAAGGTCGAGAACGAGGGCAACACCACCGAAGGCGAGAAAATCGTCTACAACACCCAGACCCAGGTGGCAACTGCCGGTCGCGGTGGCAACGTGACTTCGCCGCGTCAGCGTATCGACATGGTGATCCAGCCCAAGAAGAAGGCCGAGTAAATGGCAACCCTCAAAGCCCAGCACCTGGCCAAGAGCTACAAGGGCCGTCAGGTGGTACGTGACGTCAGCCTGTCGATCGACAGCGGCCAGATCGTAGGCTTGCTCGGCCCCAACGGTGCCGGCAAGACCACCTGCTTCTACATGATTGTCGGGCTGGTGCAGGCCGAGCAGGGCCGCGTGCTCATCGACAACCTCGATGTCAGCCACCAGCCCATGCACGGCCGCGCCCGCGCCGGCATCGGCTACCTGCCGCAGGAAGCTTCAATCTTCCGCAAGCTTTCCGTGGCCGACAACATCATGGCCATCCTCGAGACCCGCAAGGACCTCGACCGCGAAGGCCGGCGCAAAGAACTGGAAAGCCTGCTGCAGGAGTTCCACATCAGCCACATCCGCGACAACCTCGGCATGAGCCTCTCCGGTGGCGAACGCCGCCGTGTGGAGATTGCCCGCGCCCTGGCGACCGCACCCAAGTTCATCCTGCTGGACGAACCATTCGCCGGTGTCGACCCGATCTCGGTCGGCGACATCAAGCAGATCATCCACCACCTCAAGGCCAAGGGCATCGGTGTACTGATCACCGACCACAACGTGCGTGAGACCCTGGATATCTGTGAAACCGCCTATATCGTCAATGATGGCCGCCTGATCGCCGAAGGCGATGCCGAGACCATCCTGGCCAACGACCTGGTGAAAGAGGTTTACCTGGGCCACGAGTTCCGGCTCTGACCCCGGCACATGCCTGGGGTACTGGCAAATCGCCCTGAAACCGGGGTTAAAGTTGTTACAGTGCTCTAGGCAAACGCTACAATTTAAGGCATAAAACTTGCTTGATCTGGCGCCCCGGCGCCCTCGTGTAGTGGATGGCGCATGCGCGCCGGCGAACAAGGTATTAAGCCCCAGCCATGAAACCATCGCTCGTCCTAAAAATGGGCCAGCAACTGACGATGACACCGCAGTTGCAACAGGCCATCCGCCTGCTCCAGCTTTCCACCCTGGACCTCCAACAGGAAATCCAGGAAGCGCTGGAGTCGAACCCGATGCTCGAACGTCAGGAAGACGGCGAGGACTTCGACAACAGCGACCCGATGGCGGACAACGCCGAGAACAAACCGGCCGCCGAAGCCCAGGACAACAGCTTCCAGGAAAGCACCGTCAGTGCCGACAACCTGGAAGATGGTGAGTGGAGCGAGCGCATCCCCAACGAGCTTCCGGTCGACACCGCCTGGGAAGACATCTACCAGACCAGCGCCAGCAGCCTGCCGAGCAACGATGACGACGAGTGGGACTTCACCACCCGTACATCGGCCGGCGAGAGCCTGCAAAGCCACCTGCTGTGGCAGCTGAACCTGGCGCCGATGTCCGACACCGACCGCCTGATCGCCGTTACCCTGATCGACAGCATCAACGGCCAGGGCTACCTGGAAGACACCCTCGAGGAAATCTGCGCCGGCTTCGACCCGGAGCTGGATATCGAGCTGGACGAGGTCGAAGCGGTGCTGCACCGCATCCAGCAGTTCGAGCCAGCCGGCGTCGGCGCCCGCAACCTGGGCGAATGCCTGCTGCTGCAACTGCGCCAATTGCCCGCCAATACCCCGTGGATGACCGAAGCCAAGCGCCTGGTCACCGATTTCATCGACCTGCTCGGCAGCCGTGACTACAGCCAGCTGATGCGCCGCATGAAAATCAAGGAAGACGAGCTGCGCCAGGTGATCGAGCTGGTGCAAAGCCTCAACCCGCGCCCCGGTTCGCAGATCGAGTCCAGCGAGCCTGAGTACGTGGTGCCTGACGTCATCGTGCGCAAAGACAGCGACCGCTGGCTGGTGGAGCTGAACCAGGAGGCCATCCCGCGCCTGCGCGTAAACCCGCAATACGCCGGCTTCGTGCGCCGTGCCGATACCAGCGCCGACAACACCTTCATGCGCAACCAATTGCAGGAAGCGCGCTGGTTCATCAAGAGCCTGCAAAGCCGCAACGAAACCCTGATGAAGGTTGCCACACAGATCGTCGAGCACCAGCGCGGCTTCCTCGACCACGGTGACGAAGCCATGAAGCCGTTGGTGCTGCACGACATCGCCGAAGCGGTAGGCATGCACGAGTCGACCATTTCGCGGGTGACCACGCAGAAATACATGCACACACCGCGTGGCATCTACGAGCTGAAATACTTTTTCTCCAGCCACGTCAGCACCTCCGAAGGCGGAGAATGCTCGTCCACGGCGATCCGCGCGATCATCAAGAAACTGGTTGCGGCGGAAAATCAGAAAAAGCCATTGAGTGACAGCAAGATCGCTGGTTTACTGGAGGCACAAGGCATCCAGGTAGCCCGTCGCACCGTCGCCAAGTACCGCGAGTCCCTCGGCATCGCACCGTCGAGCGAGCGCAAGCGACTGATGTAGCGCCTGAGATGTGCCACAGCGTTTGTGGGGCAGGTGCAAGACCTGCCTCTTTATGCACGGGCAACAAAGGAGAAGCTGTATGCAAGTCAATATCAGTGGACAGCATGTAGAAGTCACCCAGCCACTGCGCGATTACGTGCTTGAAAAGCTCGCCCGCGTGGAGAGTCACTTCGACAAGATCACCAACGTGCAGGTCATCATGAAAGTCGAGAAGCTGTTGCAGAAGGTCGAGGCGACCCTGCAAATTCCCGGCGGCGAAGTGGTTGCCAACGCCGAACACGAAGACATGTATGCAGCGATCGATGCCTTGGCCGACAAGCTCGACCGCCAACTGAAAAAACACAAGGAAAAACAGCAAAGCCTGCTGCAAGGTGCAGCTGCCCGCTGATCCCCCTCATCCATGATCCGACTTGAAACCATCCTGACCCCCGGCCGTTCCCTCGTGAACGTGCCGGGCGGCAGTAAGAAGCGCGCCCTGGAAAAGGTCGCCACCGTCATCGCCGAACAAGTGCCAGAACTGGAGATGCAAGACGTCTTCGAAAAACTGGTCGCCCGGGAAAAACTCGGCTCGACCGGTTTCGGCAATGGCATCGCCATCCCGCACTGCCGGCTTGAAGGTTGCTCCTCCCCGGTCAGCGCCCTGCTGCACCTGGAAGCCCCAATCGATTACGACGCCATCGATGGCGCACCCGTGGACCTGCTGTTCGTCCTGTTGGTGCCCGAAGCTGCCACCGATGCCCACCTGGAACTGCTGCGCCAGATTGCCAGCATGCTCGATCGCAAAGAGGTTCGTGATCGCCTGCGTGCCGCCAGCAGTAACGAGGCCCTGTACCAGGTTGTCCTGGACGTACAGAACGAGCACTGAACATGCGCCTGATCATTGTCAGCGGCCGGTCCGGCTCCGGCAAGAGCACCGCCCTCGATGTCCTGGAAGACAACGGCTTCTACTGCATTGACAACCTTCCCGCCGGGCTGCTGCCGCAGTTGGCCGAAGAGGCACTGATCAACACCGAACTGCTGCAACCGAAGGTTGCCGTGTCGATTGACGCACGCAACCTGCCTAGCCACCTGACGCGCTTCCCCGAATTGCTCGAAGAAGCCCGTGCGCGCAACATCCAGTGCGATGTGTTGTTCCTGGATGCCGACGAAGACATGCTGCTCAAGCGCTTCTCGGAGACCCGCCGACGGCATCCGCTGACCAATGCCAATCGCTCGCTGGCCGAAGCGATCCGCGTCGAGAACGAACTCCTGGGCCCGATCGCCGACCTGGCCGACCTGAAGATCGACACCACCAGCCTGAACCTCTATCAGCTGCGTGACTCGATCAAGCTGCGCCTGCTTAACCAACCCGAGCCTGGCACCGCGTTCCTGGTCGAGTCGTTCGGCTTCAAGCGCGGCATGCCGGTCGATGCCGACCTGGTGTTCGATGTGCGCTGCCTGCCCAACCCCTACTGGAAGCCCGAGCTGCGCGAGCACTCCGGCCTCGACCAACCGGTTGTCGACTACCTGGCTGCACAGCCGGATGTCGAAGACATGTTCAACGATATTTCCAGTTACCTGCTCAAGTGGTTGCCGCGCTTCGCCGCCAGTAACCGCGCCTACGTGACCATTGCCATCGGCTGCACCGGCGGCCACCACCGTTCGGTGTACATCACCGAGCGCCTTGGCCTGTTGCTGCAGCAATCCCTGAAAAACGTCCAGGTCCGCCACCGCGACCTCTAGCCCAAGGATCCGCCCCACGATGCCCGCCCGCGAAATCACCATCATCAACAAGTTGGGTCTGCATGCCCGGGCGGCAGCCAAGTTCGTCGGCGTGGCCGGTCGCTTTCCCTGTGCAGTCAGGGTTGGCCGTGCGCCGGACAAACTGGTGGATGGCAAGAGCATCATGGCGGTGATGATGCTGGCGGCTGGCAAAGGTACCCAGGTGCACCTGCTCACCGAGGGCGAGCAGGACAACGACGCCATGGATGCGTTGGTCGAGTTGATCAACAACTTCTTCGACGAAGGCGAATAAAAACCTGCACGGTCCTTGTAGGAGCGGCCTTGTGTCGCGATAGGGCTGCAAAGCAGCCCCAGGATTTCGGCAACAAGGCACAAATTGCCGGGGCCGCTTTGCGGCCCATTCGCGACACAAGGCCGCTCCTACAAGGACCGCGCAAGCCTGATAGTGAATCAGGACATCGCAGTATCCATCACCATCATCAAACAGAACCCGATACACAGCCCCAGGCTGGCCAGGCGATGATGGCCGTTGCTGCGCGATTCCGGGATGATCTCCTGGGTTACCACCAGCAGCATCGCCCCCGCCGCACAGGCCAGGCCCAGCGGCAGCAGCAGTTCGGCGATGTTCACCAACCAGGCGCAAATCACTGCCGCTACTGGCTCGACCAAACCTGAAGCAGCACCGATCAGGAAGGCCTTGAAACGCGGCATACCCGCCCCGGCCAGCACCAGCGCGATCACCAGCCCCTCAGGCACGTCCTGCAATGCAATGCCCATGGCCAGGCTGTCGGCGTCAGGCATGCCACCACCGGCCGACACGCCGATGGCCATGCCTTCGGGGATGTTGTGCGCAATGATGGCAATCACAAACAGCCAGATACGCGCAGCGATCACCGGCTGGTTGTCGCTGCCGACCAGCGCCTCGGGTGAGGCACCAGACACCTTGAGATCAACCAGAAACAGGCACAGCGCACCGAACATCAGGCCAAAGCTGATCAGGCCACCCGCGCCCCAAGGGCTGAAACCGATGGACTGAGCCGCGTTCAACCCCGGAATGATCAGGGAAAACGCGGTGGCCGCCAACATCACGCCGGCACCAAAGCCCAGCAGCGTATCGGCCAACGCCACCGGCATGTTGCGAATGACCAGTACCGGTACCGCGCCCAACGCAGTCCCCAGCGCGCACAATGCGCCGCCTTCCAGCGCACGCAGCATGCGTGGCTCCAAGTCCAGCCAGGCAAGGCCGCGCGCCACCAGCAACGCGGTGCCGGCCAGCAACAGCAAGGTCCCAAGCGCCAGGCGAAACAGCCGCACACTGCTGACAGACATTACCTCTGAGCGCATACCGGTCTGACTCACTTCAGGGCTTCGAGGTAACGACGTTCCACTTCCGCCCAGTCAATGACGTTGTAGAAGGCACCGATGTATTCCGGACGACGGTTCTGGTATTTCAGGTAGTAGGCATGCTCCCACACGTCCAGGCCCAGGACTGGCGTGTTGCCGTGCATCAGCGGGCTGTCCTGGTTGCCGCTGCTCTCCACCACCAGGGTTTTCTGCGGCGTGACGCTGAGCCAGGCCCAACCGCTGCCGAAGCGGGTCAGCGCGGCCTTGGTGAAAGCGTCCTTGAAGGCTTCGAAGCCACCCAGTTGCGACGAGATAGCCTGCGCCAGCTGGCCCTGTGGCTCACCGCCGCCCTGTGGCGACATCACGGTCCAGAACAGGCTGTGGTTGGCGTGGCCGCCGCCGTGATTGGTCACCGCGCCACGCAGGTTCTCCGGCAGTTGCTTGACTGCACCAACCAGTTTTTCTACAGGCCACTCAGCCCATTCGGTACCTTCGATGGCGGCGTTGAGACCATTGACGTAGGTCTGGTGATGCTTGGTGTGGTGAATTTCCATGGTCTGCGCGTCGATGTGCGGTTCCAGCGCATCGTAGGCGTATGGCAAAGCAGGCAAGGTATGCGGCATGTCAGTGAATTCCGTAGGCATGGGTTCTGGGCGCCGCATCCGCCTGGGCAGCGAGTTCGCTGGCCCCGGCGTTGTGGCGGTTGAGCAGGCGCTCGGTACGTGGGTACTGGCCGTACTCGGCGATGAAACTCAGCAGTTCGGTGTAGGTGCGCCCACTGTGGCGCAAGGCTGCGTCACGCAGCGCCTGGGGCAAGCGCGCCTCCTGGCTGGCCTGCAACAGCCGCTGATGAGCGGAGCACAAGTAGTCGGCGCTCTCATGCGGCTGGTTCAAGCGCAGGTGCAGGTCGGCCAGGTTGTGGTGGGCGATGACGAAAGCAGCCACCGCTTCGTCGACGTCATGCCAGCGCTCGAACAGCACCTGAGCCAGCGCCAGGGCTTGCAGGTAGTGTTCCCGGGCGTCGACCAACTCGCCTTGTTCGAACAGGCGGTTGGCGGTTTCCGTGGTGCGTTTCCAGTGCTGCATGGTTGTCTCCTGGGCGGTGACGCCGTGTCAGATACCGCCAGCGGTGAGTTTTTCCGGATCCAGCAGCGCTTGAAGCTGGTCACGCGACAGGTCGGTGTGCTCCAGCGCTACATCAATGATCGGGCGGCCCTGTTTGTAGGCGGTCTTGGCAATTTCAGCTGCCTTGAGGTAACCAATGATCGGGTTCAATGCAGTGACCAGGATCGGGTTACGCGCCAGGGCCTCCTTGAGCTTGCCCTCGTTGACCTTGAAGCTGGCGATAGCCTTGTCGGCCAGCAGGCGGCTGACGTTTGCCATCAGCTCGATGCTCTCCAGCAGGTTGCGGGCGATCACCGGCAGCATCACGTTCAGCTCGAAGTTGCCGGACTGACCCGCGATAGCGATGGTCGCGTCGTTGCCGATCACCTGGGCAGCGACCATTGCGGTGGCCTCCGGGATTACCGGGTTGACCTTGCCGGGCATGATCGATGAGCCCGGTTGCAGTCCTTGCAGCTCGATTTCGCCCAGGCCGGCGAGCGGGCCAGAGTTCATCCAGCGCAGGTCGTTGGCGATTTTCATCAGCGCCACGGCGGCGGTCTTGAGCTGGCCAGACAACGCCACGGCGGTGTCCTGCGAGCCGATCAGGGCGAACAGGTTCTGCCCCGGTGTGAACTCGACCTGGGTCAAGCCGCTGAGCTGGCGGGCGAATCCGGCCGCGAACTGTGGGTGGGCATTGATGCCGGTACCCACGGCCGTGCCGCCCTGGGCCAGCGCCTGCAGGCTCGGCAGGGTCGCTTCAATGTGTGCCTTGGCACCGTTGATCTGCGCTGCCCAGCCATCCAGCACCTGGCTCATGCGCACCGGCATGGCATCCATCAGGTGGGTACGACCCGTCTTCACGTACTGATGCACCTGCGCCGACTTGGTCTCGATCACCTGCACCAGGTGGTTCAACGCCGGCAGCAGTTGCTCGTGCAGCGCCAGAGCGGCGCTGACGTGGATGGTGGTGGGGATGATGTCATTGCTGCTCTGGCCGCAATTGACATGGTCGTTGGCGTTCACCGCGTCACCCAGCACACGGCTTGCCAGGGTGGCAATCACCTCGTTGGCGTTCATGTTCGAGCTGGTGCCGGAGCCGGTCTGGAACACATCCACCGGGAAGTGCTGGATAAAATCCTCGGCCAGCAGTTGCTCGACCGCCTTGACGATGGCCTGGCCCTGCGCGGCGGACAGCTGCTCCAGCTCGACGTTGGCCTTGGCCGCAGCCGCCTTGGCCAGCAGCAGCGCACGAATGAACTGGGCCGGCATGCGCTGGCCGCTGACCGGGAAGTTGTCGACCGCGCGCTGGGTCTGGGCGCCATACAGGGCCAGGGCCGGCACCTGAAGTTCACCCATGCTGTCACGCTCGATACGGGTATCACTCATCATCAAATCCTTGCATCAGTTCATCGGGAGAAATCGACGGCAGCAGCCGGCAATTGGCCAACTGCAGGGCGTACGTCTGCCAGCGCAGGTTTTGTTCCTGGCGGTCGAGGTTGCGCAGGTCAAGCAGCGGGCGCCAGGCTTGGTCCAGGCACAGGCAGCGCCAATGCCAGGGCAGCATGCGGTCACAGGCGGTATCCAGCAGCAGGCGGAAAGAGGTCAGTGCCACCGTCCATGACGATGTCTCGGTGCAGCACACCAGGTAGCGGCCTTCGGCGAGGTAATGCTCGATCAGGCGCGGCTCGTCGGGCTCGAGCGCACAGCGGATGCGCCGGCTTAGCCAGCGCCAGTTTTCCAGGTAGGGCAGTTCGCGCAGGACAGGTTTCATGAACATCATCGCTGGGTTACTGGATAATGATATTCATTATTAAGTGATAAGCAGAATCACTTCAAGAAAAAGGTGATGAAAGAAAAAACCCGGCGCGGGGCCGGGTCTTGGTGTTCATTGAAAATTCTCTAGTGCCTGTGCCGGCCCTTTCGCGGGCTCGCCCGCTCCCACAGGGTACGCACAGTCTTCAAGGCTGACGCTGTACCTGTGGGAGCGGGCGAGCCCGCGAAGAGGCCGGTACCGGCTACAGATCAGCTACCTGCAACCGTCATCCGCTCGATCAGCACTGACCCTGTATGGATGTTGCTGCGAGTTTCAAGATCGCTACCAATCGCAACAATTTGCTGGAACATGTCCTTCATATTGCCGGCAATGGTCACTTCCTGCACAGCATGCTGGATCTCGCCGTTTTCCACCCAGAAACCGGCCGCACCACGGGAGTAATCGCCCGTCACCATGTTCAGCCCATGCCCCATCAACTCGGTCACCAGCAGGCCGCGGCCCATGCGACGAATCAACGCGGCCTGGTCTTCGACACCGTGGGTGACGAACAGGTTGTGCACACCACCGGAGTTGGCCGTGCTTGGCAAGCCCAGCTTGCGCCCGGAATAGGTACCCAGCAGGTAGGAAACCAGCTCGCCTTTGTCGACGAACGGTTTTGCATAGGTGGCCAGGCCATCACCGTCGAAGGCGGCACTGCCCAGCGCCCGAGGAATGTGCGGGCGCTCGTCCAGGGTCAGCCAGGACGGGAACAGACGCTGGCCGATGGTGCCTTCAAGGAACGAGGACTTGCGGTAGAGGTTGCCGCCGGAAATAGCCGACAGGAAGCTGCCGAACAAGCCACCGGCCAGTTCGGCAGAAAACAACACCGGCACTTCGCACGTAGGCACCGGCCGGGCGCCAAGGCGGCTGGCTGCGCGCTGAGCAGCGCGAATACCGATACTACGCGGGTCAGCCAGCAGGTTGCCTTGGCGGTTCACGTCATACCAGTAGTCGCGCTGCATCTGCCCGTCGCCTTCGGCGATCATGACGCAGCTCAGGCTGTGCCGGGTCGACGCGTAACTGCCGATGAAGCCATGGCTGTTGCCATACACCCGGCAACCTTGATGGGTATTGAGGGTAGTGCCGTCGGCATTGAGGATGCGCGAGTCGGCATCGAACGCCGCAGCTTCGCAGGCCAGGGCCATCTCAATTGCCTTTTCCGGCTCGATATCCCAGTCGTGGTAAAGGTCCAGATCCGGGATTTCACGGGCCATCAACGCGGCGTCGGCCAAGCCGGAACATTCGTCCTCGGAGGTATGTTTGGCAATCGCCAGGGCTGCAGCGACGGTTTCGCGGATCGCGTCCGGGCCACTGGCCGACGTGCTGGCCGAGCCTTTGCGCTGGCCAACGTAAAGGGTGATACCAAAGCCCTGGTCGCGGTTGAACTCGACCGTTTCGACCTCACGCTGGCGTACCGTGGTGGACAGGCCCTGCTCCAGCGACACCGCAACTTCGCAGGCACTGGCCCCTTGGCGCTTCGCCTCGGCGATTATCTGCTCGACCTGCTCCTGCAACGCTGGCAGGTCTTTCGGACCTACGCTCTGGACTGCACTCATGGTTCTCTCCACTCAAATTCTGCGTTCGGCGAGGGTCATTCTACGACCGGGCCGGACAAGCGGCCCCCGACTGGTTATCATGGCGGCGATTTCTAGCGGACTGCCACCATGGTTGATTCAAACGACGACGCCTTCGACGGCGAAAAAAGCAAAACCCAGATCAAGCGCGAACTGCATGCGCTGGTTGAACTTGGCGAGCGCCTGACCACGCTCAAGGCCGATACCCTGGCACGCCTGCCCTTGACCGACGAGCTGCGCAAGGCCCTGGCTGAAGCCAGCAAGCACACGGCTCATGGCGCCCGTAAACGCCACATGTCGTTCGTCGGCAAGCTGATGCGCGTGCAGGACCTGGATGCCATCCACGCCCTGCTCGAACAGATGGACAGCTCCACTCGCCAGTACAACGAGCGCTTCCACAACCTGGAGCGCTGGCGCGATCGGCTGATCGACGGTAACGACGAAGATCTCGAGCGCTTCGTCAACGAGTACCCCGAAACCGATCGCCAGCAAATGCGTTCGCTGGTGCGCCATGCGCAACACGAAAAGGCGCGGAACAAGCCACCTGCCGCTGCGCGCAAGGTGTTCAAGTACATCCGCGACCTCGACGAGTTGCAGCGCGGGTTGCGCTGACAGACTGGGACCCTGTGGGAGCGGGCGTGTCGAGGCGTCGAACCGCCGCGAACACCGGCGAAGCCGGTGCCATGCACCGCGTCGCCTGCTTCGCGGGCATGCCCGCTCCAACAACGGTCCCCAAGGCCATCACGCCCCGGTTCCGCCCACGGTAATCGCATCCAGCTTCAAGGTAGGCTGCCCTACCCCGACCGGCACCGACTGCCCGTCCTTGCCACATGTCCCCACCCCGCTGTCCAGCGCCAGGTCGTTACCGACCATCGACACCCGGCTCATTGCCTCCGGACCATTGCCGATCAGGGTCGCGCCCTTCACCGGTGCGGTAATCTTGCCGTCTTCGATCAGGTAGGCCTCACTGGTCGAGAACACGAACTTGCCACTGGTGATGTCCACCTGGCCACCACCAAGGTTGGCGCAGTAGATACCTTTCTTCACCGACGCAATGATTTCCTGCGGGTCGCTTTCGCCAGCGCGCATGTAAGTGTTGGTCATGCGTGGCATAGGCAGGTGCGCGTAGGATTCACGGCGGCCGTTGCCGGTCACCGCCATGCCCATCAGGCGCGCGTTCAGCTTGTCCTGCATGTAGCCCTTGAGCACCCCGTTCTCGATCAGCGTGGTGCATTCGGTCGGGGTGCCTTCGTCATCCACGCTCAGCGAGCCACGGCGGCCTTCGAGGGTGCCATCGTCAACGATAGTGCACAGGCTCGACGCCACTTTCTCGCCAATGCGGCCACTGAACGCCGAGCTGCCCTTACGGTTGAAATCGCCTTCCAGGCCATGGCCGACAGCCTCGTGCAGCAACACGCCCGACCAGCCCGAGCCCAGTACCACTGGCAAGGTGCCAGCGGGTGCCGGGATCGCTTCCAGGTTGACCAGCGCCTGGCGCAGCGCCTCGCGGGCATAGCCCATTACCCGCTCTTCAGTGAAGAAGCGGTAGTCGGTACGCCCGCCACCGCCCTGCCCGCCGCGCTCGCGACGGCCGTTCTGTTCGACGATGACACTGACGTTGAAACGCACCAGCGGGCGCACATCCGCAGCGAGGCTGCCATCGGCCGCTGCAATCAGGATGCGCTCCCAGACCCCGGCCATGCTCACGCTGACTTGCTGGATACGTGGATCCAGGGCGCGGGTTGCAGCATCGACACGCTTTAGCAGCTCGACCTTTTCGGCGCGGCTCAGTACATCCAGCGGGTTGTCTGCGGCATACAGGGCGGTCACTTCCTGGCTGCGGAAGGCCTGAACCGTGCCGTTCTGCCCGGCTCGGGAAATCGAACGGGCGGCACGGGCCGCAGAGGTCAGCGCCTCAAGGTTGATAGCGTTGCTGTAGGCGAAGCCGGTCTTTTCACCGGACTGGGCACGTACACCCACGCCCTGGTCCAGGTTGAAGCTGCCCTCTTTGACAATACCGTCTTCCAGCGCCCAGGTTTCCGAGATCTGGCCCTGGAAATACAGGTCGGCGGCGTCGATGCCGGGGCCGGCCAACTCACCCAGCACGCTCTGCAGGCTGTCCAGGGTCAAGCCGCCTGGGGCCAGGAGCTGCTCGCTGACGGTGGATAACATCTGGCTCATAGTCACTCCGAGGTGTGCGCAGGCCGCAACGCGCCCTGCGAAAAAAAGCGCCGGTGCGATACCACCGGCATGCGCGCCCGAATGGACGCTTGTTCTTCAATGTCGCGCTCGGCAAGCAATACTGCTTCGCCTTGCGCCTGTTCTGCGACGATACGCCCCCAAGGGTCGACGATCGCCGCATGGCCATGGGTTTCCCGTGGGCCCGGGTGGGTGCCGCCCTGCGCCGCAGCCAGCAGGTAGCACTGGGTTTCGATGGCGCGGGCACGAACCAACACCTCCCAATGCGCCGCACCGGTCACCGCCGTAAAGGCAGCGGGTGCAGTGATCAGTTCCGCGCCGGCAGCGCGCAGTTCGCTGTACAGCTCGGGGAAGCGCAAGTCGTAGCACACGCTCAACCCCAGCCGCCCCACTGGCGTATCCACCACCACCACCTGGGCGCCGTGGGCGTAGTCGTCCGATTCACGGTAACGGCCGCGATTGTCGGCAACATCCACGTCGAACAGGTGCAGCTTGTCATAGCGTGCCACCACCTCGCCGTGTTCATCGATCAGCAGCGAGCAGGCATGCGCCTTGGCCTCGGGCTGGCCGACCGGTGGCAAGGGCAAGGTACCGGCGACTATCCATAACTTGAGGTCGCGGGCGGTCCGTTTCAACCATGGCAGGACAGGCCCTTCACCCAAAGCTTCGGCACGGCCTATGGCGGCGGCGTCCTTGCGACCCATGGCGGCAAAGTTTTCCGGTAGCACCGCCAGCCGCGCACCGCCCAGTGCAGCCTGCTGCAACAGGGCACCGGCACGCTGCAGGTTGGCCAGCACATCGTCCTGGCTGACCATCTGGATTACCGCTGCCTTCATGGGCGCTCCTGGCACTATTTATCGAAAGGTTTCACAAAGGTGATTCTAGGCTCTTTCCACGGGCCTTCGACACGGTAGTGCACACTGGCAAAGCGCGACACACGGTCACCGATCAATCGGTCGACGAGGAACAACGCCCCGCCTACTGCTGGCGCGCCAACGATCAGCGCGGCCAGCGGCAGGTTGTTGGTCACCGGCAGGCTGACCTGCAGGTTGGCGTTGACCTGGTCACGGACCATGTCCAGCGTGCCCTCCAGCTCGAAGCTGCTCGACGGGCCGGTCATGGTGATGGGTTCGCGGGTCACGTAGACGCCATTGCTGGCTACAAGCAGGCCTTTGACCCGGTCATAGGCCAGGCCCTTGTCGAACAGGTCGGAGAAGTCCAGGCGCAGGCGCCGGCCAATCGAGTTGAAGTTGAGCAGGCCGAATACCCGCAACGCCTGGGCGCTGCCCTCGACCTCGACAAACTGGCCGGTGCGCAGCGCCGCATCCATGCTGCCCGAGAAGCGCGTCAGGCTCACAGCGGCCGGCGAACCTGGCCAGCGGCCGTCCACGTCCAGGCGGAAGTCACGGCTGGTCACGGTCGGGGCAAAGCCCCAGGCCTTCAGGACATCGGCAAGGTTCTTGCCGTCCAGGCGCCCTTTGTACCAACTGCTGGTCTTGCCCGTTTCGCCCTCCCAGCCACCGCCACCGTCAATGCGCAGGCCCTTGAAGTCGAGGTCGATATCGCTGGCAGCAACACCGCGGGCGGTTGGCCGCAGCTTGATCGAGGCACTGCCGAACAGGTCGTCACCGCGGTATAGCTTGTCGATGCTCATGTCCAATGCCGGGACCTTGCGCGGGTCGAAGGAAGCCAGTGGATCAGGGCCGTCCTCAGCCCGCTCCTCGGCCTGTTTTTCAGCCGGGCTGGGCGCTGGCAGGCGCAGGGTCTGCATGCGCACGACCATCGGCGCGCCCTTGGCATCCGGCACCCGGGCATTGCCGATGACTTCCTTGCTGTCCAGGCGCAGGTCCCAGGCCGGGCCGCCTCGGACCAACCGCACCACAGCCTGGTTCAGGTCCATGCCAAAGGCTTTCAACTGGCCGATACTCAGGTCAACGCTCTGCAGGTTCTGCCGTGCACTGCCGCCTGGGTCGTTACCGCCCAGGCGCGCCGCCTGTTCCTGCCATGGACCAAGGTCAAGCGTGTCCAGGCGCCCACGTACCCTCAGGCCCTGGCCGGTTGGCACCTGAGCGTCCCCTGTACCCAGCAGCAATTCGCCACGCCCCTGCAGCAACTTGTCGGCGGGTGCAGCGTAGGCAAAGCGCGCCAGGTCGCTGTAGCCAGCATCGAAACGCCGCTCCGGCCCCTGCAGGCTCATGCTGAAACGGCTGTCGCGAGTGTCTGCCGCCGCCTTGCCGAACGGCGCCGGCAAGTCAATGGCCAGGCCCTTGAGGCTGGAGCTGACACTCAGGCGGTTGTCACGGCTGCCCAGGCTCAGTTGCAACTGGTAGGGCAGGTCACCGGAAGCCGGCAAGGCCTGGTTGAACTGCAGCCACTCGGTCAAGGCCTTGAGTGATACCTGGCCATTGGCCTCGATGCGCGTCTGCATCTGCCCAGGCTGGCCTTCGGCAGTTATCTGCGCCGTTACCGGCTTGCCAAAGGCCTGCAGGCTGATGCCTTTGCCGCTCAGGCCCTTGTCGAAATCGAAGCTGAAGTCACCCTTCAGGCGGCTCAACTCAAGGCTCGGCGGGGCAACCTTCAAGCGCGCATCATGGGTGGCGAAGTCCACCTGTACTTTCGGCCGCTGCCCATGTTCCAGCGGGATATCGAGCTTGACCTTGCCCTTGAGCGGCCCCTCACCCTCCCAGCCGGCGAAGATTTCACCCGTGCCGATTGGCGCCTCCTTCAGAATCTTCAGGCCATCGCCCAGGCTGCCGTCGAAATCGCCATCGAGGAACAGGTGGCTGTGCTGGCCCTGGTCGACATGCGGGATGTCGACCGTCACATCGCTGACCTTGGTGTCCAGCAGCACGCCGCGCTGGGCCTTGATGCGCACGCCACTGTCCTCGATGAACACATCGCCATCCACATGCTGTACCTGCGGCCAGCCAGGCTGGAAGTCCAGCGCAGCGTCATGCACCTTGAAGAACAGGCTGATGCTGCGCGCCTCCGGTGCAGCGCCATGGTTAAGAGAGCCTTGGTACTGGAAGTAGCCTTCATCCACCGCGCCTTTGACAATGGCGCTGCGCAGCCACTCGTCGAGGGCCGGGCTGAGCACTTCGGGCAGGTATTTGGCGGTGTAGCGACCATCGCCGTCGGTCAGGCCGACACGCAGGTCCATGTAGTCCTCGCGGCCTTCCTCGAACAACAGGCGAATCAGGAAGTCGCCCGCGATCTTGCCCTCTTCGCCCAGCACCTTGAGGTAGGGCGCAACCAGGGTGAAACCCTCCTTGTCCAGTGCCCAGGTCAGCCGTGCATTGGCCTTCTGGTAATGCCACGGTTTGGCGAAGATCGGGTACAGGTGCAGCATGAACGCATCGGTATCCAGGCGCAGCTCGCCGTGGCCCAGATCGCCACTGATGCTGCCGCTGACGTTACCGGCCGCCGGGGCATTGTGATAGGCATCGAAACCGACCTTTTCCAGGTTGGCTTCGAACTGCAGGCGCTGGTCACCTTCAGCCTTGGGGCGGGCCTCCAGCCGCACATTGCGCAGTGCACCCGTGACCTTGAGGCCATCGACCACGGCCATGACCTTGTCCGGCAACGGTGCCAGGGCGTCGATCAACGGGGTCAGCGGCGTCAGGTTGAGCCGATCGGCCTGCACCTTCCAGCTTTCCTCGGCGGCGCTCTTGCCTGCGCGCTGCTGGACCTGCAGGTGCGATTCCCAGCGGGTCTTGCCAATGTCCATGGCCAAGGAATCGACAACAATATCGAAACCTTGCTCGCTGCGCTGGAACCAGGCACCCAAGGCCAGGTTGTTCAGGATGGCGGCCTTGCGCCCACTGTAGGCGCCCTTCAGTTCAGGTGCATTGAGCCGGACCACGGCCTGTTGCAACTGCCCGTTGCCCCAGTCGACCCAGAACTCACCGCCGGCACGCAACGCTTCGGCATGCCATTGCCCCAGCAAAGCGGGCGGTAGCCAGTGCGACCAGTCACTTTGCGGCAGGCTCAGGTAGGCTTCGACCTGGCCATCACGCCAGGCCTTGGCCGATACGCGACTACGCAGGTTCAGCGCCAAGGGCTGGCCATCAGGCAAGGTCGCCCGCAGGTCCAACGCCTGGCGCGAGGCACCGGCCTTCAAACCGGCACTCACATAAGTCAGGGTCAGCGGGTCGCGCTGCCAGGGGTGCAACGTGACCTGGCTGTCGAACACATCAACCCGGCCTAGCTGGCGCAGGCGCTGCAGCAGGTCGGCAGGGTCCAGCGGCGTGTCGTCCTTTTTCGGCAGCCCTTCAAGGTTCCAGGCGCCCTGCTCGTTCTCACGCAGAATCAGTTGCAGGCCGCCCAGCTGAATGCGCGCCAGGCGCACTTCACGGGCGGTAAGGCTGGCCCAGACATCGGGAACCACCATGACCTCGTCAAGGCGCAGCGCCGTGGCACCCTCGCCCAACTGCAGGTCGCGCACCCGCAGCACCGGCGCCAGCCCGCTCCAGTGCCCTTCCAGCGCACCGACATGCACGGGCAGGCCCAGCGCCTGCTCGGCCTTGCTCTCTACGTCGGCACGGTACTCGGCGACCAGCGGCGCCAGTTCGCGGCCAAGGCTGACATACAGCGCCACCAGTACCGCCAACAGGGCACATATGCCCAGCCCCCAGCGGGTCAAGGCGACAAGAACGCGGGTCAGACGTCCCATGGCCGTGGCCCTCCAAGTCGTTTATCCATGATGGCCCGTCGCGCAGGTTTTGCCAGCGCGACGATGCAGCAGCGTGTTTCAGAAGGCCTCAGAGCAGCACCACGTCGTATTGTTCCTGCGAATACATCGACTCGACCTGGAAGCGAATGGTTCGACCAATGAAAGCCTCCAGCTCTGCCACGTTGCCGGACTCTTCATCCAGCAGGCGGTCGACCACCTTCTGGTTGGCCAGCACACGGTAGCCCTCGGCCTGGTAGGCACGGGCCTCGCGCAGGATCTCGCGGAAGATCTCGTAGCAGATGGTCTCGGGGGTTTTCAGCTTGCCGCGGCCCTGGCAGGCCAGGCATGGCTCGCACAGCACCTGCTCCAGGCTTTCACGGGTGCGCTTGCGGGTCATCTGCACCAGGCCCAGCTCGGTGATGCCGATGATGTTGGTCTTGGCGTGATCGCGTTCCAGCTGTTTTTCCAGGGTACGCAGCACCTGGCGCTGGTGCTCTTCATCTTCCATGTCGATGAAGTCGATGATGATGATGCCGCCGATATTGCGCAGGCGCAGTTGCCGGGCGATGGCGGTGGCGGCCTCGAGGTTGGTCTTGAAGATGGTCTCTTCCAGGTTGCGATGGCCGACGAAAGCACCGGTGTTCACGTCGATGGTGGTCATGGCTTCGGCCGGGTCGACCACCAGGTAGCCGCCGGACTTGAGCGGCACCTTGCGTTCCAGGGCACGCTGAATCTCGTCTTCGACGCCGTACAGGTCAAAAATCGGACGCTCGCCAGGGTAGTGTTCGAGGCGGTCGGCGATCTCCGGCATCAGTTCGCCGACGAACTGCGTGGTCTTCTGGAAGGTTTCCCGCGAGTCGATGCGGATCTTCTCGATCTTCGGGTTGACCAGGTCACGCAAGGTACGCAGGGCCAGGCCAAGGTCCTCGTAGATGACCGTGGGCGCACCGCACGTCTTGATCTGGGTACCGATCTGCTCCCACAGGCGGCGCAGGTAGCGGATATCCTGCAGGATCTCTTCAGAACGTGCGCCCTCGGCGGCGGTGCGCAAAATGAAACCGCCGGCATCCTTGATGTTTTCGCTTTCCATGCAGTCGCTGACCACCTGCTTGAGGCGATCACGCTCGGCTTCGTCTTCGATCTTCAGCGAAATACCGACATGGCTGCTGCGCGGCATGTACACCAGGTAGCGCGAAGGAATCGATAACTGGGTGGTCAGGCGTGCACCTTTGGAGCCGATCGGGTCCTTGGTAACCTGCACCACGAGCGCCTGGCCTTCGTGCACCAGTGCAGTAATGTTCTCTACCGCCGAGCCTTCACGCTGGGAGATTTCCGAGGCATGGATGAACGCCGCACGCTCCAGGCCGATGTCGACGAAGGCCGCCTGCATGCCCGGCAGCACGCGCACCACCTTGCCCTTGTAGATATTGCCAACGATGCCCCGCCGCTGGGTGCGCTCGACGTGCACCTCCTGCAGTACCCCGTTTTCCACCACCGCCACACGTGACTCCATCGGGGTGATGTTGATCAGGATCTCTTCACTCATGGCAGGCTCTCGTCAAAGGTCTTTTGTAATGATGGATGGCGTACGCACTGCTGGCTACTGCGGGTTTGTTACCTCTGGCGTAGGCACGGACGATTGCCAGCAGGCAACGCCGAACTGGCCGAGCAAATCGGCCGTTTCACTGAGGGGCAAACCCACCACTGCCGAGTAGCTGCCGGACAGGCCAGTGACGAACACCGCGCCCAGGCCCTGAATGGCGTAGCCACCCGCCTTGTCCGCCGGCTCGCCGCTGGCCCAGTAGCGTTGGGCTTCTTCGTCGCTGATCAGGCGAAAGCGAACCTGGCTGGTAACGCACAGGCTTTGCGTGCGCAGCCCATCGGTGAGAGCGACCGCAGTCAGTACCTGATGCTCGCGGCCTGACAGGTCGGCCAGCATGGCCAGGGCATCTTCGCGGTTTTGCGGCTTGCCGAGAATACGACCATCGAGCACCACGGCGGTGTCTGCACCCAGCACCACAGCTGGCCCTGCGACACTGGCCAGGCCTGCGGCAGCCTTGGCCCGGGCCAGGCGTTCGACGTAGGCCGGCGCGCTTTCGCCGGGCAGCGGGGTTTCATCGATGGGGGCGCTGACGACGCTGAACGGCACGCCGATCTGGGTCAGCAGTTCACGACGGCGGGGCGAGCCGGAGGCCAGGTAAAGCGGGTTCATGCAGACATCTCCCTGTCAGTGTCGGCATCGCCGTCAGTTGATATGCAAGCGTCGGCGCAAGTCGCGCAGGGCGAAGCTGATCCACGGCCAGAGCAAGGCACTGATGACCGCAGACCAGACCAGCGCCAACGTGGGCAGGCGGTTGCCGGTCAGGGCGCTGAGCCACAACTGGATCAACTGGGCGATGCCGAAGATCACCAGGATCACCAGGCTCTGCTGCCACATCGGGAACATGCGCAGGCGTTGTTGCAGCGACAGCACCAGGAATGTGATCAGGGTAAGGATCAGCGCGTTCTGCCCCAACAGGGTGCCGTACAGCACGTCCTCGGCCAGCCCCAGCACGAACGCCGTGGTCATGCCGACCTTGTTCGGCACGGCCAGTGTCCAGAAGGACACCAGCAAGGCTAGCCACATGGGCCGGAACACTTCCATGAACTGCGGCATGGGCGAGACGCTGAGCAGCAGGCCGATGGCGAAAGTCAGCCAGATGACCCAGCCGTTGTTGCGGCGTGAAGCAGCCATCATTGCCTCCGGGTATGAGCGGGTGCAGCGGGCGCTGCAGCTGGCGTGACAGGAGCAGCCGCCGGGGCTGCGGGCTGTGCGGGCGGAGCTGTCGGCGCAGGCGTTGTGGCCGGTACGACAGGCACGCTGCCGGCTGGCGCGCCCTGCTCGCCTGGGCTTGTTACCGCGCCACCCTTGCGGTCAGCCTCTTCCTGGGCGATGGCGGCGTCGGTAGCGCGCTGCTCCGGGGTACGCCGGTCGCTGAACACCAGCAGCATGTAGCGGCTGCGATTGAGTGCGGCGGTGGGGATGGCACGCACGATGGCAAACGGCTGGCCGGAGTCGTGGATCACCTCATTGACCGTGGCCACCGGGTAGCCGGCCGGGAAGCGCTGGCCCATACCGGAGCTGACCAACAGGTCGCCTTCCTTGATGTCGGCGGTATCGGCCACATGCCGCAGCTCCAGGCGCTCGGGGTTACCGGTGCCGCTGGCGATGGCACGCAGGCCGTTGCGGTTGACCTGCACCGGAATGCTGTGGGTGGTGTCGGTCAGCAACAGCACCCGCGAGGTGTAGGGCATCAACTCGACCACCTGGCCCATCAGGCCACGCGCATCAAGCACCGGCTGGCCAAGGAACACGCCATCACGCTCACCCTTGTTGATCAGGATGCGGTGGGTGAACGGGTTGGGGTCGACACCGATCAGTTCGGCTACTTCGACCTTTTCGTTGACCAGCGCCGAAGAGTTCAGCAACTCGCGCAGGCGCACGTTCTGCTCGGTCAGGGCTGCCAGCTTCTGCAAGCGCCCCTGCAGCAGGAGGGCTTCGGTCTTGAGCTTTTCGTTTTCGGCGATCAGTTCGTTGCGGCTGCCGAACTGGCCGGCAACGCCTTGCCACGCACGCTGCGGCAAGTCGGTGATCCAGTACGACTCCATCAGTACCACGCCCATCTGGCTGCGCACAGGCTTGAGCACGTCGAAGCGCGCGTCGACAACCATCAACGCGACCGACATCACCACCAGTACGAGCAGGCGAACGCCCAGCGAAGGGCCCTTGGAGAAAAGCGGTTTAATGGGCCGTTCCTCGTGGACGACTCAGGAGGTCATTGGACATGGGACAACGCACCAGCCTGGTTGCGGGTTGACGGATACGGCGCCCTGAACGGGCGCCAGCCCAGCACATACAGGTAGCACTGTGCGTACTACCTGTAAACCGGGCGCTCGTGAGCAGCGAGTGGGATCACTCGCTGGAGAGCAGGTCCATCGCGTGCTTGTCCATCATCTCCAGGGCGCGACCGCCGCCACGGGCGACACAGGTCAGCGGGTCCTCGGCGACGATCACTGGCAGGCCGGTTTCCTGGGCCAGCAGCTTGTCGAGGTCACGCAGCAGCGCACCACCACCGGTCAGCACCAGGCCACGCTCGGCGATGTCCGATGCCAGCTCGGGCGGCGACTGCTCCAGGGCGCTCTTGACCGCCTGGACGATGGTCGCCAGCGATTCCTGCAACGCTTCGAGCACTTCGTTGGAGTTCAGGGTGAAGGCGCGCGGTACGCCTTCGGCCAGGTTACGGCCACGCACGTCGACTTCACGCACTTCGCCGCCCGGGTAGGCGGTACCGATTTCCTGCTTGATGCGCTCGGCGGTAGATTCGCCGATCAGGCTGCCGTAGTTACGGCGCACGTAGGTGACGATGGCTTCGTCGAAGCGGTCGCCGCCAACGCGGACAGACTCTGCATAGACCACGCCATTCAGCGAGATCAGGGCGATTTCAGTGGTACCGCCACCGATATCGACGACCATCGAGCCACGGGCCTCTTCAACCGGCAGGCCGGCACCAATCGCAGCGGCCATCGGCTCTTCGATCAGGAACACTTCACGGGCACCGGCACCCAGGGCCGACTCGCGAATGGCGCGGCGCTCTACCTGGGTCGACTTGCACGGCACGCAGATCAGCACACGCGGGCTTGGCTGCAGGAAGCTGTTCTCGTGAACCTTGTTGATAAAATATTGCAACATTTTTTCGCAGACGCTGAAGTCGGCGATGACGCCGTCCTTCATCGGACGAATGGCAGCAATGTTGCCAGGCGTACGGCCCAGCATGCGTTTGGCTTCGGTACCGACGGCGACGACGCTTTTCTGATTGCCATGGGTACGGATGGCAACAACCGAGGGCTCATTCAGGACGATACCGCGCTCACGCACGTAAATAAGGGTGTTGGCAGTACCCAGGTCGATGGAGAGATCGCTGGAAAACATGCCACGCAGTTTCTTGAACATGGGAAAGTGACCCTGGGGAAAGCGTGGGTAAAAAAGTGCGGCAAACTCTAACAATGGCAGGGATTTTGGGCAAGGAGCCAATATGTTAAATTGGCTGTTTTTCCGAGCATGCCAGCCGATGATCGCGGCTGTTGGACCGCCAGAAAGCTGACATGTTCCTCATCGCGGACCCAAATTCCGTTCTTTGTTTCCCTTGGAGATCCCCATGGCGCTTGAACGCTGCGACGTGGAAAAGATCGCCCATCTGGCCCGTCTGGGGCTGAATGATGGCGAACTGCCACGCATTACCGACGCCCTGAACAGCATCCTCGGCCTGGTCGACCAGATGCAAGCGGTGGATACCACCGGCATCGAGCCCCTGGCCCACCCGCTGGAGGCCAGCCAGCGCCTGCGCCCCGACCAGGTCACCGAGCGCAACCAGCGCGATGCCTACCAGGCTATCGCGCCGTCGACCGAAAGTGGTCTGTACCTGGTTCCTAAAGTCATCGAGTAAGGGATAGAGCCTGCCATGCATCAATTGACCCTGGCCGAGATCGCCCGCGGACTCGCCGACAAGTCGTTTTCCTCCGAAGAGCTGACCGGCGCCCTGCTGGCGCGCATCAAGCAGCTCGACCCGCAGATCAACAGCTTCATCAGCGTCACCGAAGACCTGGCCCTGGGCCAGGCACGTGCCGCCGACGCCCGCCGCGCCGCTGGTGAAACCGGCGCGCTGCTGGGGGCGCCGATCGCCCACAAGGACCTGTTCTGCACCAACGGCGTACGCACCAGCTGCGGCTCGAAGATGCTCGACAACTTCAAGGCGCCGTATGACGCCACCGTGGTCGCCAAGCTGGCCGAAGCCGGCATGGTCACCCTGGGCAAGACCAACATGGACGAGTTCGCCATGGGTTCGGCCAACGAATCCAGCCACTATGGCGCGGTGAAGAACCCGTGGAACCTCGAACACGTCCCAGGCGGTTCGTCGGGCGGTTCGGCCGCTGCCGTGGCCGCAAGCCTGCTGCCGGCTACCACCGGCACCGACACCGGCGGTTCGATCCGCCAGCCGGCGGCACTGACCAACCTCACCGGCCTCAAGCCGACGTACGGTCGTGTGTCGCGCTGGGGCATGATCGCCTACGCCTCCAGCCTTGACCAGGGCGGCCCGCTGGCCCGCACTGCCGAAGACTGCGCCCTGCTGCTGCAAGGCATGGCCGGGTTTGATGCCAAGGATTCCACCAGCATCGAAGAGCCGGTGCCGGATTACAGCGCCACCCTCAATGGTTCGCTGCAGGGCCTGCGCATCGGCCTGCCGAAGGAGTACTTCGGTGCCGGCCTCGACCCACGCATCGCCGACCTGGTCCAGGCCAGCGTCAAAGAGCTGGAAAAGCTCGGTGCCGTGGTCAAGGAAATCAGCCTGCCGAACATGCAGCACGCCATCCCGGCCTACTACGTGATCGCCCCGGCTGAAGCCTCTTCCAACCTGTCGCGCTTCGACGGCGTGCGTTTCGGCTACCGCTGCGACGCGCCGAAAGACCTCACCGACCTGTACAAACGTTCCCGCGGCGAAGGCTTCGGCGTGGAAGTACAGCGCCGCATCATGGTCGGCACCTACGCCCTGTCGGCTGGTTACTACGACGCCTACTACGTGAAGGCGCAGCAGATCCGTCGCCTGATCAAGAACGACTTCATGGCCGCCTTCAACGACGTCGACCTGATCCTCGGCCCAACCACGCCAAACCCGGCCTGGAAACTTGGCGCCAAGAGCAGCGACCCGGTCGCCGCCTACCTTGAAGACGTCTACACCATCACCGCCAACCTGGCGGGCCTGCCGGGCCTGTCGATGCCGGCCGGCTTCGTCGACGGCCTGCCGGTCGGCGTGCAGCTGCTGGCGCCGTACTTCCAGGAAGGCCGCCTGCTCAACGTCGCGCACCGCTATCAGCAAGTGACCGACTGGCACACCCGCGCCCCCAACGGCTTCTGAGGAATTCACACATGCAATGGGAAGTTGTGATCGGGCTGGAAATCCACACTCAGCTCGCCACCCAGTCGAAGATCTTCTCCGGCAGCGCCACCACCTTTGGCTCCGAGCCGAACACCCAGGCCAGCCTGGTTGACCTGGGGATGCCCGGCGTACTGCCGGTGCTGAACCAGGAAGCCGTGCGCATGGCGTGCATGTTCGGCCTGGCCATCGATGCCGAGATCGGCAAGCGCAACGTGTTTGCGCGCAAGAACTACTTCTACCCGGACCTGCCCAAGGGTTACCAGATCAGCCAGATGGACCTGCCAATCGTCGGCAAGGGCCACCTGGACATCGCCCTGGAAGACGGCACCATCAAGCGCATCGGGGTCACCCGCGCACACCTGGAAGAAGACGCCGGCAAGAGCCTGCACGAAGACTTCAGCGGCTCTACCGGCATCGACCTGAACCGTGCCGGCACCCCGCTGCTGGAAATCGTTTCCGAGCCAGACATGCGCAGCGCCAAGGAGGCCGTGGCCTACGTCAAGGCGATCCACGCGCTGGTGCGCTACCTGGGCATCTGCGACGGCAACATGGCCGAAGGCTCGCTGCGTTGCGACTGCAACGTGTCGATCCGCCCGAAAGGCCAGGCCGAGTTCGGCACCCGCTGCGAGATCAAGAACGTCAACTCGTTCCGCTTCATCGAGCGCGCGATCAACAGCGAAATCCAGCGCCAGATCGACCTGATCGAAGACGGCGGCAAGGTGGTGCAGGAAACCCGCCTGTACGACCCGAACAAGGACGAAACCCGCTCCATGCGCAGCAAGGAGGAAGCCAACGACTACCGTTACTTCCCCGACCCGGACCTGCTGCCGGTGGTGATCGAGGACAGCTTCCTCGAAACCGTGCGCGCCGGCCTGCCGGAGCTGCCGCCACAGAAGGTCGAGCGCTTCCAGAGCCAGTACGGCCTGTCGGCCTACGATGCCAACGTTCTGGCTTCCAGCCGCGAACAGGCGGACTACTTCGAAGAAGTGGTGAAGATCGGTGGCGACGCCAAGCTGGCCGCCAACTGGGTCATGGTCGAGCTGGGCAGCCTGCTGAACAAGTTGGGCATCGAAATCGACCAGGCGCCTGTCAGCGCTGCGCAACTGGGTGGCATGCTGCTGCGCATCCGCGACAACACCATCAGCGGCAAGATCGCCAAGACCGTGTTCGAGGCCATGGCTGGCGGTGAAGGCGATGCCGACAGCATCATCGAAAGCAAAGGCCTGAAGCAGGTTACCGACACCGGCGCGATCGACAAGATGCTCGACGAAGTGCTGGCGGCCAACGCCGAGCAGGTCGAGCAGTACCGCGCGGCCGATGAGGCCAAGCGCGGCAAGATGTTCGGCTTCTTCGTCGGCCAGGCAATGAAGGCTTCCAAAGGCAAGGCCAACCCGGGGCAGGTGAACCAATTGCTCAAGGCCAAGCTCGAAGGGTGATTGTTTTACCCTTGTAGTCCTGCGAGGGCTTTGCCCTCGTTCGCGGGCATGCCCGCTCCCACAGCTACAGCGCCGCTTCCAAAGGTGGCGACATACCTGTGGGAGCGGGCTTGCCCGCGAATGGCCACACCGGAGCATTTGAATTGCTAAAACGATCCCTGAGCACCCTGGCCCTCTTCTCTTTCCTGGCCGGCTGCGCCAGCCACGACATCGACCCGCGTGGTTACGACCAGACGGGCACTGCTTCCTATTACGGTTCACGCCACCACGGCAAACGCACTGCCAGCGGCGAACCTTTCAACCAGCACGGCCTTACCGCCGCCCACCGCAGCCTGCCCTTCGGCACCCGCGTTCTGGTTACCAACATGGCCAACCAGCGCAGCGTGGTGGTACGCATCAACGACCGCGGCCCGCATACCCGCGGCCGGCTGATCGACCTGTCTCGCGCCGCCGCAGAAAAAATCGGCATGCTCCGTAGCGGAACGGCACGCGTGCGCGTACAAGGGCTTAGTGACTGACGCGACAGGAGTCCGACCATTTTCGACCTGGCCACCCTTCCCACCTTCAGCCTCCTGCAACTGGGCCTCGCCCTGCTGTTGCTGGTCGGCGGCGCTGAGCTGCTGGTGCGCGCCGCGCTGCGCCTGGCTCAGCGCCTTCATGTACGCCCTCTGATCATCGGCCTGAGCCTGGTGGCCTTCGGCAGTACCGCGCCACAACTCACCGTCAGCCTGCAAGCGGCCTACCAGGGCGCGCCGGATGTGGCCGTGGGCAGCGTGATTGGCAGCAACATCTTCAACGTGTTGGTCATTCTCGGCCTTGCCGCGCTCATCATCCCCCTGCGCGTATCGCGTCAGCTGGTACGCCTGGACATTCCGCTGATGATCGTGGCCAGCGGCCTGGTCTATGCGCTGGCTGCCAACGGGCACCTGGGTAGGGGCGAAGGGGTTCTGTTGCTGCTTGGCCTTGCCGGTTACCTGGCGATGCTTTGGCACCAGTCGCGTCACTACGCGCGTACCTACCCTGCCCCGCACACTGCAAAATCCAGTGCCGGGCGCTTCTGGTCGGGCACGCTGTTGCAAGTGCTGGCCGGGTTCGGCCTGCTGAGCCTGGCGGGCCACCTGCTGCTGGAGGCTGCCGTCGAGGTGGCCACCGACCTTGGTTTGTCCGAGCGCATCATTGGCCTGACTGTCGTCGCCATCTGTACCTCTTTGCCAGAGCTCGCCGCCGCACTCATCGCGGCCTTGCGCGGCGAACGGGAAATTGCCGTGGGTACGGTGATCGGCAGTAACCTGTTCAATCTGCTGGGCGTGCTTGGCCTGACTGCGCTGGTCACCCCAGAGCCGCTTTCGATCTCGCCCAATGCGCTGTCGTTCGACCTGCCCGTAATGCTAGGCGTTGCCGCGCTGAGCCTGCCGGTGTTCTATTCCGGCTATCGCATAACCCGCGCCGAAGGCCTGGTGTTCCTTTGCCTGTACGTGGCTTACGGCCTGCACGTAGCGGCGTTCACCATGGGTCTGCCACTGGCTGGCCGGCTTGAGAAGTTGATGCTGTTCTATGTACTGCCAGTGCTCGCCGTGGTGTTGCTCTACACCACCGTGCGCGCCTGGCGTCGCCAACACTAAGGAAAACAACATGGCTGAGAGCAACAAGACCGGCGAGCAGATTCGCCGCCAGGTAATGGGCGATGCATTCGTCGACCGCGCTTTGGGCAATGCCACTGACTTTACCCAGCCGCTGCAAGACTTCGTCAACGAACATGCCTGGGGTAGCGTGTGGGCCCGCGACGGGCTGCCACTGAAGACCCGCAGCCTGATTACCCTGGCCACGCTCACGGCACTCAAGTGCCCGCAAGAGCTCAAGGGGCATGTGCGCGGAGCATTGAACAACGGCTGTACGGTAGAGGAAATTCGCGAGGCGCTGCTGCATTGCGCGGTGTATGCGGGGGTGCCAGCGGCGATTGATGCGTTCCGTGCGGCGCAGGAAGTGATCGACAGTTACCAAGGCTGATCCAGCCTCTTTCAGGCCCGGCCTCTTCGCGGGCACGCCCGCTCCCACAGGGACCCCATAGACTTCGAAGCCTGTGCAGTACTTGTGGGAGCGGGCGCGCCCGCGAAGAGGCCGGGCCTGCCTTGCCTATTTGGCCTGGCGAGCCTTTTTCATCTTGAAGGCGACCCAAAGCACCAGGATCCACGCCGGGATCAGCATCACAGAGATGCGAATCGGCGGGGTCAGGTACATCACCACCAGAATCAGCACAATAAACGCCAGGCACAGGTAGTTGGTCAGCGGGTGCCCCAGGCTCTTGTAGAACGGGGTGATGCCCGCTGCCAGCTTGGCCTTGCGGAACTTCAGGTGGGTGATGCTGATGCTTGCCCAGTTGATCACCAGCGCCGACACCGCCAAGGCCATCAGCAAGCCAAAGGCCTCACCCGGCATCAGGTAGTTGATTACCACGCACAGGCCGGTCGCGAACGCCGAAACACCCAACGCCGTCAGCGGCACGCCGCTGCGGCTCACCTTCAGCAACTGACGCGGCGCATCACCCTGGCTGGCCAGGCCGAACAGCATGCGGCTGTTGGCGTACACACAGCTGTTGTACACCGACAGCGCAGCCGTCAGCACCACGATGTTGAGGATGGTCGCCACCAGGTCGCTGTCCAGTTCGTGGAAAATCATCACGAACGGGCTGCCGCCCTGCACCACCTTCTGCCACGGGTACAGCGACAGCAGCACTGCCAGGGCACCGATGTAGAAGATCAGGATGCGGTACACCACCTGGTTGGTGGCCTTGGGGATGCTCTGGCGCGGGTTGTCGGCCTCGGCGGCGGTTATACCCACCAGCTCCAGGCCACCGAACGAGAACATGATCACCGCCAGCGCCATCACCAGGCCGGTGACCCCGTTAGGGAAGAAGCCGCCGTACTGCCACAGGTTGGCCACGCTCGCATCCGGGCCACCATGGCCGCTGCTCAACAGCCAGGCGCCAAAGCCGATCATGCTGACGATAGCCACCACCTTGACCAGGGCGAACCAGAACTCCATCTCGCCGTAGACTTTCACCTGGGTCAGGTTGATGAGGTTGATCGCCACGAAGAAGATCGCCGCCGTGGCCCAGGTGGGAAACTCTGGCCACCAGTACTGTACGTAGATGCCGACCGCGGTCAGCTCGGCCATGCCGACCAGCACGTACACCACCCAGTAGTTCCAGCCCGAGACAAAGCCGGCGAACTCGCTCCAGTACTGGTGGGCGAAGTGACTGAAGCTGCCGGCAACCGGCTCTTCCACCACCATTTCGCCCAGCTGGCGCATGATCAGGAAGGCCATCAGGCCGGCAATGGCATAACCCAGCAGAACGGAAGGGCCGGCCAGCTGGATGGTCTGGGCAATGCCCAGGAACAACCCGGTACCGATGGCCCCGCCCAGCGCGATCAGCTGGATATGGCGATTCTTCAGCCCGCGCTGTAACCGCTCGGGCGTGCTCTGGTCTTGCATGAAGTGTCCTTTAGCTCAGTGAGGCTGTGTTTTTTGTGTTGTTTGCAGTCAAGGATCTAGATCCATCCGCCCCACTGCAAGATGAAAATGCCGATATTGGTGGTGATCGCCGCCATTAAGGTAGTGATCACGATGATCGATGCAGCCAACTCGTGGTTGCCGTTGGCCGCCCGCGCCATCACGTAGCTGGCCGCTGCGGTCGGGCTACCGATGTACAGGAACAGGATACCCAGCTCGGCCCCTCGGAAGCCGCACAGCCAGGCACCCAAGGTACCCAGCAGCGGCAGCCAGACCATCTTCACCAGGCTGGCATCGATCGCCAGCCGGCCGCTGTCGCGCAGCGCCGCCAGCGACAGGGTGCCACCGATACAGATCAGCGCCAGCGGCAGGGTCATCTGCGCCAGGTAGTCGCCAGAGGTCAGCAACCAGTTGGGCAGTGGCACCTGGCCGTAAGCCATCGGGGTGGCGACCAGCACGCTGATGATCAGCGGGTTGCTAAAGATGCTCTTGCAGATGCTCCACGGGTCGGACTTGAGGTCCGGGCTATACACCGCCAGCACCACTGCCGACAGCGAGTTGTACATGAGGATGACCAGGCCAGCGAGTACCGCCCCCAGGGAAATACCATAGTCACCGTACAGGCTGGCGGCCAGGGCCAGGCCGATTACGCCGTTGTTGCCGCGGAACGCGCCCTGGGTATAGATACCCCGCTCTGCCAGCGGGCTGCGCCAGATGGCCAGGCCCCAGGCAATGGCGAAGCCGACCAGGGTGGCGACGATGAAGTAGAGGATGACACCAGGCTTTACTGCGGACGCCAGGTCGGCGTGGTAGATGCCGAGGAACAACAGCGCGGGCATGCACACGTTGAACACCAGCTGCGAGGCGACGCGGTTGAAATTGTCGTCGATCAGGTGGATGCGTTTGAGCAGTACGCCCATGAACAACATGGCAAAGACCGGTGCCGTGATGTTCAGCGTCTGGATAAGAAGGGCGAGCATGCGCAAGCGATCCTGGAGGGGTTGCCGTTAGGGGGCTAATGATACGCCAACGGCTGGGATTTGCGGGGATCGAGCGCGATAAAAGCACATGCCTTTCAGATTCTGCGCTGCCAGTGCTGGCCTCTTCGCGGGCACGCCCGCTCCCACAGGTACGGCGCTGCTCTCAAGGGCGGCGCGGTATTTGTGGGAGCGGGCGTGCCCGCGAAGAAGCTAACACAGAATCAGCGCCGAACCGGGCGCTTCTGCAATTTGCGCTGCAAGGTCCGCCGGTGCATGCCCAGCGCCCGCGCAGTGGCCGAGATATTGCCCTCATGCTCGTTCAGCACGCGCTGGATATGCTCCCACTGCAGGCGGTCGACCGACATCGGGTTTTCCGGCACCAGGGTATCCAGGTCGGTGTGTTCCGACAGCAGCGCTGCCAGTACGTCATCGGCGTCGGCCGGTTTGCACAGGTAGTTGCAGGCGCCGCGCTTGACCGCTTCCACCGCCGTGGCAATGCTCGAGTACCCGGTCAGGATCACCACGCGCATTTCCGGGTCCAGTTCCAGCAGCTTGGGCAGCAGCACCAGGCCCGAGTCACCGTCCATCTTCAGGTCCAGCGTGGCATAGTCCGGCAGGTCCTGCTGGGCCAGGATCAAGCCCTCTTCGGCAGAACTGGCAGTGCTCACGCGGAAACCGCGACGGCTCATGGCACGGGCCATGACCCGGGTAAAGGTGGCATCGTCATCCACCAGCAGCAGGTGCGGCAGCTCTTCGCTTTCGACCTGGTTTTCTTCGCTCATCATTCATCTCCTCGCTTGCCATAGGGCAGGCGCAGTTCGGTCAGGGTGCCACCCTGTTCATGACTATAGAGTTTCACCGAACCGCCCGCACGGGTCACGCTGGCCTTGCTCAAGAACAGGCCAAGGCCAAAGCCTTTGCCCTTGGTGGTAATGAAGGGTTTGCCGATGGCTTCGGCAATGGCCGGCGGCACGCCGGGGCCGTGGTCGCGGATGCTGATGACAATGTCCTGGGCGTCCCAGTCCAGGCGCACTTCAAGGTCATCGGGGCAGGCATCGGCGGCATTGTTCAACAGGTTCAGCAGCGCCTGGGTCAAGTCCGGCGGCGGGGTCAGCCGCGGCACCTTGCCGTCACGCAGACGCTGGAAGCGGTAGCTGGCCTCTGGACGCATCAGGTGCCAGCGGTTCAGCGCCTCGTCCAGCCAAGCGGTCACGTCCTGCTCCACGATCGCCAGGCGGCGATTGGCTTCGGCAGCGCGCACCAGCTGTTGCAGGGTTTCCTTGCACAACTTTACCTGGTCCTGAAGGATCTGCAGGTCCTCCTGCAACAACGGGTCAGCATGGTCCTGGCGCATTTCGTTCAGCAGCACGCTCATGGTCGCCAGCGGCGTACCCAGTTCGTGGGCAGCACCGGCGGCCTGGGTGGCCACAGCCAGCAACTGCTCATCACGCAGGCTTTCTTCACGCCGCTCGGAACGCAGTTGCTCCTGGCGGCGCAGTTCTTCGGCCATGCGCGCGGCGAAGAAGGTGATCACCGCAGCAGCCAAGGCAATGCTCAGCCACATGCCGTATACCTGCATCTTGTCCCGCGCCATGGGCAGGCCTTCCAGCGGGTAGAACTGCACCAGCAGCAGGCTGTAGGCCGTCAGGGCGATTCCCGAAAGGATCAGCGAATACAGCCACGGCAAGGTCACAGCAGCAATCGCCAGCGGCACCAGGTAATACGACACGAACGGGTTGGTCGAACCGCCTGAGTAATACAGCAAGGCACTGTGAATCAGCAGGTCGCACGCCAGTTGCAGGGCGTACTCCATTTCGGTGACCGGCAGCGACAGGCGCAGCCGCAGCGCCGTGAACGCACACAGCAGCGAGGACAACGCCAAGGTGCCAGCCAGCGATAGCCACGGCAACGGCAGCAGTTCGGTCCAGTAGGCAACGCCCACGGAGCCGGCCTGGGCAGCCAGGACCAGGACTCGAATGACGGTCAGGCGCCAGAGATTCTGGCGGGTAGCGGACAGCGGTTGTACGGCGGCGAGCATGAGCTCTCCTGATGAGTGCTCCAGAAAAATCGGCTGGAGTATACCGAAGCCGGGCGCTTCGCTGCAGCGATGCGGCAAAGCGCCACACTTTGTCACAGGTTCATGATGGCACTTTTGAACCCACTACACTGATGCCGGTCTTATGGGCCATGCGTGGAATGGATGGCCAGAACCCACGCCCTTTATTGCCAAGGAGTACCACATGCAAATCCCACGTCGCGGCGCCGCCCTTGCCCTGTCTTGCGGCCTGCTTGCCAGCCTGCCGGCGCTGGCGGCCGATGAGCCGCGTTACAACCAGGTTTCCCTGCGCGCCGAAGTCAGCAAGGAAGTACCGCGTGACCTGATGGTCGTGACCCTGTACAGCGAAGCGCAGAACACCGACCCGGGCAAGCTTGCCAAGCAGATCACCGATACCATGAACAAGGCCGTACAGCAGTCGCGCCAGGTCAAGGATGTGAAGATCAGCCAGGGCAGCCGCAACAGTTACCCGGTGTATGACAGCAAAGGCCAGAAGATCACCGGCTGGCGCGAGCGCGCCGAGCTGCGCCTGGAAAGCGCCAACTTCCCGGCCCTGTCCCAGCTTACCGCCGACCTGCTGCAAGAGCTGAAAATGGGCGGCATGGACTTCTCCATTGCCCCGGCTACGCGCAAGTCCAGCGAAGACGCACTGCTCAAGGATGCGGTCGATGCCTTCAAGGCGCGTGCGCAACTGGCCACCGAGGCGCTGGGTGGCAAGGGTTATAAAGTGGTCAGCCTGAACCTCAACAGCAGCGGTTACCCGCGCCCCTACATGCGTAGTGCACCGATGGCGATGAAGGCCATGGGGGCAGATGAAGCAGCGCCAGCGCCGGACATTGAGGCGGGTACCAGTGAAGTCAGCATGAATGCTGATGGGCTTATCGAAGTGCAGATGCCTTAACAGCCACGAGCCCCCCTGTAGGAGCGGCCTTGTGTCGCGATTGGGCCGCACAGCGGCCCCGGCGATTCATCAGGTATAGCTGAAATCCCGGGGCTGCTTTGCAGCCCATCGCGACACAAGGCCGCTCCTACAGGGACCGCGCCAAGCGCAAAATCAGCGCTAGTCAGACCTTTCCTACGCACCTTTAAGGTGCCTCCTACAATTACTCCCGCCCCGAAAAATCCCGCAAAAAGCCATCATTTTGCCTGCGCAAACGTTTAACTTCGCCGAAAGTTATACCGATGCGACATCCATGTACGCTCGTACTACTTTTCTGGCGCCAACTATCCTTCTACCTGTTGCAATGGGAACACCCCCTGCATAAGTATCCGCAGGTCGGCTCACGAGGCCACCTCATCCAAAAAATGACAACAATGAGGCCACCATGCTCAAACACGCAGTCATTCCGTTCCTGCTAGGCGCAGGCTTGCTCACCGGTGCACCGTCGGCCCTGGCCGCGTCCAACCTGGTGTTCTGCTCCGAAGGCAGCCCGGCAGGCTTCGACCCGGGGCAATACACCACAGGGACCGACTTCGACGCTTCGGCCGAGACCGTGTTCAACCGCCTGACCCAGTTCGAACGTGGCGGTACCGCAGTCATCCCGGGCCTGGCGACCAAATGGGAAGTGACCGACGACGGCAAGACCTACACCTTCCACCTGCGCGAAGGGGTCAAGTTCCACACCACCGACTACTTCAAGCCCACCCGCCCCTTCAACGCCGACGACGTGCTGTTCACCTTCAACCGCATGCTCGACAAGGACCACCCCTTCCGCAAGGCCTACCCCACCGAGTTCCCGTACTTCACCGACATGGGCATGGACAAGAACATCGCCAAGGTCGAGAAGCTCGACGAGCACACGGTGAAGTTCACCCTCAACGAAGTGGACGCCGCGTTCATCCAGAACCTGGCCATGAGCTTCGCCTCGATCCAGTCCGCCGAATACGCCGATCAGTTGCTGAAAAGCGGCAAAGCCGCCGACATCAACCAGAAGCCGATCGGCACCGGCCCGTTCGTGTTCAGCAAGTACCAGAAGGACGCGCAGATCCGCTTCAAGGGCAACAAGGACTACTGGCAGCCCGATGATGTGAAGATCGACAACCTGATCTTTGCCATCACCACCGACGCGTCGGTGCGCATGCAAAAACTGAAGAAAAACGAATGCCAGGTCACGCTGTTCCCGCGCCCGGCCGACATCGAGCCGCTAAAGGCCGACAAGAACCTGCAGATGCCACAGCAGGCCGGCTTCAACCTCGGTTACATCGCCTATAACGTGATGGACAGGATCAAGGGCAGCAACGAGCCCAACCCCATGGCCCAGCTGAAGGTGCGCCAGGCGCTGGACATGGCCGTGGACAAGAAAAAGATCATCGAGTCGGTCTATCAGGGCGCCGGCCAGTTGGCCGTGAACGGCATGCCGCCGACCCAATGGTCCTATGACGACAGCATCAAGGACGCCCCGTTCGACCCCGAAAAGGCCAAGCAGCTGCTCAAGGAGGCCGGCATCAAGGAAGGCACGGAGATCACCCTGTGGGCCATGCCGGTGCAGCGGCCGTACAACCCCAACGCCAAGCTGATGGCCGAAATGCTCCAGTCCGACTGGGCCAAGATCGGCATCAAGGCGAAAATCGTCAGCTATGAGTGGGGCGAGTACATCAAGCGCTCCAAAGGCGGCGAACAGGGCGCCATGCTGATCGGCTGGAGCGGTGACAACGGTGACCCGGACAACTGGCTGGGCACCCTCTACGGCTGCGATGCCATCGACGGCAACAACTTCTCCAAGTGGTGCTACAAGCCCTACGACGACCTGATCAAGCAGGCCAAGGCCACCTCCGACCAGGCCAAACGCACCGAGCTGTACCAAAAGGCCCAGCACATCCTCAAGGAGCAGGTACCGATCACCCCGATCGCCCACTCCACCGTCTACCAGCCGATGAGCGCCAAGGTGAAGGACTTCAAGATCAGCCCGTTCGCGCTGAACGCCTTCTACGGCGTCAGCGTGGACAAATAGGGTAGCCCTGGCACCCGCCGAGCGGCGGGTGCCCTTCACCCTCGCCACCTCTTCATGTCGTCCTGCGGCCAACCGCTGCGGGGTCGGCGAACTGTTGCCGCCATTCGTACAACGAGGCGGCGCAAACAGATGAAAAAGGATTTGCCATGCGCCATTTGACCTGCCTTTCTACCCTGCTGGCCCTGGGCCTGCTCAGCCAGTCCCCGGCCGTGCTGGCCAAAAACCTGGTGTTCTGCTCCGAAGGCAGCCCTGCCGGCTTCGACACCGCCCAGTACACCACTGCCACCGACAATGATGCGGCTGAGCCGATCTACAACCGCCTGGTCGAGTTCGAGCGCGGCGGCACCGCCGTACACCCTGCCCTGGCGAGCCGCTGGGACGTGTCCGACGATGGCTTGCGCTACACCTTCCACCTGCGTGAAGGGGTGAAGTTCCACAGCAACAAAGCGTTTACCCCAAGCCGTGACTTCAACGCAGACGATGTGTTGTTCACGTTCAACCGCATGCTCGACAAGGGCCACCCGTTCCGCCAGGCCTACCCCACCGAATTCCCCTATTTCATCAGCATGGGCCTGGACAAGAACATCGCCCGGGTCGAGAAGGCCGACCCGCTGACCGTGGTGTTCACCCTGAACACGGTCGATGCCGCATTCATCCAGAACCTGGCCATGAGCTTCGCCTCGATACTGTCTGCCGAATACGCCGAGCAACTGCTGGCCAGCGGTCGCCCCAGCGATATCAACCAGCAACCGATCGGCACCGGGCCGTTCGTGTTCCAGCGTTACCAGAAGGATTCGCAGATCCGCTACAAGGGCAACAAGGATTACTGGGCGCCGGACCAGGTCAAACTCGACAACCTGGTGTTCTCGATCAACGTCGACCCCTCGGTGCGCATCCAGAAGCTGCGCCGCAACGAATGCCAGGTCACCCTGCATCCTCGCCCGGCCGACCTGCCGGCGCTGAAGACCGACAGCCAGTTGCAGGTGCTGCAACAGCCAGGCTTCAACCTCGGCTACATCGCCTACAACACCCAGCATCCACCCTTCGATCGCCTGGAAGTGCGCCAGGCGATGGACATGGCGGTGAACAAGAAAGCCATCATCCAGGCGGTGTACCAGGACTCCGGCCAGCTGGCGGTCAACGCCATGCCGCCGACCCAGTGGTCCTATGACGAAAGCCTGAAAGACGCGCCATACGATCCGGAAAAGGCCAGGCAGCTCTTGCAGCAAGCCGGGGTCAAGCCGGGTACCGAGGTCACCCTGTGGGCCATGCCGGTACAACGCCCGTACAACCCCAACGCCAAGCTGATGGCCGAAATGCTTCAGTCCGACTGGAACAAGCTTGGCTTCAAGGTACGCATCGTCAGTTACGAATGGGGCGAATACATCAAGCGCATGAAAAGCGGCGAGCACGATATCGCCCTGATCGGCTGGACCGGCGACAACGGCGACCCGGACAACTGGCTGGGCACCCTCTACAGCTGCGACGCCATCGGCAGCAACAACTACTCGCTGTGGTGCGACCCGCAGTACGACAGCCTGGTCAGGCAGGCCAAGCAGGTCACTGACCGTACGCAGCGCACCGCGTTGTACCAACAGGCCCAGCAGCGGCTCAAGCAGCAGGTGCCGATTACCCCGGTGGCGCACTCCACGGTCAACCAACCGCTCAGCGTCAAGGTTTCCGAGTTCAAGGTCAGCCCGTTTGGGCGCAATGATTTTTCCGGTGTGAGTGTTGATTAAGCGTTAGCCGGAACCGGCCTCTTCGCGGGCTCGCCCGCTCCCACAGGATCACCTCAGGTTCGGACTCTGCGCCCTACCTGTGGGAGCGGGCGAGCCCGCGAAAGGGCCAGCACAGCCAACACAACTCCCCATTTTTGCCCGGCGATCCCGTGGCAACCCTGGCAACACCGCAACAACCACCCGGCCCACAAGGCCGGCCATAACTAGAAAAGAAAGGGAGCTTTAACCTTGAGAGTATTCACCCTGACCACACTGGCCTTATCGATCAGTGCCTTGACCACCGTGGCCCAGGCCGACCCGCAAAGCCAGGACTTCATCCCCATCACCCTCAAAAGCACCAGCGAGCAAGCCCAGGCCAGCGGCTTTATCGAAGGCCAGAGCCTGTCCGGCAGCACCCGCAACTGGTACGCCCGCGAACGTGCCGCACGTGCGCCGCTGTGGAAGTACTACAAGAACGACGGCACCCGCCACGACACGCATAGCCGTGAGAACTGGGTGCAGGGCTCCATCCTCAACTACAGCTCCGGCTTCACCGAAGGCACCGTGGGCTTTGCCGTCGAGGCCGCCGGCTACAACGCCATTGCCCTGCAACAGAACCGCCAGTCGGTCGCCGGCCCCAACAACCGCACCCTAACCCACAGCGATGGCGACCCCATCGGCCAGTGGAGCAAACTGGGCCTGGGCAACATCAAGGCACGCGTGTCCAACACCACCCTTACCCTGGGCCGTCAGTCGGTGGACACGCCAATGATCGCCTACATCGGCAACCGCGCCTTGCCATCCAGCTTCCAGGGGGCGTTCCTGCACAGCGCCGAGTTCGACAACCTCAGCTTCGACCTGGGCACCTTCGACCGCGTCTCGCCACGCACCGAGCAAAGCCTGAGCAAATTCCGCAGCGAATACAGCGCCACCGGCGTGGAAACCGACCGCGCCAGCACCGCCGGCGTCAACTACCAGCCGTTCAAGAGCCTTAGCACCAGCCTGTACGCCACCAAGGTCGACGACTTCTGGAACCAGTACTACTTCGGCGCCAACCACGTGCTGGGCGACAGCGCGGTACTCAGCCTGAGCACCGGCCTGAACTACTACAAGACGGTCGATGCCGGCGGCCAGAAGATGGGCAAGATCGACAACGACACCTACAGCCTGTCGCTCGACCTGACCCACCAGGCCCACACCCTCGGCGCCTCCTGGCAGCAGGTCAACGGCAACGAGTACTTCGACTACCTGCACGAAACCAACGGCATTTACCTGGCCAACTCGCTGCTGTCGGACTTCAACGGCCCCAACGAGAAATCGCTGAAGATCTCCTACGTGCTGAACATGGCGCCCTACGGCGTGCCGGGCCTGAAGTTCAACCTGTACAACGCTCGTGGCTGGGGCATCGACGGTACCCATTACCGCGGCACGGCCTACGACGTGAACGGCCTGGACGGCGAAACCCACTACGAGTGGGGCATTGGCACCAGCTACGCGGTGCAGAGCGGGCCGCTGAAAGACACCAGCATCCGTGCCACCTACACCACCCACCGCGCCAGCAAGGCCCAGGGTGACGGCAGCCTGGATGAGTTCCGCGTGGTCACCACCATTCCATTCAACATTCTCTGACCGCTGGCGCCACGGCCCGCTCGCGGTGGGCCGTGGCAGCTACGCTGGAATCAATGCAAAAGCAGGGAGTCTCTAACCCATGCAGAAAGCTTTCATCAAGTCGATACCATTACGCCTGGCCCTGGCCGCGCTGGTGCTGGGCAGCGCCACGCAGCTGGCGGCCAAGCCGCTGGTGGTGTGCACCGAAGCCAGCCCGGAAGGGTTCGACGTTGTGCAATACACGACCGGTGTCACGTTCGACGCCACCGCCGAAACGCTGTTCAACCGCCTGGTCGACTTCAAGCCAGGTACCACCGACATCGAACCGGCTCTGGCCGAACGCTGGGATATATCACCAGACGGCCTGACCTACACCTTCCACTTGCGGCAGGGCGTCAAATTCCACAGCACCGACTACTTTACCCCCACGCGCACGTTCAACGCCGATGATGTGCTATGGAGCCTGCGCCGCCAGCTCGACCCTACTCACCCGTGGCATGACAAGACCAGTGTCGGCTACCCGTACTTCGAGAGCATGGCCTTCAAGCACCTGCTCAAATCGGTGGACAAGACCGACGAACACACCGTCGTGATCACCCTCACCCGGCCCGAAGCACCGTTCCTGCGTGATATGGCCATGGGCTTCACGTCGATCTACTCCGCCGAATACGGCGACCAGTTGCTCAAGGCCGGTAAAACCGCCGAGCTGAACAGCAAGCCGATCGGCACCGGCCCGTTCATCTTCCAGCGTTACAACAAGGACGCCCAGGTCCGCTTCAAACCCAACCCGGACTACTTCCGCGGCAAGCCACCGGCCGATGCCCTGATTTTCGCCATCGCCACCGACAGCAACGTGCGCCTGCAAAAACTGCGCGCCAATGAATGCCAGGTCGCGCTCTACCCCAAGCCGGAAGACGTACCGTCGATCAAGGCCGATTCCAGGCTCAAGGTGGCCGAGACCGAAGCGCTGGTCACCGGCTACATCGCCATGAATACCGAGCACAAGTACCTCAACGATGTGCGCGTGCGCAAAGCCATCAACATGGCCTTCGACCGCCAGACCCACGTTGACCAGCTGTTTGGCAAAGGGAATGCGCTGGTCGGCGTGAACCCTTATCCACCGACCATGATCGGGTACAACACCAGCAACCAGAACCCTCCCCGAGACCTCGACAAGGCACGCGCCTTGCTCAAGGAAGCTGGCGTACCGCAGGGTACGGTCATCACCCTGTTCACACGTAATGGTGGCGGCATGACCAACCCTAATCCGCGTCTGTCTGCCGAGATGCTCCAAGCCGACCTCAAGCAGATCGGTCTGAAGCTTGATATCCGCGTGATGGAATGGGCCGAAATGCTGCGCCGCGCCAAGAAAGGCGAAGCCGACCTGGTGTCCACCGGCTGGGCTGGCGACAACGGCGACCCGGACAACTTCCTCACCCCACTGCTCAGTTGCGAAGCGGCCAAGACCGGCGAGAACTATGCGCGCTGGTGCAACCCTAAGTTCCAGGAGCTGATCAGCCGCGCCCGCGAAGTGATCGACAACGACGAACGCGCAAGGCTCTATAGCGAGGCATTGAAGGTGTACGATGACGACCAACCCTGGATCAGCATGGCCCATCCGAAGATGTTCACCGCCATGCGTGACAACGTGGAGGGCTACGTGATCAGCCCTCTGGCCAAAAACAACTTCACCACCACCAAGGTGAAGTAGAACAACAACGACCGCCGGCAACCCATACGGGAACCGGCGGCACTGCCGTAGCGCGCTGTTTGCCGCACGGCCTGAAGAGGTAACCCCGACAATGTTGAGCTTTATTGCCCGGCGCCTTGGCCTGCTGATACCGACCTTTTTCGGCATCACCTTGCTGACCTTCGCGCTCATACGCCTGATCCCCGGCGACCCGGTGGAAGTGATGATGGGCGAGCGCAGGGTCGACCCCGAAATGCATGCCCAGGCCATGGAGCGCCTGGGCCTGAACAAGCCACTGCCGGCCCAGTACCTGGACTACGTCGGCAAGCTTGCCCAGGGCGATCTCGGTGAATCGCTGCGTACCCGCGAAAGCGTATGGACCGAGTTCCTCACCCTGTTCCCCGCCACCCTCGAACTGGCCTTCGCCGCCCTGCTTTTTGCCGGCATCGTCGGCCTATTGGCCGGGGTGATCGCCGCGCTCAAGCGCGGTTCGCTGTTCGACCACGGGGTCATGGGCATATCGCTGGCCGGCTACTCGATGCCGATCTTCTGGTGGGGCCTGATCCTGATCATGTTCTTCTCGGTAAGCCTGGGCTGGACCCCGGTATCCGGGCGCATCGACCTGCTCTACGACATCGAGCCGAAAACCGGTTTCATGCTCATCGACACCCTGCTCAGCGACGAAGAAGGCGCGTTCAAGGACGCGGTGATGCACCTGATACTGCCGGCCATCGTACTCGGCACCATCCCGCTGGCGGTGATCGCCCGCATGACCCGCTCGTCAATGCTTGAAGTGCTGCGCGAAGACTACATCCGCACCGCCCGTGCCAAAGGCCTGTCGCCGGCCCGCGTGGTGTTCGTGCATGGCCTGCGCAATGCCCTGATACCGGTGCTGACCGTGTTCGGCCTGCAGGTCGGCACGCTGCTGGCCGGCGCAGTGCTGACCGAGACCATCTTTTCCTGGCCGGGCATCGGCAAGTGGCTGATCGAAGCCATCGGCGCCCGTGACTACCCCGTGGTCCAGAACGGCATTCTGTTGATCGCCTGCCTGGTAATCCTGGTCAACTTCGTCGTGGACATCCTCTACGGCCTGGCCAACCCACGCATCCGTCATCAGCGCTGAGGCCCTTGCCATGACTAGCCCGATCCCCAACTCCGTGTCGCCGGCCAGCCCGGTGGACCAGAGCCTGCTCTACCCCTCGCCGTATAAAGAATTCTGGCAAGCCTTCGCGCGCAACAAAGGCGCAGTGATGGGCCTGGCCTTCATGTGCCTGGTGGTGTTCTGTGCGCTGTTTGCGCCGTGGGTCGCCCCACATGACCCGAGCGAGCAGTACCGCGACTTCCTGCTGACCCCACCCGTATGGCTGGAAGGCGGCACCTGGCAGTTCATCCTGGGCACTGACGAACTGGGTCGCGACCTGCTTTCGCGCCTGATCCAGGGCGCACGGTTGTCGCTGCTGATCGGCCTGTCGTCAGTGGTGATGTCGCTGATTCCCGGCATCCTGCTGGGCCTGCTGGCCGGTTTCTTCCCCAGGTTGCTCGGCCCCTCGATCATGCGCCTGATGGACGTGATGCTGGCCTTGCCGTCGCTGCTGCTGGCCGTGGCCATCGTCGCCATCCTCGGCCCTGGCCTGATCAACACCGTGATCGCCATCGCCATTGTCTCCCTGCCCTCCTATGTGCGCCTGACTCGCGCTGCGGTAATGGTTGAACTCAACCGCGACTACGTCACCGCCGCACGGCTGGCCGGTGCCGGATTGCCACGGCTGATGTTCGTCACCGTACTCCCCAACTGCATGGCGCCGCTGATCGTGCAGGCAACCCTCAGCTTTTCCTCGGCAATCCTCGACGCTGCCGCGCTGGGCTTCCTCGGCCTGGGCGTGCAACCGCCGACCCCGGAATGGGGCACCATGCTGGCCTCGGCGCGTGACTACATCGAGCGCGCCTGGTGGGTGGTGAGCCTGCCCGGCCTGACCATTCTGCTGAGCGTGCTGGCAATCAACCTGATGGGCGACGGCCTGCGCGATGCGCTGGACCCGAAACTCAAGAACGCCGCCTGAGGAGAACGCCATGTCACTGTTGCAGATCAAAAACCTCAACGTGCGCTTCGGCGACGCCACTGCTATACCCGTGGTCGATGGCCTGGACCTGGCGGTAGAGGCCGGCGAGATCCTCGCCATTGTCGGCGAATCGGGCTCGGGCAAATCCGTGACCATGATGGCGCTGATGGGCCTGATCGACGCCCCTGGCCGGATCACCGCCGACACCCTCAGCTTCGACGGCACCGACATGCTCAAACTTAGCGGCCGGCAGCGGCGCAAGGTGGTGGGCAAGGACATCGCCATGGTCTTTCAGGACCCGATGACCGCACTCAACCCCAGCTACACCGTGGGCTACCAGATCGAGGAGGTGCTGCGCCAGCACCTGGGCCTGAAGGGCAAGGCAGCACGCCAGCGTGCCCTTGAGCTATTGAATAAAGTGGAAATTCCAGCAGCCGAAAGCCGCCTGGATGCCTACCCGCACCAGTTGTCTGGCGGCATGAGCCAGCGCGTGGCGATTGCCATGGCCATTGCCGGCGAGCCCAAGCTGCTGATCGCCGACGAGCCGACCACGGCACTGGATGTGACTATCCAGGCGCAGATCATGGAGCTGCTGGTCAACCTGCAGAAAGAGCGCAACATGGCGCTCATCCTGATCACCCACGACCTCGCCGTGGTGGCCGAAACGGCCAGGCGTGTGTGCGTGATGTACGCAGGCCAGGCCGTGGAAGTAGGACAGGTGCCGGCACTGTTCGACGTGCCCGCCCACCCCTACAGTGAAGCCTTGCTGGCAGCGATCCCCGAGCACAGCATCGGCGCCGAGCGCCTGGCCACCCTGCCCGGCATCGTCCCCGGCCGCTACGACCGCCCTGTTGGCTGCCTGCTGTCGCCGCGCTGCCCCTATGTGCAGGACAACTGCCGTCACCAGCGCCCCCCCCTTGATCCCCAGGCTTACAGCCTGGTGCGCTGCTTCTACCCGTTGAATCAGGAGGTGGCGTGATGGCCGTCGTTCTATCCGCCCGGGAGCTGACCCGGCATTACGAAGTCTCCCGTGGGCTGTTCAAAGGCCACGCGCTGGTCCGTGCACTGAATGGTGTGTCGTTCGAACTGGAAGCCGGCAAGACATTGGCCGTGGTTGGCGAGTCCGGCTGCGGCAAGTCGACCCTGGCCCGCGCCCTGACCCTGATCGAAGAGCCGTCATCCGGCTCGCTGCAAATTGCCGGTACCGAGGTAAAAGGCGCCAGCAAGGCCGAGCGCAAGCAATTGCGCCGTGACGTGCAGATGGTGTTCCAAAGCCCTTACGCCTCGCTTAACCCACGGCAGAAGATTGGTGACCAACTGGCCGAGCCACTGTTGATCAACACCTCGCTGAGCAAGGCCGAGCGGCGCGAAAAAGTGCAGAAAATGATGGAGCAGGTCGGCCTGCGCCCTGAGCATTACCAGCGTTACCCGCACATGTTCTCCGGTGGCCAGCGCCAGCGTATCGCCCTGGCCCGGGCAATGATGCTGCAACCAAAAGTGCTGGTGGCAGACGAGCCGACCTCGGCGCTGGACGTGTCGATCCAGGCCCAGGTGCTGAACCTGTTCATGGACTTGCAGAAGGAATTCAACACCGCCTACGTATTCATCTCGCACAACCTGGCGGTGGTGCGGCATGTGGCCGATCACGTGCTGGTGATGTATTTGGGGCGGCCGGTAGAGATGGGGCCTAAAGAGGACATCTACGAGAAGCCGCTGCATCCGTATACCCAGGCACTGCTGTCGGCAACACCGGCCATTCACCCCGACCCGCTGAAGCCGAAGATCCGCATTGTCGGGGAGCTGCCCAACCCGCTGAACCCACCGGATGGGTGTGCGTTTCACAAGCGTTGCCCGCATGCGACCGAGCGCTGTGCCAAGGAGGTGCCGGCGTTGCGCCAGGTGAGTAGTCGGCAGGTGGCTTGTCATTATGCCGAGCAGTTTCTCTAAGGCTTTAGATCGCCGGGGCTGCTTTGCAGCCCATCGCGACACAAGGCCGCTCCTACAGGTGATCGCATTCCCCTGTAGGAGCGGCCTTGCGTCGCGATGGGCCGCAAAGCGGCCCCAAAACCTCAATGCATGAACAGCGCAATCAGGATGATGACCGGAATCGGTACGCCAATCATCCACAGTAATATCGAGCGCATGGCAGTTCTCCTTGCTTAACGTTGAATGGTGCGATGGGCTACATAGTCGCCTTCAAGCCACTGCACACGGTCGCGCTGACGGCCACCGTAAAGGGCAGCCAGGCTGGCGAAGAATGCGCCACACAGCAGGGCAATGAATGTCCACAGCGCAGTCCAGGCAGCCACCTTGGCAGCGGTATCCGCCGCTTGCTTGGCATCGGTTTTCAGTTGTTGTACCTGTGCCATCACCTGGTCGACACGGGCTTCGGCTTCGGCTTGGGTTAAACGGGTGCGCTGGGCTACCAGCTGCGCCAGGTAGGCGCGGTCTTCGGCAGGCAGTGCACCGTTACCCGCTACGCCCTTGGCCAGAATGCGCGCGGCTACGCCGTTGGCCGCATCGTCGCTGACCGGCGCCGGACCATCGCCACGAAACAGACTATCGACGAAGTAGCCCATGGAGTCGTTATTGCCACCCGCTGCCGCAGCACCACCCGCCGCTACCGAAACGGTAGCCGCCTGGGAAGCTGCACTGGCCCCGGCGCCTATCAGGTTGCCCGCTGCACCGAGTACCAGCATCGCCGCTACCAAGGTCGCCACGGCCCATGACAGGAAGCCATGCGCGGTGTCGCGGAAATACACTTCATCGCCATGCAGGTTGGCCCACTTCACTCGCAACCGACCGGCAATGTAGCCGCCCAGGCCGGAAGCGATGATCTGCGTCACCAGTAACCAGATGATGGTGGAAACGCCCAGGGCCTTTGCACTTGCACCTTCGTCGGCCCACGGTGACGTGGCCGCAAATCCCAGCCCGGCGCCCAGTACCACGAGTATCAGGGACACCGACGCAGCGGCGGCGGCGCCAGCGAAGATCGCCGCCCAGGAAACACCTGAGCGGCTTTGCGTATCGACAGCGGGATAATCGGCAGGGTTGATCATGATGTGTGCGCCTTATGTTGTGAGCGAAAACTCCATTCGCGCAGTAACCTTTGCAGCGGCTGTGCCAGTTGTGACAAAAAATGACATCTATGCAAATCAATGGGTTAGAACGCCCAGCTGAACCGGGACCGTGCAAAATGCGCGACTGCGCCCCGTGCATCAGGTGTTCTGCATTCTTGTAACGTGGCCGGGCGACGAGGCATGATCCGTTCATGACGCTGCCCGATGACCCCGCCCAGACCCCGATCACCGCCGATACCGTGCTGCGCTACCACCTGTGCTGGAAGCACCGCGACCTCGACGGCGTCATCGCGCTTTACCACCCCGACATTCAGTACCACGACTTTTTCCAGAACCGCGTGCTCGGCTACCAGGAGCTGCGCGACTACGTGCGCGCCTGCCTGCCCCATGAAGCCGGCGAGGACATCGTCCACAGCGACCGCATCCGGGTCGATGGCTGCACCGCGTTCATCCAGTACCAGGTCACGGTGCAGGGCGGCGACGGCCTGGTGGCGTTCCAGTCCAGCGAGGCGATCACCGTGAAGGACGGGCTGATCTGGCGGGTCAACGAATACGCCACGCTGGTGCGCCAGAACGGCAATGGCCCGGGCAGCAGCGGCCCGCGCCCGGCCACCAGCCGCCTGGGCCTGTCACCTCGGCAGCTGTCGACCATGGCCCAGGACCTGGAGCACTACTTCCAGCGCCAGCGCCCGTACCTGGACCCTGAGCTGGACCTGCAGCAGGTGGCCGAGGCCAGTGGCTACAGCCGCAACCAGATCTCTTACCTGCTGAATCAGGTGCTGGGGCAAAGCTTCTACCGCTACGTCAACCAGGCGCGCCTGCAGCACCTGATGGCCAGCCTCGACGATGGCAGCGTCGAAGCGCCGATCGACGACTTGGCCTTCAGCGCCGGCTTCAACTCGCTGTCAGCGTTCTACAAGTGCTTCCGTGAACACACCGGGCTCACGCCCAAGGCCTACCTGAAGCAAATTTCCCTGCGTGCACGCACGTAAGACAGCTGCCCGCCGACAGCACTAGGATCGCCCACAGACCTTGACCGATGTGGAGCCGAACCTGATGCAACCCCTGCGCACGCTCAGCCTGTGGATGGACCAGCTCGACGAGCCACTGTGCGCCCGCCCGGCCCTGCGTGAAGACCTGGACGTGGATGTGTGCATCATCGGCGCAGGCTACACCGGTTTGTGGACCGCCTACTACCTCAAGCGCCAGGCGCCGCAACTGAACATCGCCGTGATCGACGCCAACATCGCCGGCTTCGGCGCCTCCGGGCGCAACGGCGGCTGGCTGATGGGCAACCTGCTGGGCGAAGACCGCCTGCTCGCCAGCCTGTCACCGCAACAGCGCCGCGCCAGCATCGACCTGCTGCATGCTATCCCCGATGAGGTGCACAGCGTGCTGCAGCGCGAGGGTATCGACTGCGACTACCACAAAGGCGGCGTGCTGTACTGCGCCGCGCGCTACCCGGAGCAAGAGCGCAGCCTGCGCGCCTACCTCGACGACCTGTACCGCCAGGGCATGACCGAAGACGACTACCGCTGGCTGCGCCCCGAACAGCTGGACGCCCAACTGCGGATCAGCAATGCCTTCGGTGCAATCTACAGCCCGCACACCGCAACCATTCAGCCAGCCAAGCTCGTGCGCGGCCTGGCGCGGGCGGTGGAAGCGCTGGGCGTACCGATCTACGAGAACACCCCTGCCATCGACTGGCAGCCTGGCGAAGCGCGCACGCCACTGGCGCGGATTCGCTGCCAGTGGATGGTGCCCGCTGTTGAAGGCTATGCCGCCAGCCTGCCGCCGCTGGGCAAACACCAGTTGCCGGTACAGAGCCTGCTGGTGGCGACAGAGCCACTGCCGGAGTCGACGTGGGCGCAGATCGGCCTGGGCCAGGGCCAGGCCTTCAGCGAGAGCAGCCGGCAGGTCACTTATGGCCAACGCACTGCAGACAACCGCCTGGTGTTCGGTGCCCGTGGCGGCTACCGCTTCGGCGGCCGCCTGCGCGAAAACTTCAACCTCGATGAGAACGAAATCGAGCTACGCCGCTACCTGTTCAGCGAGCTGTTCCCTCAGCTAAAACACGTGCGTATCACCCACTCCTGGGGCGGAAACCTGGGCATGGCCCGACGCTTTCGGCCGCACATGCTGTGTGATCGGCAACGCGGCATCGCCCTGGCTGGCGGCTACGGCGGTGAAGGCGTCGGCGCCACCAACCTGGGCGGGCGCACCTTGGCGGCACTGATACTCAACCAGCACAACGAACTGACCGCACAACCTTGGGTACTTGATAACCGCCCGGTGTCGAGCCTGGCCAGTTGGCCACCTGAGCCCTGCCGCTGGCTGGGTTACAACGCAATCATCCAAAGCTTCGTCCACGAGGACCGGACCCTCGCCAACCCCGCCAGTGCGCCCTGGAGGCGGCGCCTGGCCAGCTCGCTTGCGGACTTCATGGAAGGCTTCATGCACTGACTTCCCTTTCCCAAACACAGGATCCACCGGTCATGAGCATCACCCAGTTCAAGAACACCCTCAGCGTTGCGCTGGACAGTTCCAACCCGGTCGCAGTACCGCTTGGCGACCCCGTGGCCGTGGCCTCGGTCACCTGCGTGGAGCGCAGCGATGGCGTCGAAACCGGCATCTGGGAGTGCACCCCCGGGCGCTGGCGGCGGCAGATCGTGCAACAGGAGTTCTGCCATTTCATCAAGGGCCGCTGCACCTTCACCCCCGACGGTGGCGAGCCCCTGGTCATAGAAGCCGGAGACGCATTGATGCTACCGGCCAACAGCACCGGCACCTGGGATATCCAGGAGACCGTACGCAAGACCTACGTCCTTATCTTCTGATCCGCTGATCGCCTGCCTTCGATAACAACAGACAAAGCAAGGTAACCCCGACATGCGCATGCTCCTTCTCGCCCCCCTTACGCTGGCCGCCAGCGTGGCCGGCGCCGCCGAAACGGTAAAGATCTACAACTGGTCCAGCTACGTCGCCCCCGACACGCTGAAGAACTTCCAGCAGGCCAGCGGCATCGTGCCCACCTACGACGTGTACGACAGCAACGAAACCCTCGACGGCAAGCTGATGACTGGCAACTCTGGCTACGACGTGGTGTTCCCTTCCAACCATTTCATGGCCCGGCAGATCCAGGGTAAAGCCCTGAAGCGCCTGGACAAATCGCAGCTGCCCAACTGGCAGAACCTCAACCCGGTGCTGCTCAAGGCACTTGAGGTGAACGACCCGGGCAACCAGTACGGCTTCCCGTACCTGTGGGGCAGTACCGGCATCGGCTACAACATCGACAAGGTCAAGGCCGTGCTCGGCGACAACGCGCCGGTGGACTCCTGGGACCTGATCTTCAAGCCCGAGTACATGAGCAAGCTGAAAAGCTGTGGCGTCGCCGTACTGGACAACGGCCCCGAACTGCTGCCGATTGCCCTGCACTACCTGGGCCTGCCGCACCACAGCCAGAACCCGGCGGACTACGACAAGGCCAAGGCATTGCTGATGCAGGTACGGCCATACATCAGCTATTTCCACTCATCGAAGTACACCGGCGACCTGGCCAATGGCGATATCTGCGTGGTGGTCGGATTCTCGGGCGATGTACTGCAGGCGAAGAACCGCGCCGAAGAGGCGAAGAACGGGGTGAAGGTGGGTTACTCGATACCCAGGGAGGGCGCGCCGATGTGGTTCGACATGGTGGCCATGCCGGCCGATGCGCCGGATGAAAAAGCCGGGTATGCCTACATGAACTACCTGCTGCAACCGGACGTGATGGCCAACATCAGCAACCATGTGCAGTACGCCAACGGCAACCTCAAGGCTGACGGGCTGGTGGAGCCGGCGATGAAGGGTAATACGATGATTTACCCGAGCGAGGATGTGATGGGCAAGCTGTATGCGCTGGAGGCGATGCCAGCCAAGATTGATCGCATCAGAACCCGCATCTGGACCAGTATCAAGGCAGGCAATTGAAATTGGGGCCGCTTTGCGCCCCTTCGCGGGCACGCCCGCTCCCACAGGGGTATGCGATCCCTTGTAGGAGCGGCCTTGTGTCGCGAAAGGGCCGCACAGCGGCCCCAATTTCACTGATTAATGGTGCTCGCGGGTAGCGCGGAACTTGATGTCCGGCCAGCGCTCTTCCATCAGTGCCAGGTTGACCCGGGTCGGCGCCAGGTAGGTCAGGTGCCCGCCACCGTCGATGGCCAGGTTTTCCATCGCCTTGTTCTGGAATTCCTCAAGCTTCTTCTTGTCGTCGCAGCTGATCCAGCGCGCCGACCACACGGTGATTGGCTCGTAGGCGCACTCGACCTTGTACTCTTCCTTCAGGCGGCTGGCGACCACGTCGAACTGCAGCACACCGACTGCACCCAGGATGATGTCGTTGCTGCGCTCGGGGAAGAACACCTGGGTGGCACCCTCTTCGGCCAGCTGCTGCAAGCCCTGACGCAGCTGCTTGGATTTCAGCGGGTCTTTCAGTCGCACGCGGCGGAACAGTTCCGGGGCGAAGTGCGGGATACCGGTGAAGCCCAGCGCCTCGCCTTCGGTGAAGGTGTCGCCGATCTGGATGGTGCCGTGGTTGTGCAGGCCGATGATGTCGCCGGCAAAGGCCTCTTCCAGCTGCTCACGCTCGGAGGAGAAGAAGGTCAGCGCATCGCCGATGCGCAGGTCCTTGTTCAGGCGCACGTGGCGCATCTTCATGCCCTTCTCGTACTTGCCCGAGCAGATACGCATGAAGGCGATGCGGTCGCGGTGTTTCGGGTCCATGTTCGCCTGGATCTTGAACACGAAGCCGGTGAATTTCTCTTCAACAGGCTCGACGGTGCGCTCGTGGGCCACGCGGCCCAGCGGGCGCGGTGCCCAGTCGACGACCGCGTCGAGCACGTGGTCGACACCGAAGTTGCCCAGTGCAGTACCGAAGAACACCGGGGTCAGCTGACCGTTGATGAACTCTTCCTGGTTGAACTCGTGGCAGGCGCCCTGCACCAGCTCCAGCTGCTCGACGAACGAATCGTACTGGTCGCCCAGGTGGGCACGGGCTTCGTCCGAGTCCAGCTTCTGGATGATCTTGGCTTCGGTACGCTCATGGCCATGGCCCGGGGTGTACACCACGATGTAGTCGCCGGTGAGGTGGTACACGCCTTTGAAGTCGCGATAGCAACCAATCGGCCAGGTGATCGGCGCGGCCTTGATCTTCAGGACGGCTTCGATCTCGTCCAGCAGTTCGATCGGGTCGCGGATGTCACGGTCGAGTTTGTTGATGAAGCTGACGATTGGTGTGTCACGCAGGCGGCACACGTCCATCAGGGCGATGGTACGCGGCTCTACACCTTTACCGCCGTCCAGCACCATCAGCGCCGAGTCCACCGCGGTCAGGGTGCGGTAGGTGTCTTCCGAGAAGTCTTCGTGGCCCGGGGTGTCGAGCAGGTTGATCATGTGCTCGCGGTACGGGAACTGCATCACCGAGGTGGTGATGGAGATGCCGCGCTGCTTCTCCATTTCCATCCAGTCGGAGGTGGCGTGGCGGTCGGACTTGCGCGACTTCACGGTACCGGCGACGGCAATGGCCTTGCCCATCAGCAGCAGCTTCTCGGTGATGGTGGTCTTACCGGCGTCGGGGTGGGAAATGATTGCGAAAGTGCGGCGCTTCGCGACTTCGGCGGCCTGGTTGGTCATGGGAAATCGCCTGACTGGGGGATTTAAAAGGGGCGATATCATACCTGAAGTTGGGCCGGGACCAAAATCCTGGCGCTTGCCGCTGGTCCTTCATTGCATTCGCGATCGAGCGCCGCCCGCGCGGCGCTCGATCTCAATACCCATGAAAATCGACCGCTCCACACTTACATGCCAACATTCAATTCATCCAAGTCCTGCAATGTGATCTTCACGTCCCCAGGAAGGTGCACTATCAATTCAAGATTCGCCCCCAGTACCTCAAGGTGCCGGCGCAACTTCGATATGGGCATATCGTCCAGCTCTCCCTCTTCTATTGCATCACCCTCAATGCCCAGTTGCCTTCGAAGCTCACCAAGAATCGCTTCATCCATTTGACTCTCCTGATTACCCATACCCGCCTCCCAACATGAAAAATTTCCATCCAAATCCTGAACTTGCGACAGACGTCGCGATAGCAGGTAATTCAACGCCTTGATGTAGGAAAAGCGCTTATTTTTCGCGCGAAATTTCTATGCCGCCAGTGATTAACGCTGGCCAAATGCCGCCCCAGATGGGAACCTTTACGCCCACGGAGACGTCCACTCCCCTGCAACCCGCTTAGGTTGGGGACTGGTTTCATCAGCATTTTCGGGCCCGACGGGGTTCGGCTCATGGCCTGATCGCAGCCTTCGGCTTGCATCTCGCTGCTACTCGCGAACACACCAACCGCCGCCAGGACTGGCCGGCAAAAAAGAAGTGTGCTCGCCGACAACACAAGGAGTCCGCCTGTGGCTAAACGCTACGGTAAAGGGCTGTTGGGATGCGCCACCGTGCTCGTCATCCTGGCCCTGCTGATCCACTGGATCGGCATCGACACAATCGCGCGGTATCGCGACGATCTTGGGTTCTACCTGCAAGCGCACCTGGTATTGGTGCTGGCTTCGATGGCGGCGGCGTTGGCCGTGGGCATCCCGGCCGGCATTGCGCTCAGTCGACCGCACCGGGTCGACAAAGCCGAGCGCTTCATGCAGTTCTTCAACGTTGGCAACACCATCCCTCCCCTGGCCGTTCTGGCCATCGCGCTCAGTATCCTGGGCATCGGCGCCGGGCCTGCGATCTTCGCACTGTTCCTCGCCTCCCTCCTGCCCATCGTGCGTAACACCTACGAGGGCCTGAAAAACGTCCCTGCCTCGCTCAAGGAAGCCGCCACCGGCATCGGCATGACCCCGCGCCAGCAACTGTGGCAGGTGGAGTTGCCCAACGCCGTGCCGATCATCGTCGGCGGTGTGCGTGTGGCCCTGGCGTTGAACGTGGGCACTGCGCCGCTGGCGTTCCTGATCGGCGCCAACAGCCTGGGCAGCCTGATCTTCCCCGGCATCGCCCTGAACAACCAGCCACAGCTGCTGCTGGGTGCCGCGTGCACCGCACTGCTGGCATTGGTGCTGGATGCGGCGGTGAGTTTCTCCAGCAAACGCTGGCTGGAACGTGGCCTGGCCCAATAAGGATAGGGAACGTATGAAAAAGAGAATCGCCTTGCTGCTGGGCGCGGCCCTGCTGTTCGCAGGATTTGCCCAGGCAGCTGAAAAACCGCTGGTGCGCATCGGCGCGCGGGTATTCACCGAACAGACCGTGCTCGCCGAAATCACCGCGCAATACCTGCGTGCCAACGGCTTCGACGTGCGCGTCACCACCGGGCTTGGCAGCAACATCGCGCGCCAGGCCCAGGAAACCGGCCAGCTCGACCTGATGTGGGAATACACCGGCGTGTCGCTTGTGTCGTACAACCATATCGACGAGCGCATGCCCAGTGCCGAAGCCACGTTCGCCCGGGTGAAGGCACTGGATGCGAAGAAAGACCTGATCTGGCTGACCCCGTCGAAGTTCAGCAACACCTATGCGCTGGGGCTGCCCAAGCAGGTAGCCGAGGCCTACCCGCAAATCAACACCATCAGCGACCTCAACCAGGTGCTGCGTGACGAAAGCCAGCGCACCCACCTGGTGGCGCTGGACACCGAGTTCGCCAACCGCCCCGACGGCCTGGTCGGCCTGCGCGAGATGTACGAGCTGCCGCTGGACCGTCGCAACATCCGCCAGATGGACGGCGGCCTGGTGTACACCGCCATGCGCAACAACCAGGTGTTCGCCGGCCTGGTGTACACCACCGATGGCCGCCTGAACGCCTTCGACCTCAAGCTGCTGAAAGACGACAAGCACTACTTCCCTGACTACACCGCCGCCCCGGTGGTACGCAAGGCCGTGCTCGACGCCAACCCGCAACTGGCCGGCCTGCTCAAGCCGCTGGCCGAGCAACTGGACGACGAAACCATGCGCCAGCTCAACGCCAAGGTCGACGTCGAGCACCAGAACCCGGCCGCCGTCGCCGCCGCGTTTTTGCGCGAGCACCCACTGAACAGCGAGGGCCAGCCATGAACCTGATCGATACCTTCAGCCACCTGGACTGGGCCCAGGTGCTGCAACTGACCTGGCAACACATCATGCTGGTGGGCATCGCGGTAGGCCTGGCGATCCTCGTCGGGGTACCGCTTGGCATTCTCATGACCCGCTTTCCGGCACTCGCCGGCCCATTGCAGGCCAGCGCCACGGTGCTGCTGACCATCCCGTCGATTGCCCTGTTCGGCCTGTTGCTGCCGTTCTACTCCAAGTTCGGCCAAGGGCTTGGCCCGCTACCGGCCATTACCGCGGTGTTCCTGTACTCGCTGCTGCCGATCATGCGCAACACCTACCTGGCCCTGACCAATGTCGAGCCCGGTATCCGTGAGGCCGCTCGCGGCATCGGCATGACGTTCGGCCAGCGCCTGCGCATGGTCGAGCTGCCCATCGCCGTGCCGGTGATCCTTGCCGGCGTACGCACGGCCGTGGTCATGAACATCGGTGTCATGACCATCGCCGCCACCATCGGCGCCGGCGGCCTGGGCGTACTTATCCTCACCTCCATCAGCCGCAGCGACATGTCGATGCTGCTGGTTGGCGCCGTACTGGTCAGCCTGCTGGCCATCATTGCCGACCTGCTGCTGCAAACCCTGCAACGTGCCCTGACTCCAGAAGGACTGCGCCCATGATCGAACTGAAGAACCTCAGCAAAACCTTCAACGTCAATGGCAAGGACGTCAAAGCCGTCGACTCGGTAAGCCTCACCGTGAATGAAGGCGAGATTTGCGTGTTCCTCGGCCCTTCGGGCTGCGGCAAGAGCACCACGCTGAAAATGATCAACCGCCTGATCACGCCTACCTCGGGGCAGGTTTTCATCAACGGTGAAGACACCACCGGGCTGGACGAAGTGACCCTGCGCCGCCACATCGGCTACGTGATCCAGCAGATCGGCCTGTTCCCCAACATGACCATCGAAGAAAACATCACCGTGGTCCCGCGCCTGCTCGGCTGGGACAAACAGAAATGCCACGAGCGTGCTCGCGAGCTCATGCACATGATCAAGCTGGAGCCCAAGCAGTACTTGCAGCGCTACCCGCGTGAGCTGTCCGGTGGCCAGCAGCAGCGTATCGGCGTGATCCGCGCGCTGGCTGCAGAAGCGCCGGTGCTGCTGATGGACGAGCCGTTCGGCGCGGTGGACCCGATCAACCGCGAAATGATCCAGAACGAGTTCTTCGAGATGCAGCGGGCGTTGAACAAAACCGTGATCATGGTCAGCCACGACATCGACGAGGCGATCAAGCTGGGCGACAAGATTGCCATCTTCCGTGCCGGCAAGCTGTTGCAGCTGGACCACCCGGACACCTTGCTGGCGCACCCGGCGGACGACTTTGTGAGCAACTTCGTTGGCCAGGACAGCACGCTCAAGCGCCTGCTGCTGGTACGGGCCGAGGATGCGGCAGACAACGCCCCGTCGGTGAGCCCGGAAACGCCGGTGAGCGATGCACTGGAGCTACTGGATGAGCACGACCGCCGCTACGTGGTGGTAACCGATGCACAGAACAAGGCGCTGGGTTATGTGCGCCGGCGTGACATGCATCGCCAGCAAGGTACGTGCGGTGACTTCCTGCGCCCGTTCAATGCCACGGCGTCGCATGATGAGCATTTGCGCATCCTGCTGTCGCGCATGTACGAGTTCAACCGGGCGTGGTTGCCTGTGCTGGATGCCGAGCAGGTGTTCCTTGGCGAAGTAACGCAGGAATCGATTGCCGCGTACCTGAGTTCGGGACGCTCGCGTGGGGCCAAGACCAGCATTGTTTCGCCGGCCGAGGCGGTGGCCTCTTAATAGCTGGGGGCGCTTTGCGCCCCTTCGCGGGCTCGCCCGCTCCCACAGGGAAACCACAAGCTTCCAGGCCTGCGTTGTACCTGTGGGAGCGGGCAAGCCCGCGAAGGACGCGACACGAATGTCAGAACCCTACACTGGCCTGCACATAGAAGGTCCGCGGCTCACCCACATAAATGCCGGCATTGTTGTCGCTGGAGCGGGTGAAATACTGTTTGTCGAACAGGTTCTTCACCCCTGCAGCCAACTTCAGGTTGGACATCTCTGGCCCGAACTCATACCCACCACGGGCATGCCAGGTCACGTAGCCCGGAATATCACCATACTGCCCATCCGCACTCGGCTCGGTGATGTAGTCACCATTGAAACTGCCATCGGCATTGATCCCGGTACCCGGTGCGCGCTGCTTGGACTGGGCGTAGGCATCCAGGTTCCAGGTCCAGCGGTTGACTGCGTAACGCACGCCGGCAGTGGCCACCTGACGTGAGTAGAACGGCAGGTCACGGCCCTTGAAGCCCGGGATCTCACCTTCATAGGTTGCACGGGTAAAGGTGTAGCCACCGCTCACCGACAAGCCATCCAGGCGCGGGTCCAGCTCGGCCAGGTCATAGCGCACCGAAGCCTCGATACCTTGGTGCTTGGTCGCCCCGAGGTTGGTCCAGCCCACATCGTTGCTGATGTACTGCAGTTCATCGTCGAAGTCGATGTAGAACGCGGTCAGCTCACCGGCAAAGCCACCGTCGTCATAGCGCGTACCGATTTCGTAGGTCTTGGCCTTTTCCGGCTCCAGGCCATTGGCCGTGCTGTTGCCCGTGCCGCCCTGCCCCAGCTGGAAGTACTGCAGGCTGCCAAACGAGGTTTCGTAGTTGGCGAACACCTTCCACGCGTCGGAGATGTGGTACATCACACTCAGCGCCGGCAGCGGCTCGTTGCTGGTGATGCTGCGCTTTTTCTCCGCTACCGGGCGGTTGTTGGCATCCAGCACCGGGCGATCGCGCCAGTCGGTGTTGATGTGCTCGAAGCGGATACCCGGGGTAATGGTCCAGTTGCCCACGTCGATCTTGTCGTCAATGTAGTAGGCGCTGGCCTCGGTGCCGCCGCTACGGTCCTGGAACACGTGGCCGTCGGAGGTCGGGGTCACGGTGGGCACGTTGTCGATCAGCGCCAGGCGGGTCGATTGCTCGCGCATCGCTTCCTTCAGGTAGCGGTAACCCACGCTGACTTCCTGAGTAGTGGGGCCGGCAAAGAAGATGCGTGACAGCCGTGGCTCGATGGCGAAGGTGTGGTAGTTGCGCGGGTACGACGACAGGGTCTTCATGTCGCGCGCGGCAATGGCACTGCCGCGGAAGCTGTCGGTGTAGTAAGTGAGCACTTCGAACTGGGTGGCATCGTCCAGCTGGCGCTGCCACTTGAACGAAACGTCCTTGCGCCGGCCGGCGAAGTAGTCGTAGTCGCGCACAGACTGATATGGGTTGCTGTCGTACTGCGCCTGGGTCAGGCCACCTGGCATGTCGGCGCGGCCATCGTAGTAGTGGAAGTTGAGCCAGAACTCGTCGACGTCGGTGGGTGCCCAATGTGTCTTGAGGATGACGTCGTCGATGTCGTTGCCGTTGTTGCTCTCACGATAACCGTTGCCGTTCACCCCGGTGTACAGCAGCGCCACGCCCATGCCGTTGTCCGCCGTGCCGCCGACGAAAGCCGACTCGGTGTGCTTCCAGCCGCCGTGCTGGGAGGTTTCCAAAGTGGTGGAAAGCTCCGCCGAGGCCTTTTCAGGAATCGCCCGGGTAACGAAGTTGATCACCCCACCCACGTTCTGCGGGCCATAGCGCACCGAGCCGGCACCACGCACCACGTCGATGCTGTCGAGGTTGCCCGAGGAAATCGGCGCCATCGACAACTGTGGCTGGCCATACGGCGCGAAGGCGGCCGGGATGCCGTCGATCAATACGGTAGAGCGTGGCGACAGGCGCGAGGTCAGGCCGCGCACGCCCACGTTCAACGACAGGTCACTGCCGCCGGTGCCGTTGGAGTCCTGCACCTGCACACCCGGGATACCGCGCAGTACATCGCGCACGTTCATCGCGCCCTTCTCCACCATCGCCTCGCGGCGCACCACGGTGCGTGCGCCAGGGTGGTTCTGCACCACGCTCTGCTGGGCATCGCCCAACCAGTCACCGACCACCTTGATGTCGGTAGGCGCCAACTCCAGGCTGCCACTGCCCAGGTCCAGGGTAGTCGGCAGCGGCTTTACCACGACGGTGTCCTGTGACATCTCGAAGGTCAGCCCGCTGCCTTGCAGCAACTGTTGCAGGGCCTGCACCGGCGCCAGGTTGCCAGACACCGCCGGGGCCTGCTTGCCAGCCACCAACTCCGGGCTGAAGAACAGTTGCAGGTTGGTCTGCTGGCCAAGCTGGCTCAGCGCCGAACCCAGCGGTTGAGCCTGAATCTGGATGCTATCGCCGGCCTGTGCAGCCTGGCTGTTGACGGCCACGGCACTGACCGCCAGGGCCAGCGCCAAAGCGCGAAAGCGTGGGAAAGACTTGTTGTTGTTCACGTCGTCGAAACTTCCTGAATGCGGAATAAACGCCAACCGCGTGCAAATGGAAATGCTTGGCAGTTGCAGCTGGCGAGGAAGACGAACGAGCGAAAAAAAACCTGAATCTATTTCGCAATTATTTCGCGGGAGCCGTCTTCATGGGCTTTGATGGCCACCGGCAGGATGCTCGGCAATGCCCGTAGCAGCGCGTCGGTGTCGTCGGTGCTGAAGGTGCTGGAAAGGCGCATCTGGGCGACTTTGCCAGGGCTGACCCGCAACGGTTGGCTGCGGTAGCGTGAGGCCTCGGCGACCACCTCGGCCAAGGTGGCGTTGTCGAACACCAGCTTGCCCTGACGCCAGGCGGTCACGGCGCCAGCATTAACGGCGTAAGGTGCGCTCACCACACCTTGTACATCTATATGCGACCCCTGCCCGGCCGTAAGCTGCGCAAGCGACGCCCCTTTGCCCTGCACACGCACCGAGCCTTGCTCCACGGCTACCCGGGTGCTGGCCGGGTCAAGGCGAACGTCAAAGCGGGTGCCGGTCACTGTCACGCGGCCTTGGGCCGTGTCGACCACGAACGGCCTGTCACTGTCGTGGGCGACGCTGAACATCACCTCACCGGCACTCAGGCGGATATGCCGCTGGCCAGCACTGAAATCGACCTGCAACTGTGTGCTGCCATTGAGCTCCAGGTGCGAGCCATCTGGCAATTCGACCTGGCGACGCTCATTGAAGGCCGTTTGCAAGCTGCCCTGGTGGTTCAGTTGCTGGTAGTGCCAACCGCCCCATCCCAGGCCCAACGCCAGCAGCGCCACACTGGCGGCCAGCGCCTGACGCACAAAACGCCGACGAGGCAACTGCTGCACCGGATCTGGCTGGCACAGTGCTTCAAGGCGCTGGCGTGGAATGAGGGTGGCGGCCTGCCACACGCGGCTGAGGTGTTCGTACTCTTCCCGGTGGCGCTCGTCGCTCGCCAACCAGGCGCGCAGCTGTTTCTGCAGCCCGGCATCCCGAGGCGCATCCTGCACGCGGGCAAACCATGCGGCCGCCTGCTCGCGGACGGTATCGGTACCGTGCTGTTTCATCGAAAAGGTCTCCTGACTCTTCATGCCGACACATCCAGGTGCTCACGCAAATGCCGGAGCGTGCGGATCATATACTTTTCGACCATGTTCTTGCTCAACCCCATGCGCTCGGCGATCTCGGCCTGGGTCAGGCCTTCGAGCTTCTGCCAGATGAACACCTGCCGGCAGTTGAGCGGCAACTCGGCCAGCACCCGCTCGACGCTGTCGGCCAACTCAAGGGCATGCACATAGGCCTCCGGGTCGCCGCTGCCGCTACCGCCCTCGTCGAAAGCGTCCAGCGCCAGGGACTGGCGGCGGTCCTCGCGGCGGAAGCCATCCACGGCAATGTTGCGTGCGGTCTGGTGCAGGTAGGCGCGCGGCTGCTCGACCTGCTCACGCGGGTTTTCCAATACCCGGACGAAGGCATCGTGGGTGAGGTCTTCGGCCTGCTGACGACTGCGCAGTTTGCGCGTCCAGGTACCGATCAGCTCATGGTAATGGTCGAGGAAGCCTTTGTGTCCGGACACGGTCTGGGTCATCAGGGAGGCGGATAAGGGTGCGAATAGTAATGTTTCTCATCAAAACCAGCAAATCCGCCAGTCGGTAACAAAAAATTTATGCGTAATTTCCTGTACGGGGGTACCAGGAAATTGTGGCCATAAATATGAACACCTATGGCCTCTTCGCGGGTAAACCCGCTCCCACACGGATAGCGAAAAGCCTATGGGAGCGGGTTTACCCGCGAAGGGGCCAACGCGATCTATTCCACAATTTTTTACGCTTGAAACATCGTGGGGAACATCAGCCGGTCACATGGGTCGGTTATTCAAATGGCTGGTCGTCGATCCACGTCGATCACGCCCGGATTACCTGTTGATTCTGCATTCTTCACGCCCTAAAGTGCGCGCCGAACGTCCATGCTGGAAACGATCCATCCGGCTCAAGTACTGAGTAGGCGAACCAAAGTGGGGATACGGAGGACGTTCAGTTTGCAGCCACTTAAATTTTCAGTTTGCCCATGGAGTCCCTGAGCATGTCGATCCAGGTCGAAGACTATTTCGCGCGTGACACCTTCCAGAAAATGAAGGCGTTCGCCGACAAGCAGGAAACCCCGTTCGTACTCATCGATACCCAGATGATCAGCCAGGCCTATGACGACCTGCGCGCCGGTTTCGAATTCGCCAAGGTCTACTACGCGGTCAAGGCCAACCCGGCCGTCGAAATCATCGACCTGCTCAAAGAGAAAGGTTCGAGCTTCGACATCGCCTCGATCTACGAACTGGACAAAGTGCTGGGCCGTGGCGTCAGCGCCGACCGCATCAGCTACGGCAACACCATCAAGAAGTCCAAGGACATCCGCTACTTCTACGAGAAAGGCGTGCGCCTGTACGCCACCGACTCGGAAGCCGACCTGCGCAACATCGCCAAGGCCGCACCGGGCTCGAAAGTGTATGTGCGTATCCTGACCGAAGGCTCCACCACAGCCGACTGGCCACTGTCCCGTAAATTCGGTTGCCAGACCGACATGGCCATGGACCTGCTGATCCTTGCCCGCGACCTGGGCCTGGTGCCTTACGGCATCTCCTTCCACGTGGGTTCGCAGCAGCGCGACATCAGCGTGTGGGACGCCGCCATCGCCAAGGTCAAGGTGATCTTCGAGCGCCTGAAGGAAGAAGACGGCATCGAGCTGAAGCTGATCAACATGGGTGGCGGCTTCCCGGCCAACTACATCACCCGTACCAACAGCCTGGAAACCTACGCCGAAGAGATCATCCGCTTCCTGAAGGAAGACTTCGGTGACGAGCTGCCGGAAATCATCCTGGAGCCAGGCCGTTCGCTGATCGCCAACGCCGGTATCCTGGTCAGCGAAGTGGTGCTGGTTGCGCGCAAGTCGCGTACTGCCGTCGAGCGCTGGATCTACACCGACGTGGGCAAGTTCTCCGGCCTGATCGAAACCATGGACGAAGCCATCAAATTCCCGATCTGGACCGAGAAGAAAGGCGAAGCCGAAGAAGTGGTCATTGCAGGCCCGACCTGCGACAGCGCAGACATCATGTACGAGAACTACAAGTATGGCCTGCCGCTGAACCTGGCTATCGGTGACCGTCTGTACTGGCTGTCCACCGGTGCCTATACCACCAGCTACAGCGCAGTGGAGTTCAACGGCTTCCCGCCGCTGAAGGCCTACTACCTGTAACTGAAAAAGGGGCGAAAGCCCCTTTTTTCATTGCTCGCCAACAGCCGATGTGTCGATCCACTCCAGCAGGAAATCACCGGGCTGCGCTTCTTCGGTTTCCAGCATACGGAGTTGCAGCCCAGGCTCGGAGTGGTATCGGGTAACTGTCTTGTAGGGCGAAATGGAGAAAAAGTCAGACCATGAGCTGGCACTCCTTTTCACCCTGGAAGTGGTGCCTACTCGGTCGTTAGCCGAGACAAAACGCGAATCCAGCGTTTGCAACTGGATGCCGTACAACCGCGGATGCTCGAAGCTGACGTTCTGGTTGACGATACGGAACGCAGGTACTGGCCATGGCAGCAGTTCGCTTGCCTCTTGCAGGGCATTGCCACCCGCACCGGTTATCTGCTTACCCGACTCGGTGTGTATCTCATACGCAACATCCCCGCCGATTGCAGGGTGCTCCCAGGCAATGAGGGTGAAAATCTCACCCGCTACATCGTCTTCGACAACCTGCATGAACCCACTGTCGTTGATACAGATCGGGTAAATGTGGTCCGCTCGAATCAACCACAAGCGCACCTGTGCTTCGTCTTTGATCAGGTTTTTCATAAACGTTTCCTCACGCTCTCGACGGCTGCTGTTGCCGACAGGCGGAAAGTAAATGTGGCGCAACCATGATCGCAGTTACAACTCCTTCCCCGTGGCCCTCTACTGGCCCCCTCGACATAAGCTGGCTTGCCGGCAGGGCCAATGCAGCCAGCCTCAGGCTTCGCGGCGCTCGATTTCCTCGGCATACCGACCGGCAAAGGCCATGAACAACGGCCCCGCACCTTGCAAGGTCACCAAGGCAGCGCGCAGGAAGTTCATGTTGCCCTCAACTCGCGCCCGCTCCAGCCAAGGCGCAGCCTCCGCCACCTGCCCACGCTCGAACAGCACCAGTGCCAGGCTGAACATGCCGCGAAAATCCCCCGCCTCAGCCGAGCGCCGATACCAGCGTACCGCCCGCGCCGGGCTGGGTGCCGTGGCAATGCCCTGTTCCAGGTAGCGCCCATACAGGTTCATCGACTTGGCATGCCCCATTTGAGCAGCCTTCTCGTAACACATCAGTGCCTGCGCCTGGTTGGCCGGCACCCCGCGACCGGTGGCCAGCAGGTTCCCCAGGTTGTACAGGCCCCAGTCCAGGCCGGCATCCGCTGCGCGGGCATAGTGCACAGCGGCCTGCGCCAGGCTCACCTCACCGCCCCAGCCATGCTCCAGGCAACGCCCGAGCATGTTGTGCGCCATGGCACTGCCACCTTGTGCGGCAATGCCGAACCAACGCCGGGCCACGGTGGCATCTTCCTGGATACCGCGCCCATCCAGCAGGATCTGCCCGAGCAACAACTGCGCCTCGACCGCGCCCTGCCCCGCCGCGGCCAGGATTGCCTGGGCGGCCTTGCCGGGGCTTTCTTCAAGCATGGCCTGCAAGCCGGCCACATCCACCACTTCCTCACGTCGCAACAGGTAAGACACGGTTCAGACCTCGGCCCAGCGGCGCAGCAGGTTGTGGTAGGTGCCGGTCAGTTGCAGCAACGACGGGTGGTCGGGCACATCGGCGGTCAGTTGCTGAATGGCGTTATCCATCTCGAACAGCAGCGCACGCTGGCTGTCCTCGCGCACCAGGCTTTGGGTCCAGAAGAACGCGGCATAGCGCTGGCCACGCGTTACCGGGTTGACCTTGTGCAGGCTGGTGCCGGGGTACAGCACCAGGTCACCGGCGGCCAGCTTGATCTGCTGCACGCCATAGGTGTCCTGAATCACCAGTTCGCCGCCGTCGTAGCTGTCCGGGTCGCTGAGAAACAGCGTGGAAGACAGGTCGGTACGCACGCGCTCCGGGCTCCCCTTGGGCTGGCGCAGGGCGTTGTCGATGTGGAAACCGAAGTTGCCGCCTTCGCGGTAGCAGTTGATAAGCGGCGGGAACACCTTGTGCGGCAGGGCGGCCGACATGAAGCGCGGGGTTTTCCACAGGCGGTCGATCAGCGCTGTGCCGATTTCCTTGGCCAACGGGTGCCCTTCCGGCAACTGCAGGTTGTGTTTGGCCTTGGCCGACTGGTAACCGGCAGTCACTTTGCCATCGGCCCAGTCAGCCTGCTCCAGCGCCTCGCGGATACGGGCCAGTTCATCGGCATCGAACAGGCCGGGGATGTGAAGCAGCATGGGAGCGGCACCGTCAGGAATTGTAAAGGGCCAATGATATTGATTCCCTTTTACGCTTCACAAGCCCCGTTCGCCGCTTTAGACGTTTCAGCGTGAAAAAACTGTAAAGGCAAATTGTAAAGATTGTAAATTCTTTGCGAATGGTAACGAGTCTCAATTGTTACTTACAATTGCTTACATTAAGATCCGCCGCCTCATCACCTTGGGGAAGGTCCTTAGCAATGCGCCAGTCCGTACCATCTGCAGTGAGCTCACCACGCCTGATCGTGTCTGCCATCGGTGTCGCCATCTCTGCTGCATCGAGTGCTCAGTTTGCGTTTGCAACTGAACAGGCTGACTCTGCGATTTCTCTTGACGCAACCAGCGTCAACGCGGCGCAGGATGTCACCAGCTACAAGGCGGACACCGCTAGCTCGAAGAAATACACTGCGCCACTGCGTGAAACACCGAAGAGCGTTACGGTGATCCCACAGCAAGTCATTCGAGACACCGGCGCGACCTCCTTGGTAGATGCGCTGCGTACAACCCCAGGCATCACGTTTGGCGCAGGCGAAGGCGGTAATCCCGCAGGTGACCGCCCCATCATCCGCGGCTTCAACGCCGAGAGTGACGTGTTCGTCGATGGAATGCGCGACGTCGCTTCGCAAAGCCGTGAAATCTTTAACGTTGAATCCATCGAAGTCGCCAAGGGCCCGGGCTCCGCGTTTACCGGTGCGGGGTCGACGGGCGGTAGCCTCAACCTGGTAACCAAGAGCGCAAAACTTGGCGACAGCTACAACGGTGGATTCACTTGGGGTTCGGACCAGACCAAACGCACTACCCTTGATCTGAACAAACAGTTGACCGACACCTCGGCCTTCCGCTTGAACCTGATGAAGCACGAGGCCAATGTTGCTGGTCGTGACGACGTGGATGTTAGCCGCTGGGGTGTAGCACCGTCGTTCGCATTTGGATTGGGCACCGATACGCGGGTCACAGTGGGTTACTACCACCTGAAAACCGACGACATGCCTGACTACGGCATCCCGCTGAATCGCAGCGCGACGCGCAGCAAATACGACGTAGATGGCCCTGCCCATGTTGACCGCGATAACTTCTACGGTTTGAACGGTCGCGACTATCGCAAGACCAGCAACGACAGTGGCACGATCCGTATCGAACATGACCTGAACGATAACCTGACCCTGTCCAACAGCTTCCGCATGTCACGTTCAACACTCGACTACATCGTGACAAACCCGGACGACAGCAAAGGTAACGTGGCCAACGGCACGGTCTACCGCGCGACCAAGAACCGTAACTCGACGTCCAAAGGCTGGGTGAACCAGACCGACCTGAGTGCCAAGTTCAATACCGGCTTTATCGAACACAGTCTGGTCACAGGACTGGAGTTCACCTATAGCGACACCCACAACCGTGGCTATGTCATTACCTCCGCCGCTGGCACAGGCACCGTTTGCAACCCGGCCTTGTTGGCTTCAGGCGACTGCACCAGCCTTTACGACCCATCGCCGGATGACGGCTGGTCCGGCACCATCACCGACAGCCAGGCCTTCACCGACACCGATACCAAGACTAGCGCTGCCTATGTTTTCGACACGCTGACCTTCAACGATCAATGGTCGCTCAACCTGGGCCTGCGGTACGACGATTACCAAACTAAATCAAGCGGATACAGCACGGGTGGCCGTGGCTCCGTTGCAGGGGACTTCTCTCGCGAAAACAATGCGCACCTGTGGAACTATCAGGTTGGCGTGGTCTACAAACCACTGCCTAACGGCAGCATCTACGCTGCATGGTCGACGTCCAGCAACCCGTCGGGGGAAACCGGCGGTAACGGTGGCCTGGAACTGGCAGTCAACAACAGCAACCTTGACCCGGAACGTAACCGCAACTACGAAATCGGCACCAAGTGGGATTTCTTCGACGATAACTTGTCGCTGACAGCCGCTCTGTTCCGCACCGACAAGACCAATGCTCGTGTTACCGACCCTGACAATGCCACCTATCAGGTACTCGATGGCGAACAACGTGTGCAAGGTGTGGAGCTGACTTACGCCGGCAACCTTACCAACAAGTGGAAGGTCTACGGCGGCTACACCTACATGGAAAGCGAGATCGTGAAAACCTCTACTGCTGCGAACGAAGGCAATCACATGCCTAGCACGCCGCGTAACAACTTCACCTTCTGGTCGACCTACGACATCATTCCGCAATTGACCGTGGGTGCCGGTGCCACTTTTGTTGATTCGCGGTTCGGTGACGAAGCCAACTCTGTTGAAGTGCCTTCCTACTGGCGCTATGACGCCATGGCTACTTATCGCCTGACAAAAAATGTCGATCTGCAGCTGAATGTGCAGAACCTGACCGACAAGCGTTATTTCGATCAGGTATTCGCACCGCATTACGCCCACGTAGCGCCTGGCAGAACTGCACTTATGAGTGCCAACTTCCACTTCTAAGGAAGTCAGCCCGAGCCCCGTTCATTCCCATGAGCGGGGCTTTTGCGTATCAAGGCATAATGCACGCCGCACAGGTAGCGGCCGCAACACAAGGTGAGAGATGTGGTGAAGAAGACGCTGTTCCAATTGCACTGGTTCTTTGGCATCACCGCTGGCCTGGTGCTGGCCTTGATGGGCATTACCGGGGCGCTGTACTCGTTCCAGGAAGAACTGCTGCGCGCGTTCAATGCCGATGTGCTCAAGGTAGAAGTGCGCGCCGAAGGCGTGCTGGCGCCCGCCGAGCTGGTCCAGCGCGTCGAGGCCCAGCAACACGACAAGGTGTCGATGCTGTGGGTGGACGTGCGTGAAGGCAACGCCGCACGCATCTTCTTCATGCCGGCACCCGGCGAGCGCCGTGGCACGCTGCGTTATGCCGACCCGTACACCGGTGAACTCAAAGGCGAAGTAGCCGGGCAAGACTTCTTCAACCTCATGCTTACCCTGCACCGCTTCCTGGCCATGGGCGACACCGGCCGGCAGATAACCGGTGCCTGCACCCTGATGCTGGTGTTCTTCTGCCTCTCCGGCCTGTACCTGCGCTGGCCGCGCAAGGCGCTGGACTGGCGCACCTGGCTGACGTTCGACTGGGCCAAGAAAGGCCGCGCATTCAACTGGGACCTGCACGCCGTTGCGGGTACCTGGTGCCTGCTGTTCTATCTTCTGTTCGCCCTGACCGGGCTGTTCTGGTCCTATGAGTGGTACCGCGAAGGCCTGAACAAACTGCTGGCCGACGCGCCGGCCGCCGGCCAGCAACAAAAACGCGGCGAAGGCGGTGGCCGCCACGGACCGCAGAAGGTCGACAAGAACGCCCCGCCGCTGGTGGTCGACTATGACGCCATCTGGGCCAACCTCAAGCAAGCCGCAGGGCCAGGCCTTGCCGCCTACAACCTGCGCCTGCCACCGGTTGGCGGCCAGCCGGCCAACCTGTTCTACCTGCTGGACAACGCCGACCACCCACGCGCCTTCAACACCCTGATGCTGGACCCGGCCACCGGCCAGGTGAAAAAGCACGACCGCTACACCGACAAATCCTTCAAGGCCCAGCTGCTGCAGAGCGTCTACGCCCTGCACGTCGGCGAATACTTCGGCCTGCCAGGGCGCATCATCGTCACCATCGCCAGCCTGACCATGCCGCTGTTCTTCGTCACCGGCTGGCTGCTCTACCTTGACCGCCGCCGCAAGAAGCGCCAGGTGCGTGCGGCCCGTGGCAACGTCGCCAGCAGCAACGGCAGCGGCGACAGCTGGCTGATCGGCTTCGCCAGCCAAAGCGGCTTTGCCGAACAGCTGGCTTGGCAAAGTGCCGGCCAGTTGCAGGCCGCCGGCCTGCCGGTGCAGGTACGGGCACTGGCCGAACTGCGTGAAGACGACCTGCGCCAGGCCCGCCGTGCGTTGTTCGTGGTCAGTACGTTTGGCGACGGCGAAGCACCCGACAGCGCCCGCGCCTTCGAGCGCAAGGTGCTCGGCCAGCCGTGGGCGCTGAACAACCTCAGCTACGCCCTGCTCGCCCTCGGCGACCGCCAGTACCCGCACTTCTGCGGCTTCGCCCGCCGCTTGCAGGCGTGGCTGGGTGAGCGCGGTGCCAGCAGCGCATTCAGCCCGGTAGAAGTGGACAATGCCGACCAGGCCGCGCTGCAGCAGTGGCAGCAGGAACTGGCGCAATTGACCGGTGCCCAACCGGTGGCCGCTTGGCAGCCGCCAAGCTTTGGCAACTGGTCGCTGGTGCGCCGCGAGCTGTTGAACCCGGGCAGCCAGGGTCAGCCGGTGTACCTGCTGGGCTTGCAACCGCAAGAGCCTGCCAGCTGGGAGGCTGGCGACCTGGTGGAGATCCTGCCACTCAATGGGCAGCCACGCGTTGACGCGTTCCTGAACGGCATGGCACTGGACGCCGGGGCCAAGGTGCAGGTCAATGGCCTTGGCGAAACCCTCGCCCAGGCCCTCGCAGGTCGCCAATTGCCAGGCCGTCGTGATCACCTGATCGGCTTGCAGCCGCAGGCGCTGGTAGATGCGCTGGCACCGATCGGCGGCCGCGAATACTCGATCGCTTCCATTGCCAGCGATGGCGTACTGGAGCTGATCGTTCGCCAGGAACGCCACGCTGATGGCAACCTCGGCCTGGGTTCGGGCTGGCTGACCGAATACCTGCCGCTGAACGGCACGCTGAGCCTGCGCCTGCGGCGTAACAGCGGGTTCCACCTGCCGGAGACGGCTGCACCGATGATCCTGATCGGTAACGGCACGGGCCTGGCCGGCCTGCGCAGCCTGATCCGCGCACGGGTCAATGCCGGCGAGCAGCGTAACTGGCTGCTGTTTGGCGAGCGCAACCGGGCGCATGACCTGCTGTGTGGCGATGAGCTGCAAGGCTGGCTGGACAGCGGTGATCTGGCACGCCTGGACCTTGCGTTCTCGCGGGATCAGGCCGAGAAGGTGTATGTGCAGGATGTGTTGCTGCAACAGGCTGATGAGTTCAAGCGCTGGGTGGCGGATGGTGCCTGTGTGTATGTGTGTGGCAGCCTGCAAGGGATGGCAGCCGGGGTGGATGCAGCGCTCAATGGCATGCTGGGTGAAGCCGCTGTGCAGCAGCTGATCGAGGATGGGCGGTATCGGCGGGATGTGTACTAGTTTGCTTCACCGCTTTTTGTAGGAGCGGCCTTGTGTCGCGAAAGGGCCGCGAAGCGGCCCCAGCAATTCATGCACCGCTGCCTGAGTCCAGGGGCCGCTTCGCGGCCCTTTCGCGACACAAGGCCGCTCCTACAGGGGCCCAATAAACCTGCGATTTCGTATCAGTGCAGTTCGAAGCTATCGGCATCCAGGTTGGCCGGGAACTTGGCCCGGTAGGCCGCCAGCTCCGCCGCACTCAACACCGCAGTGAACACCCCGTCCGCCTCCCCGGCACTGAGCAGGCTCTCGCCCTGGAAGTCCAGCACCTGGCTGTCCCCCGAATAGGCAAAGCCTTTGCCATCCGTACCCACCCGGTTCACCGCCGCCACATAGCACAGGTTCTCGATCCCCCGCGCCGGCAACAGCCGGTTCCAGTGCTGGCGCCGCGCTGCCGGCCAGTTGGCGGTGTACAGCAGCAGGTCTGTATCCTGGGCATCGCGGCTCCACACCGGGAAGCGCAGGTCGTAGCAGATCAGCGGGCGAATCCGCCAGCCCTTGAGCTCGAACTGCACCTGGCGCTCGCCGGGGGTGTAGTGCTTGTGCTCACCGGCCATGCGGAACAGGTGGCGCTTGTCGTAGTGCAGGATTTCGCCATCCGGGCGCGCCCACAACAGGCGGTTACGGTGGCTGCCATCTGCAGCCTGGATGATCACGCTTCCGGTAATCACCGCGTTGCACTTTTTCGCCTGGGCCTTCAACCATTTGTAGGTCGGGCCGTTCTCCGGCTCGCACAGGCTTTCCGACTGCATCGAAAAGCCGGTAGTGAACATTTCCGGCAGGATCACCAGGTCCACTTCACCCACCTGCTCCAGCAGCACCTCGAAGTGCGCGTAGTTGGCCTCGCGGTCGTGCCAGGCCAAGGTGGTTTGCACCAGGGCGACTTTCAGGTTCGGCAAGGTACTCAGATCGCGCATAGTCGTTCCGCTGCCTGACGCAGCGTCTCCTCACGTTTGGCAAAGCACAGGCGCACCAGGCGTTGCTCGGGGATGGGTTGCTGGTAGAACACCGACACCGGGATGGTCGCCACCCCGTGCTCGCGGGTGAGCCACAGAGACATCTCGACATCGTTCAGGTCGGGGCGGATCTGCGAGTAGTCCACCAACTGGAAATAGGTGCCCGTCGTACGGGTAAAGTCGAAACGTGAGCCTTCGAGCAAACCGCAGAACAGGTCGCGCTTGGCCTGGTAGAAGGCCGGCAGCTCATCGATGTGCTCGGGGTGCTCGGCCATGAAGTCGGCCAGCGCGCACTGCAACGGCGTGACGCCGCAGAAGTTCACGTATTGGTGCACCTTGCGCAGCTCGGCGCTCAGCGCCGGGGGTGCGATCACGTAGCCGGTCTTCCAGCCGGTCACGTGGTAGGTCTTGCCGAACGAGCTGACCACGAAGGCGCGTTGGTACAGCTGCTCATGGGCCAGCACGCTGGCGTGGCGCACACCGTCGTAAACCAGATGCTCGTAGACTTCATCGCTGACCAGGTAGATATCGCGGTCGGCAACAAGCTTCGCCAACTGGTCAAGGTCTTCGCCGGTGATCAGCGCGCCGCTGGGGTTGTGCGGCGAGTTGAGGATGACCATGCGCGTGCGCGGGCTCAGGGCATCGCTGAACTTCTGCCAGTCGATACGGAAGTCGCCGTCGCTCAGTTGCACATGCACGCAGCGACCACCGGCCAGCTCCACCGACGGTTCATAGCTGTCGTAGCAAGGGTCGAAGACGATCACCTCGTCACCGGCATGCACCACTGCCTGAATGGCACAGAAGATTGCCTCGGTTGCACCGGGGGTGATGGTCACTTCCTGGTCGGCATCCACCTGTGCGCCATACAGCCGCGCCACCTTGGCCGCTACCTGCTGGCGCAGGGCCGGCAGGCCGGTCATCGGCGAATACTGGTTATGCCCGGCGGCCACGTGCCGGCCCACTGCATCGAGCAGGGCCTGGGGGCCGTTGAAGTCAGGGAAACCCTGGGACAGGTTGAGCGCGCCGGTCTGCACGGCGAGCTGGGACATGGTGGTAAAGATGGTCGTGCCGACATTCGGCAGTTTGCTGCGGATCATGGAGCCCTCTTTCCTGGGGTGTATCCGGCACGGGGTGGAGTCCGAGCATAGCGGATCGAGCGGTCAGGAAAAAGGTTGAAACAATAGGGGGATTGCGCTGGATCAAAGGGCCCCTTCGCGGGCTTGCCCGCTCCCACAGGTCCTCCACAGGTTTCAATAGCTGTGCAGTACTTGTGGGAGCGGGCAAGCCCGCGAAAAAGCAGACGCGGAATCAGCGCTTGTCGCGTCGCTTCTTCTCGGCCTTCTTGTGGTGCGACATCAAGCGGCGCTTCTTGTTGACCTGGCGGTCGGTGAGGGTGTTCTTCTTGCCCTCGTACGGGTTCTCACCGCCCTTGTACTCGATGCGGATCGGCGTACCGACCAGCTTCAGCACGCGGCGGTAGGTGTTTTCCAGGTAACGCGAGTACGACTTTGGAATGCTCTCGGTCTGGTTGCCGTGGATCACGATCAGCGGCGGGTTGGCACCACCGAGGTGGGCATAACGCAGCTTGATGCGGCGGCCATTGACCAGCGGTGGCTGGTGCTCGCTCACAGCATCCTCGAGGATCTGCGTCAGGCGGCTGGTTGGCCAGCGGGTAACAGCCGACGTGAACGCGGCCTGCACCGACTTGTACAGGTTGCCCACGCCAGTGCCGTGCAGGGCAGAAATGAAGTGGATGTCGGCGAAGTCGACAAAGAACAGCCGGCGCTCCAGCTCGGTCTTCACGTAGGCGCGCTCGCCCGGCTCCATGCCGTCCCACTTGTTCAAGGCAATAACGATGGCTCGGCCTGCTTCCAGGGCAAAGCCCAGCAGGTTCAGGTCATGGTCAACCACGCCTTCACGGGCATCCATGACGAAGATCACCACGTTGGCGTCCTTGATCGCCTGCAGCGTCTTCACCACCGAGAACTTTTCGACTTCTTCGTGGATCTTGCCGCGCTTGCGCACGCCGGCGGTGTCGATGAAGGTGTACTTCTCGCCATCGCGCTCGAACGGGATATAGATACTGTCACGGGTGGTGCCCGGCTGGTCGTAGACCACCACGCGCTCTTCGCCGAGCATGCGGTTGACCAGGGTCGATTTACCCACGTTCGGGCGGCCAATGATGGCGATCTTGATGCCATCTTTCTCGCTCGGGCCGGGGATGCGAACCGCTTCCTCGCCTTCGGCGACTTCCTGGTCCAGGGCCTCTTCCTCTGCGTCGCGAGGAATATGACCCAGTACGCTTTCCATCAGCGCGTTGATGCCGCGGCCCTGGGAGCCAGCCACCGGAATGGCATTGCCCATGCCCAGCGGCGAGAACTCGGCGCGGGCGACGTCGGCGTCAATGTTGTCGATCTTGTTGGCGACCAGAATCGCCGACTTGTTGCGCTTGCGCAGGTGCTCGGCAATCATCTGGTCGGCGGCGGTCATGCCGGCGCGGGCATCGACCAGGAACAGCACATAGTCGGCTTCTTCGATGGCCATGAGCGACTGCTCGGCCATCTTCTCGTCCATGCCTACTTCGTCACCGGTGATACCGCCAGTGTCGATCAGGATGAAGGAACGACCCTGCCAGCTGGCATCGCCATACTGGCGGTCACGGGTCAGGCCCGACAGGTCACCCACGATGGCATCGCGGGTTTTGGTCAGGCGGTTGAACATGGTGGATTTGCCGACGTTCGGGCGGCCCACCAGGGCAATTACGGGAACCATCGGCTCTCCACTCTCGAATTCTTGAAAATGCAAAGGCCGCTGCAAGGCAGCGGCCGGAGTTTGGGCGGCGTGTCCTACGCCGCGGCTTGAAGCCCGCCAAGGCTTCAAGCATAGCTTCAGCGGATGGTCAGTGCCTCGAGCTTGCCGCTGTTGCCGAAGACGTAGATGGTGTCGCCGACCACAAGTGGGCGGGCGCGCAGGCCATCGCTGTCGATACGTTCGCGGCCTACGAAGCGGCCGTCTACCTGGCTCAGCAGGTGCAGGTACCCCTCGAAGTCACCCACTGCCACGTAGCTGCTGAACACTTCAGGCGCGGTCAACTGGCGACGAGCCATGCTGTCGTTGCTCCACAGGGCGCTGGAGGAGCGTTCATCCACGCCTTCCACGGTACCCGATGCTTCGCTCACGTAGACGTTACCGAAGCCCTGGGCCACACCCACATAGCTGGAGGCATCGCGCTGCCACAGCTCGCGGCCGCTTTCCAGGTCCAGGCCCGCTACACGGCCCTGGTAGGTGCTGACGTACAGGGTACCACCAGACAGCAGCAAGCCGCCGTCGATATCAACCACACGGTCCAGCTCGGAGCGGCCTTTAGGGATGGCCACACGGCTTTCCCACACTGGCACGCCGTTGTTGATGTCCACCGCTACCACCTTGCCGGTGGACAGGCCGGCGACGGCCAGGCGGTTGGTGGCGATCGGTGCACCGGTGCCACGCAGGGTCAGCACGGCCGGGGAGTTTTCGTAGATCCAGCGGCGGTCGCCCGTGGCAGCATCCAGGCCGATCAGGCGGTCGTCCTGGGTCTGCACTACCACTACGTCACCGTTGTTGGCAGGCGGGGCCAGCACTTCGCTGGTCACGCGCGAGCGCCAACGCTCTTCACCGGTGCTGGAATCCAGGGCGATGACTTCACCCTTGAGGGTACCGAGCATGACCAGGCCGTAGCCCACGCCAACAGCGCCGGAAACCTGCAGCTCCAGGTCCTTCTTCCACACCACGTCGCCGGTGATGCGGTCGAGGGCGAAGACTTCGCCGTTGACGTCGGAAGCGTAGATACGGTCGTTCTCGATGGCCGGTACCAGGGTGTTGTAGGTTTCACCCTGGCCGTCACCGATCGAACGGCTCCACTGCTTCTTCAGCACCACTTCCTCGGTGAACTTGGTCAGCTCGGCCGGGGGCAGTTCCTTCTTGCTGTTGCTGCTGCAACCTGCGGCCAATACGGCCAGGGTCAGCACTGCTGCATGTTTCCAACCGATCACTTACGCGTCCCCTTTAGCCAGGTCATCCAGCTTCAATTGCAGGCCACCGACCGCCGCCTCATCAGACAGCGCAGCCTTGGCTTTCTCGTAAGCAGTGTGTGCGTCGTCGGCACGACCCAGCTGTACCAGCAGGTCGCCCTTCAACTCTTCACGGCTGGCCAGGAAGGCTTTGTCGGCGTCGCCGTCGAGCAGCTTGAGGGCATCCTCGGCCTTGTTCTGAGCGGCCAGCACACGCGCCAGACGCTGGCGCGAAATCTCGCCCAGGGTCACGTCGGCCGGCTTGTCCAGCACGCTTTTCAGCTCGGCAGCCGCGTCGTCGAGCTTGCCGCTCTCGACCGCAACCTTGGCCACGAACAGGCTACCGTACTGGGCGTAGGCAGTGCCGCCGAACTCGCTCTTGAGCTTGCCGGCCAGTTCCGCAACCTTGGTGGCGTCTGGCTGGCCAGTCGGCGTCAGGCTGGTCTCAAGCAACGCCTGATACAGCTGCGAGGCACCTTGCGACTGGTTGTTCTGGTACTTGTGCCAGGTATTCCAGCCCAACACCACCACGCCCGCCAGCAAGGCGCCGGTCAGCAGCGGCTTGCCGTTACGGTTCCACCAGTCCTTGACCCCTGCCAGGTCATCATCATCAGTACTCGACACCCCAATACTCCTTTTCGCCTATTCGCTTGTTGAACCGCGTTACGCCTGCGCGATCGCGGTTTCCAGGTGCCCTGCAAGAGCATCCCAGGCAATGTTCTGTTGTTCGCCCTGGCCACGCAGGGGCTTCAAGCCGATTTCTTGCTTGGCCAGTTCGTCGTCACCGAGGATCAGGGCGAACAGCGCGCCGCTCTTGTCGGCTTTCTTGAACTGGCTCTTGAAGCTGCCGCCACCGGCATTCACCGCCAGGCGCAGGCCCGGCAAGCGGTCACGCAAGCCCTCGGACAGGCGCAGCCCGGCCAACTCGGCCTGCTCGCCGAAGGCGCACAGGTAAACGTCGATCTGGCGGCTGATGGACTCCGGCACCTTGCCGAGGGTTTCCAGCAGCAGGATCAGGCGCTCGATACCCATGGCGAAACCAACGCCCGTGGTCGGTTTGCCGCCCATCTGCTCGACCAGGCCGTCGTAGCGGCCACCGGCGCACACGGTACCCTGGGCGCCGAGCTTGTCGGTGACCCACTCGAATACGGTCTTGCTGTAGTAGTCCAGGCCACGCACCAGCTTGGTGTTGATCACGAACGGAATACCGGCGGCGTCCAGGCGGGCCTTGAGGCCCTCGAAGTGCACGCGGGACTCTTCGTCCAGGTAGTCTTCCAGCCTTGGTGCGCCAACCAGCACCGCCTGGGTGTTCTGGTCCTTGCTGTCGAGGATGCGCAGCGGGTTGCTCTTGAGGCGGCGCTGGCTGTCTTCGTCCAGTTGCTCCAGGCGCGCCGAGAGGAACTCGACCAGCGCGTCACGGTAGCGTGCGCGGGCTTCGCTGGTACCCAGGCTGTTGAGCTCCAGCTTGACGGCGTCCTGAATACCCAGCAGGCCCCACAGGCGCCAGGTGAGCATGATCAGCTCGGCATCGATGTCCGGGCCGTCCAGGTTGAACACTTCCACGCCAATCTGGTGGAACTGGCGGTAGCGGCCCTTCTGCGGGCGCTCGTGGCGGAACATCTGGCCGATGTACCACAGTTTCTGCACCTGGCCGTTGCCGGTGATGCCATGCTCCAGCACGGCACGCACGCAGGCGGCGGTGCCTTCGGGGCGCAGGGTCAGCGAGTCGCCGTTGCGGTCCTCGAAGGTGTACATCTCTTTTTCGACGATATCGGTCACTTCACCGATCGAGCGTTTGAACAGCTCGGTGAACTCGACGATCGGCGTGCGGATCTGGCTGTACCCGTAGGTGTCCAGCAGGCCGGCCACGGTGCCTTCGAAGTAGCGCCACAGTGGCGACTGTTCTGGCAGGATGTCGTTCATGCCACGGATGGCTTGCAGCGATTTGCTCACGAATAGTCCTTACGAATTCTGTGTGTCAGCCACGGGCGATCAACGCCGCGTCGGCTTCGGCCTTTTCGGCCGCTTTCTGGCGGATGAGCTTTTCCAGCTCATCGACCAGGTTGTCATTGGTCAGTTTCTGCGCCGGCTTGCCGTCGATGTAGATCAGGTTTGGCGTGCCGCCGGTCAAGCCTACATGGGCTTCCTTGGCTTCACCCGGGCCGTTGACCACGCAACCGATCACCGCCACGTCCAGCGGTACCAGCAGGTCTTCCAGGCGCCCTTCCAGCTCGTTCATGGTCTTGACCACATCGAAGTTCTGCCGCGAGCAGCTCGGGCAGGCGATGAAGTTGATGCCACGCGAGCGCAGGTGCAGCGACTTGAGGATGTCGTAGCCGACTTTCACTTCTTCGACCGGGTCGGCCGCCAGCGAGATACGGATGGTATCGCCAATGCCTTCGGCCAGCAGCATACCGAGGCCGACGGCGGATTTCACCGTCCCCGAACGCAGGCCACCGGCTTCGGTGATGCCCAGGTGCAGCGGCTGTACGATCTGCCTGGCCAACAGGCGGTAGGCTTCGACGGCCATGAACACGTCAGAGGCCTTCACGCTGACCTTGAAGTCCTGGAAGTCCAGGCGGTCGAGGTGTTCGACATGGCGCAAGGCCGACTCGACCAGCGCAGCCGGGGTCGGTTCGCCGTACTTTTTCTGCAGGTCTTTTTCCAGCGAGCCGGCATTGACGCCGATGCGGATCGGGATGCCACGGTCGCGGGCGGCATCGACCACGGCGCGTACACGGTCTTCACGGCCGATGTTGCCCGGGTTGATACGCAGGCAGTCAACGCCCAGTTCGGCCACGCGCAGGGCGATCTTGTAGTCGAAGTGGATGTCTGCGACCAGCGGCACGCTGACCAGTTGCTTGATCTTGCCAAACGCCTCGGCCGCGTCCATGTCCGGCACCGAAACACGCACGATGTCCACGCCGGCATCGACCAGGCGCTGGATCTGCCCGACGGTGGCGGCTACATCGTTGGTGTCGGTGTTGGTCATGCTCTGCACCGCGATGGGCGCATCACCACCCACCGGTACATTGCCAACCCAGATTTTGCGGGATTCGCGACGTTTGATCGGAGATTCGCCGTGCATGACTTACTGTCCCAACTTCAGGCGAGCGGTCTCGCCACTGGTGAACGGGGCAACATCGACGGCCTGGCCGTTGTAGCTGACCTGGGCGCCCCGGGCAAAGCCCAGGCGTACCGCAAATGGCGGCTTGCCGGTCAGTTCGAGGTTGTCCCCCTTGCGCTTGATGGCGCTGAACAGCACCTTGCCGTTGCCGTCGCTGACCTGGGTCCAGCAATCGGCGACGAACTGGATGGAGACCTTGGCACTGCCGGCAGGCACTGCGGCTGGCTCGGCTGCGGCCACGGCTGCAGCCGGCGCTGCCGGCGCAACTGCGGCCGGTGCCGGGGTAGCCGGTACTACCGGGGCAGGTGCAACAGCCGGTGCGCTGGCAGCAGGTTGCGCGGGTGCCGGGGCTGGCGCTGCGGCAACCGTTGGCGCCGGGCTGGCAGGCGCCTGTTCGGCAGCAGCGGCAGGCTGCCCGGCAGTGGTCTGCTCCAGGGCCAGCGGCGCGCTTTCGGGCTGCTGGCCAGCGGTTACGGCCTGGTCTTCAGGCTCATCAAGCGGGTGAATCTGGGTGGTGCCGTCGGCGCTTTCGACTTCGACGTGCTCCAGGGCCATCTTGGCCAGGTCCTTGCCACGCAGGCTGCCCTGGTCCTGCCACCAGACGAAACCACCACCCACCACAGCCACCAGCAACAGCAGGCTGACGCCACGCAGTATGTTGTGCGACAGGCGTACCGGTTCTTCGATACGGCCCAGCGAGTGCACTTCGCTGCCTTTGGCGTGGGTACCGGTGTAGCGGTCGAAGGCCTCTACCAGGGCGGCCTGGTCGAGCTCCATCAATTTGGCATAGGCGCGGATGTAGCCACGGGCAAAGGTATGCCCGGGCAGCTTGTCGAAGGCGCCGGTTTCCACGTGGTTCAACGAACTGACAGTGAGGTTGAGCTTGCGGGCCACCTCGGCTTGAGACCAGTCCCGTTTCTCACGGGCCAGGCGCAAAAGCTCACCGGGGTTCTGGCCAGGCGCTACTGCTACTTCGGGATGCGCGGCGTTCATCGTTGCTCCGACAGGTATTGCTGATATTCCGGCGTACCGGGATAAAGTCGTTGTAATTGCTGGCCCATCTCGGCCAGTGTGCCCTGCTCGTCGAACACCCGGGCAAGGCGACTGCCCAGCAGCAGGCTACGGGCATCGTGGTCGCTCAACTGGCTGAAACGATCGTAGTAGTCCCGGGCCGGCACATAATGCCTGTTTTCGTAGGACAACTCAGCCATTTCCAACAAGGCTTTTGGTTGCCGCTGGTTGAGTTGCAACGCTTTGTGCAGATACGCATGCGCCTGATCGCGGCGTTCGAGCTTCAGGGCGGTCAGGCCCAGGTTCTCGTACACGCGTGAGCGCTCAGGATACAGGGTATCGCCACTGGCCAGGCGAAACATCTGCTCGGCTTCGGCAAATCGCCCCTGAGCATAAAGGAAACTGCCGTAGTTGTTGCGAATTCGCGTGTCGCCAGCGCGGGCCTGCAACGCCTTGTGGAAGTGTGCTTCGGCCAGAGCCGGCTCACCTTCGGCCTGGAATACCAGCGCCAGGGCGGCGTGCGCATCGGCATCACGGCTCTCCAGGGCCAGGGCCTTGCCCAGCGGCGCCTTGGCCTGCTCGGTCAAACCCTGTTGCAAATACCCCAGGCCAAGCTGCACATAAGCCCGCCCCGCCTCCATCCTGCCCTGGCGGCTGGCCAGAGGGTCGCCGGCGCCGCCCGACACACAGCCGGCCAGCAGCAAAAGCGCAAGGATCGACAGCGCGGCGCGCAGGCTCATGGGCAGTTTCCGGTCAGTGGCTGGCGGCGCTGTCTTGCAGCTCGACGTCTGCAGAAAGCTGACGCACGGCAATGTAGCGCTCGCTGCGGCGGGTGCGGTCGTTGACCTGGCCAACCAACTGACCACAGGCGGCATCGATATCGTCACCGCGGGTAGTGCGGGTGGTGACGTTGAAACCACCATGGTGCAGCAGGTCCTGGAAGCGACGGATGGCGTTGTTGCTCGGCCGCTCGTAGCCCGAATGCGGGAACGGGTTGAACGGGATCAGGTTGATCTTGCACGGTACGTCGCGCAGCAACTCGATCATTTGCGCAGCATGCTCAGGCTGGTCGTTGACGTCCTTGAGCAGGGTGTATTCAACCGTGAGCACACGCTTGCCGCCCAGGGTGGACATGTAGCCCATGCACGATTCCAGCAGCACCTTCAGCGGGTACTTCTTGTTGATCGGCACCAGCTGGTTGCGCAGTTCGTCGTTCGGTGCGTGCAGCGACAGGGCCAGCGACACGTCGATGTGCTTGGCCAGTTCGTCGATCATCGGCACCACACCCGAGGTGGACAGGGTGACGCGACGCTTGGAAATGCCATAGCCAAGGTCATCCATCATGATTTTCATGGCGGCGATGACGTTGTCGAAGTTCAGCAAGGGCTCGCCCATGCCCATCATCACCACGTTGGTAATCGCGCGGTCGACTTTGGCAGGAACGGTCCCGAAGGATTTGTTGGCAAGCCACACCTGGCCAATCACTTCGGCGGCGGTGAGGTTGCTGTTGAAACCTTGCTTGCCGGTGGAGCAGAAACTGCAGTCCAGGGCACAGCCGGCTTGCGACGACACGCACAGGGTGCCGCGATCGTCGGTAGGAATGTAGACGGTTTCGACGCAGCTGCCGGAGGCAACGCGGATCACCCACTTGCGGGTGCCGTCGGCGGAAATGTCTTCACTGACCACTTCCGGCGGGCGAATCTCGGCAACGGCCTCGAGCTTTTCGCGCAAGACCTTGCCTACGTTGGTCATGGCCGCAAAGTCGGACACGCCAAAATGGTGAATCCATTTCATCACCTGGCCGGCACGGAAGCGTTTTTCCCCGATTGAGTCGAAGAATTGTTCCATTTCCGGCTGGGTCAGACCCAACAGGTTGATTTTGCCAGTAGATGTCGTCATGGATTCACCCTCACCCGTAAGCTTTCGCTTAGCGAGTGGTTACCTCGGTAGCAGCGAAGAAGTAAGCGATTTCGCGAGCAGCAGCAGCTTCGGAGTCCGAACCGTGAACAGCGTTGGCGTCGATCGACTCGGCGAAGTCAGCACGGATGGTGCCGGCAGCAGCTTCTTTAGGGTTGGTAGCGCCCATCAGCTCACGGTTCAGAGCGATGGCGTTTTCGCCTTCCAGAACCTGAACAACAACCGGGCCGGAAGTCATGAAGGCAACCAGGTCACCGAAGAAGCCGCGAGCGCTGTGCTCAGCGTAGAAGCCTTCGGCTTCGGCTTTGGACAGTTGCTTGATTTTCGAGGCAACGATTTTCAGGCCGGCTTCTTCGAAGCGAGTGGTGATCTTGCCGATGACGTTTTTGGCTACTGCGTCAGGCTTGATGATCGAGAAAGTACGTTGAACAGCCATGGAAAACTCCAGAATATGAGTGTTACGAAAAATTAAACCCGCGAATTATACGCGGGTTTCAGGGGATTGCCTAACCTGCACACGTCGCTTAGTCGGCTTCGTCAATCCAGGCAGCCTGGATTGCCTCAAGCACTTTCTCACCGCCGCGTGACGGATCGTCGCTGAATTCTGGCAACGCCAGCACCCAGCGGTGCAGGTCTACGAAATTCACATAACGAGGATCGACCTCAGGCTTGCTTTCTGCAAGCTGGATTGCGATCTCAAGTACATCAACCCATTTCAGACTCATGTACAGGCCCTCAGTGCGGTGCTTCGGCAGCGTGGTTCAGCGAATACTTGGGGATCTCGATGGTCAGGTCTTCGTCGGCGACCACCACCTGGCAACCCAGGCGCGATTGCGCCTCCAGGCCCCAGGCCTTGTCCAGCATGTCCTCTTCCAGCTCGTCGGCTTCTTCAAGGGAGTCGAAACCCTTGCGCACGATGCAGTGGCACGTGGTGCAAGCCTTGACGCCGCCGCAGGCGCTTTCCATCTCGATGTGATGGTCGTGGGCCAGTTCCAGGATGTTGGTCCCGGTCGGCACCTCCACGGTCAGCCCCTCTGGGCAGAACTTCTCATGCGGCAGGAATGTCACCAGCGGCATCGGTTACTCCTCGATCTCATTCAGGTTGCGCCCGGCCAGTGCGGCTTTGACCGTCGAATCAAGGCGACGGGCGGCAAATGCGTCGGTCACCTGCGACAGACGCTTGGTCTGTTGCTCGATGGCTGCGCCATCGGTGCCGGCCAGCAAATCACGTAGTTCTTGCATCTGGAACTCAATGGCGTCGCGCTCGTCGCTGCTGAGCAAGCGTTCGCCGTCGGCGTCCAGGGCGCCCTGTACCGCTTCGAGCAGGCGCTCGCCGTCCACCTGGTGCTCACGCAACTGGCGGGCCTGCTTGTCGGAACCTGCGTGTTCGAAGGAGTCCTTGAGCATGCGGGCAATCTCGCCGTCGGTCAGGCCGTAGGACGGCTTGACCTGGATGCTGGCTTCCACGCCCGAGCCCAGTTCGCGGGCGGCAACGCTGAGCAGGCCGTCGGCATCCACCTGGAAGGTGACGCGAATTTTCGCAGCGCCGGCAACCATGGCCGGGATACCGCGCAGCTCGAAGCGTGCCAGCGAGCGGCAGTCGCTGATCAGCTCGCGCTCACCCTGCAGGACGTGGATCATCATGGCCGACTGGCCATCTTTATAAGTGGTGAACTCTTGCGCACGCGCCACCGGAATGGTGGTGTTGCGCGGGATCACCTTCTCCATCAGCCCGCCCATGGTCTCAAGACCAAGCGACAGCGGAATGACATCAAGCAGCAGCAGTTCGCCACCTTCGCGGCGGTTGCCGGCCAGGGTGTCGGCCTGAATGGCAGCACCGATGGCCACCACCTGATCGGGGTCGATCGAGGTCATCGGAGTACGGCCAAACAGCGTACCCACGGCATCACGTACCCGCGGAACCCGGGTAGAACCGCCGACCATGACCACGGCACTGACTTCTTCAAGCTCCACGCCACTGTCGCGCACGGCGCGGCGGCAGGCCTTGAGACTGCGGGCAACCAATGGTTCGATCATGGTTTCGAATGCAGCACGGCTCAGTTCGCCCTGCCAGGCGCCATGGCTCACGCCGACCACGTCGGCGTCTGTCAGGGCTTCCTTGGCGGCGCAGGCGGTTTGCAGCAATGCACGCTGGGTAGCCGGGTCCAGGTCGGACGACAGGCCAGCCTGCTCGATGATCCAGCCGGCAATGGCGTGGTCGAAATCGTCACCGCCCAGGGCGGTATCGCCACCGGTGGCAAGCACTTCGAACACGCCAGCGGTCAGGCGCAGGATGGAGATATCGAAGGTACCGCCGCCCAGGTCATAGATGGCCACCACGCCTTCGGCGTTCTGGTCCAGGCCATAGGCCACGGCTGCTGCGGTCGGTTCGTTGAGCAGCCGCAACACGTTCAGGCCAGCCAGGCGCGCAGCGTCCTTGGTGGCCTGGCGCTGGGCGTCGTCGAAATAGGCCGGCACGGTGATTACCGCGCCTACCAGTTCGCCACCCAGGGTCGCTTCGGCGCGTTCGCGCAGCACCTTGAGGATATCGGCAGACACTTCTACCGGGCTTTTCGGCCCCTGCACGGTGTCGATAAATGGCATGTGCGACTCACCACCCACAAAGCGGTATGGTAGTTGCTCACCCAGTTGCTTGACGTCCGCCAGGCCACGCCCCATCAGGCGCTTGACCGACAGCACGGTGTTCAACGGGTCGCTGGAGGCGGCATCACGCGCAGCCTGCCCCACTTCGTTGCGCCCTTCGAGGTAGCGCACCGCGGACGGCAGAATGACGTTACCCTGCGCGTCAGGCAGGGGCTCGCTACGGCCGCTGCGCAGTGCAGCGACCAGAGAGTTGGTGGTACCCAGGTCGATCCCCACCGCCAGGCGGCGCTGGTGCGGCTGAGGGCTTTGACCGGGTTCGGCAATCTGCAGTAGGGCCATGCTTATCTGAATACCTTAGGCGTCATCACGGGCGACACCGGGTTAATCGTCGAGGCGCTCTTCCAGTTGGCGCACTTCTTGGGCGAGCTTGTCGAGGAATTGCATGCGGCGCATCAGGCGCTCGGCCTTCTCGCGTTCGCCTGGGGCATCCCAGCAGGCGGCAAAGTCCTCGTTCAGCGTGTCCTGGGCAACCTTCAGGCGCTTCTTGAACACACCGACACCATCAAGGTTGGCTTCGTCCTGCAACTCTTCGAGCTCTTCACGCCACTGCATCTGCTGCAACAGGAAGTCCGGGTCGTGGACCGTGACTTCCTGGGGTACTTCGTGGCCGCTGATGGCCAGCAGGTAGCGGGCGCGACGCGGCGCACTGCGCAGCGTCTGGTAGGCATCGTTGAGGGCTGCGGATTTTTCCAGCGCCACGCGCTGCTCACGCTCGGAGGCGTCGGCAAAGCGATCAGGATGGACTTCGCGGGCCAGCTCGCGGTAGCGAGTGGCCAGCTTGTCTAGATCCAGGCGGAAGCTTGGCTGGAGGTCAAACAATGCGTAATGACAAGGAGTACCCACAGCCAGCCTCAAACGTTGAAGCTTTCGCCGCAGCCACATTCACCGCGCACGTTGGGGTTGTTGAACTTGAAGCCTTCGTTCAACCCTTCCTTGACGAAATCCAGTTCGGTGCCGTCGAGGTAGACCAGGCTCTTGGGATCGATGATCACCTTCACGCCGTGGTTCTCGAACACCGTGTCTTCGTCCGCCAGTTCGTCGACGAACTCCAGCACGTAGGCCAGGCCCGAGCAACCGGTGGTGCGCACGCCCAGGCGAATGCCCTCACCCTTGCCGCGCCCGTCGAGGGAGCGGCGAATGTGGTTGGCGGCGGCTTCTGTCATGCTGATAGCCATCAGGACTCCTTACCTTGCAACAGGCGACTTAGATCAAGCCTTTCTTCTGCTTGTAATCGCGTACGGCTGCCTTGATGGCATCCTCGGCGAGTACCGAGCAGTGGATCTTGACCGGCGGCAACGCCAGTTCTTCGGCCAGCTGGGTGTTCTTGATGGTTTCGGCTTCGTCCAGGGTCTTGCCCTTCATCCACTCGGTGGCGAGGGAGCTGGAAGCGATGGCCGAACCGCAGCCGTAGGTCTTGAACTTGGCGTCTTCGATGACGCCCTGCTCGTTGACCTTGATTTGCAGACGCATCACGTCACCGCACGCTGGGGCGCCGACCATGCCGGTACCGACATCCGGGTCCTCGGCATTCATCTTGCCGACGTTGCGTGGGTTTTCGTAGTGGTCGATGACCTTTTCGCTGTATGCCATGGTGCTATTCCTTCCTCATCAGGGGAGCCGCTCTTGCCGGCGACTGCTTAGTGGGCGGCCCACTCGATCTTGGAGATGTCGACGCCGTCTTTGTACATGTCCCACAGCGGCGACAGTTCACGCAGTTTGTTGACCGCTTCGCAGACTTTCTGCGCGGCGTAGTCGACTTCTTCTTCGCTGGTGAAGCGGCCGAAGGAGAAGCGGATCGAGCTGTGCGCCAGCTCGTCGTTGCGGCCCAGGGCGCGCAGTACGTACGACGGCTCGAGCGACGCGGAGGTGCAGGCCGAACCGGACGATACGGCGATGTCCTTCAGCGACATCAGCAGCGACTCGCCTTCGACGTAGTTGAAGCTCAGGTTCAGGTTGTGCGGTACGCGAGCAGTCTGGCTGCCGTTGACGTACAGCTCTTCAAGGTTGGAGACCTGGTTGAAGAAGCGGTCGCTCAGGGCCTTGATGCGCACGTTTTCCGCGGCCATTTCCTGCTTGGCAATGGCGAAGGCTTCGCCCATGCCGACGATCTGGTGGGTCGGCAGGGTGCCCGAACGCATGCCGCGCTCATGGCCACCGCCGTGAATGATGGCTTCCAGGCGCACGCGCGGCTTGCGGCTGACGTACAGCGCGCCGATGCCTTTCGGGCCGTAGACCTTGTGCGCCGAGAACGACATCAGGTCGACCTTCAGCTTTTGCACGTCGATTTCGACCTTGCCGGCCGACTGGGCAGCGTCGACATGGAACAGCACGCCACGCGAACGGGTCAGTTCACCGATGGCGGCGATGTCGTTGATCGAGCCGACTTCGTTGTTCACGTGCATCAGCGAGACCAGGATGGTGTCGTCGCGCAGTACGGCTTCGACCATGGCCGGGGTGACGATGCCGTCTTCGCCTGGCTCAAGGTAGGTGACTTCGAAACCTTCACGCTCCAGCTGGCGAGCGGTATCCAGGACCGCCTTGTGCTCGATCTTGGAGGTGATGATGTGCTTGCCCTTGGTCTGATAGAAGTGCGCGACACCTTTCAGCGCGAGGTTGTCGGACTCGGTGGCACCGCTGGTCCAGACGATTTCACGCGGGTCGGCGTTGATCAGCTCGGCAACCTGGCGGCGACCGTTCTCGACCGCTTCTTCGGCTTTCCAGCCGAAAACATGGGAGCGCGAAGCCGGGTTACCGAAGTTCCCGTCAACCAGCAGGCAGTCGGCCATCTTCTGGGCGACGCGTGGGTCAACCGGAGTGGTCGCGGAGTAATCGAGGTAGATCGGCAACTTCATTTGTCTCTCCTATCAGGCGGTGGCGTCGCTCATCGTCCCTGGGGGATCAATCGACGGCGGACGTCTCAATCTTGTCCAGCTGGGCAGTTCGGCCTGCGACACGACGCAGGTCCTGGCGCTGGGCGACTTCCTGCACCTCACGGCGCATGACGAGGTCGGCCAGGCTGATGCCGCTGAGGAATTCATGGATCTGCTGGCTGAGGTCGCACCACAGGTGGTGGGTCAGGCAGGTATCACCGGCATGGCAGTCCCCGAGGCCCTGGCAACGGGTAGCATCGACCGATTCATTGACCGCATCGATGACCTGCGCCACCTGGATGGTTTCCATGCCGCGCGACAGCTGGTAACCACCGCCTGGACCACGCACGCTGGAGACCAGGCTGCTGCGGCGCAGCTTGGCGAACAGCTGTTCCAGATAAGAGAGGGAAATGCCCTGGCGCTCGGAAATGTCGGCCAAAGACACCGGCCCATGCTGCGCGTGCAACGCCAGGTCAAGCATGGCGGTCACGGCGTATCGGCCTTTGGTAGTCAGTCGCATGGCTATTGGGTACCACGGGAGTTTCGGGATGTGTGCGAGTATGCGATTCCCGAGCATTTAAGTCAACTATTAGACCTAGTGCTTTAGTCGGGTTTGCATCGGGGAGGCGGGCGCGATTGTAGCAGACGAGGGGCGTGAGCACACGCCCCGTATGTCACTATGATTTCAGTGTGGCGCAATCAATGCGACTGAGTGTCGCGCTGGGCCGCTTGGGCAACCTCGGTGAAATCGTCTTCAGGCAGGGCCGGCAGCTCCTTGGCGCAATAGTCGCTACCCATCTTGGTCAGGGCGCCACACATCCCCTCCAGCCGCTCGTCGACCGCTTGCAGGTGGTCGAGCATCTGGCCGATGGCACGCGCCACCGGGTCGGGCATGTCGCCGCTTACGCCATACGCATCGAAGCCGATCTTCTCGGCCATGGCCTTGCGCTTGGCCTCGACTTCATTGTCCTCGCTCTTGACGATGATCCGCCCAGGGATGCCCACCGCCGTGGCGCCGGCCGGAACGGCCTTGGTCACCACCGCGTTGGAGCCGATCTTGGCCCCGGCACCGACGGTGAACGGGCCCAGTACCTTGGCCCCCGCCCCTACCACCACGCCGTTTTCCAGGGTGGGGTGACGCTTGCCCTTGTTCCAGCTGGTGCCACCCAGGGTCACGCCCTGGTAAAGGGTGACGTCGTCGCCGATTTCGGCGGTTTCGCCAATAACGATGCCCATGCCATGGTCAATAAAGAAGCGACGACCGATGGTGGCACCGGGGTGGATCTCGATACCGGTCATCCAGCGGCCGAAGTTCGACACCAGCCGGGCCAGCCACTTGAAATCGCGCTTCCACAGGGCGTTACCCAGGCGGTGCAGCCAGATAGCGTGCATGCCGGGGTAGCAGGTGAGCACCTCGAAGGCATTGCGCGCAGCAGGGTCGCGGTGGAATACGCTTTGAATATCTTCACGCAGGCGTTCGAACATCTGTCAGTCCTTCCGTTTATGCGGCTCGCCCCGGACCACTTTCTGGGTCTCGGTGAGGATGCCGCGCAAAATGCTCATTTCCGAACGCTCGACCGCCACCCGCCCGTACAGCCGGCGCAGGCGCGGCATCAGGTGCTTGGGCTTTTCAGGGTCGAGGAAGCCGATACCCACCAGGGTTTTTTCCAGGTGGTCGTAGAACAGCTCCATTTCGTCCATGGTCGCCAGCTCGCTGGCGTCAACCTTCTCGACCTTCGGCGCTTCACCGGCGGCCAGCCAGGCCATGCGCACCTCGTAGGCGAGCACCTGCACAGCGGCCGCCAGGTTCAGCGAGCTGAAGTCGGGGTTGGAGGGAATGTGCACGTGGAAGTGACATCGCTGCAGTTCTTCGTTGGTCAGGCCAGCGTGTTCGCGCCCGAACACCAGGGCGATTTCTTCGCCACCGTTGGCATGCTCCACCGCCTTGGCACCGCATTCACGCGGGCCGATCAACGGCCAGGGAATGCTGCGCTCGCGGGCGCTGGTGCCCATCACCAGGTTGCAGCCGACCAGCGCCTGCTCAAGGCTGTCGACCACCAGCGCGTTGGCCAGCACATCGTCGGCACCCGAGGCTCGGGCACTGGCATCCTCGGCGGGAAATTCTTTTGGCTGCACCAGCACCAGGCGCGACAAGCCCATGTTTTTCATGGCACGCGCAGCGCCGCCGATGTTGCCGGGGTGGCTGGTATTGACCAGAACAACACGAATATTTTGCAGCAAGGTGTTGTGCTCACAGATGCAGGAATCAGGGCCTTCGATCTTACAGAACCGACGGACGTAACGCCATGAAAGCAAATGTGACACTTCTGCCGCCAAAGTTTTCTGCTAGAATGGCCGGCTTTCTTCTTTAACATCTCCAGGTGACCCGCCCATGCAGCCTATGCTGAATATCGCCCTGCGCGCCGCTCGCAGCGCCAGTGAACTGATTTTCCGCTCCATCGAACGCCTGGATAGCATCAAGGTGGACGAGAAAGAGGCTAAGGACTACGTTTCCGAAGTTGATCGTGCCGCCGAGCAAAAAATCGTCGACGCGCTGCGCAAGGCCTACCCGAACCACTCCATCCAGGGCGAAGAAACCGGCCTGCACGCGGGTAGCGGCGAAGAAGGCAAGGATTACCTGTGGATCATCGACCCGCTGGACGGCACCACCAACTTCCTGCGTGGCATCCCGCACTTCGCCGTCAGCATCGCCTGCAAATACCGTGGTCGCCTTGAGCACGCCGTAGTGCTCGACCCGGTCCGCCAGGAAGAATTCACCGCCAGCCGTGGCCGTGGCGCCCAACTCAATGGCCGTCGCCTGCGCGTCAGCTCGCGCACCAGCCTGGAAGGCGCCCTGCTGGGTACCGGCTTCCCGTTCCGTGACGGCCAGATGGCTGACATGGACAACTACCTGGGCATGTTCCGCGCCCTGACTGGCCAGACCGCCGGCATCCGCCGCGCCGGCTCCGCCAGCCTGGACCTGGCCTACGTGGCCGCTGGCCGTTTCGACGCCTTCTGGGAGTCGGGCCTGTCCGAGTGGGACATGGCAGCCGGCGTGCTGCTGATCCAGGAAGCCGGTGGCCTGGTGAGCGACTTCAACGGTGGCCACGACTTCCTCGACAAGGGCCACATCGTTGCAGGCAACATCAAGTGCTTCAAGGCCGTGCTGACCGCTATCCAGCCGCACCTGCCAGAGAGCATGAAGCGCTAAGCGCGGATTGCCAGAACGCAAAAAGCACCCCTCGGGGTGCTTTTTTTGTGCCCGGAGGTTTATCTCCCGAGCTTGCGCCCCCTGTAGGAGCGGCCTTGTGTCGCGAAAGGGCCGCGAAGCGGCCCCGACAATTTCTGATACGGCTTAAATCCCGGGGCCGCTACGCGCCCCATCGCGACGCAAGGCCGCTCCTACACAGAGCAGACCGCGCTCGACTTACTGCCCTGCTTCACTCAGGATCAGCTTGCCATTCTTGTCCAACGGAATGGTCGACCCCGGCTCACGGTCCATTTTCACCTTGCCGACCTGGTCGCCGATGGAATAGGTCACGTTGTAACCCACCACCTTCTCGCTGATGTCATTGACCGTGTTGCAACGGGTTTGCGTGGTGGTGTAAGTGTCACGCTCCTGCATGCCTTCCTGCACCTTGTTGCCGGCATAGCCACCACCGACCGCACCGGCCACGGTGGCGATCTTCTTGCCGGTACCACCACCAATCTGGTTACCCAGCAGGCCGCCAGCAATGGCGCCCACCACGGTACCGGCAATCTGGTGCTGGTCCTTGACCGGCGCCTGGCGCGTCACGGCGACGTCCTTGCACACTTCACGCGGGGTTTTCACTTGCTGCTTGATCGGCTGCACGTCGGTGACCTGGGCGTACTCAGGCCCCTTGTTGACCAAGCTGTAGGTCGCGACAGCACCTCCGGCAGTCACACCGACAGCACCCAGTACCGCACCCACCAGCATTGATTTGTTCACGTGAACCTCCTGATCGTACCAGCGGGCATCAACCCGCGCTTCTCCCAGCCTTGGAGCAAAAAAAAAGGCGCGAGTTCAATACTCGCGCCTTTTGCACCGCCAGGCGGTGATGAATTAGCCCTTACGGACGGTCATCCACACCTTCTGCCTTGGTCGGCGGAATCAGGTCTTCGCTGTTCAGGTTCAGCCAGATCAGTACCACGTTGGCGATGTAGATCGACGAGTAGGTACCGGCCATGACGCCGATGAACAGGGCCAGCGAGAAGCCGAACAGGTTGTCACCACCGAAGAACAGCAGCGCAGCAATGGCCAGCAAGGTCGAAACCGAGGTGGCGATGGTACGCAGCAGGGTCTGGGTGGTGGAAACGTTGATGTTCTCGATCAGCGAAGCCTTGCGCATGACGCGGAAGTTTTCACGTACCCGGTCGAACACGACGATGGTGTCGTTCAGCGAGTAACCGATGATCGCCAGCACCGCCGCCAATACCGTCAGGTCGAAGGTGATCTGGAAGAACGACAGGATACCCAGGGTAACCACCACGTCGTGGATCAGCGAGATGATCGCACCCACGGCGAACTTCCACTGGAAGCGGAAGGCCAGGTAGATAAGGATGCCGCCCAGCGCCAGGAGCATGCCCATGCCACCCTGGTCACGCAGCTCTTCACCTACCTGCGGGCCGACGAACTCGACACGCTTGAGCGTGGCAGGGTTGTCACCGCCCGCCTTCTGCAGCGCGGCAGCGACCTTGTTGCCCAGCTGCGGGTCATCACCCGGCATACGCACCAGCAGGTCGGTGGTAGCGCCAAAGCTTTGCACCACGGCCTCGTGGAAGCCGGAATCGACCAGCTCAGCACGCACCGCCTTGAGGTCGGCCGGGCGCTCGTAGGTCAGCTCGATCAGCGTACCGCCGGTGAAGTCCAGGCCGAAGTTCAGGCCTTTCTGCCACCAGCTGAACAGCGCCAGCACGGTGAGGAGCACGGTAATGGCGAACGCAACGTTGCGCACGCCCATGAAGTTGATGGTTTTCATCGCAGCTCCCTCAAACCCACAGCTTCTTGATGTCACGCCCGCCACAGGTCAGGTTGACCATTGCGCGGGTCACCATGACGGCGGTGAACATCGAGGTGAAAATCCCGAGGGACATGGTGACCGCAAAGCCCTTGACCGGGCCGGTACCCATGGCGAACAGGATGCCGCCAACCAGCAGGCTGGTCAGGTTGGCGTCGATGATCGCGGTATAGGCGCGGTTGAAACCTTCGTGGATGGCGCGCTGCACCGACATGCCGGCCTTCAGCTCTTCGCGGATACGCGAGAAGATCAGCACGTTGGCGTCCACCGCCATACCCATGGTCAACACGATACCGGCAATACCCGGCAGGGTCAGGGTGGCGCCCAGCAGCGACATCAATGCCAGCAGCAGCACCATGTTGCCCGCCAGGGCGATGGTGGCGATCACGCCGAAGCCGCGGTAGATGGCAATGATGAACAGCGAGACGAACAGCATGCCCCACAGCGACGCATCGATACCCTTGGTGATGTTGTCGGCACCCAGGCTTGGACCAATGGTACGTTCTTCAGCGAAGTACATCGGCGCGGCCAGACCCCCGGCACGCAGCAGCAGGGCCAGCTCGGACGATTCACCCTGGCCGTTCAGGCCGGTGATGCGGAACTGGCTGCCCAGCGGCGACTGAATGGTCGCCAGGCTGATGATCTTCTTCTCTTCCACGAAGCTTTGTACGGCAACGTCCTTCTCGACGCCGTCGACGGTCTGCTTGACGTAGCGGGTGACCGGCTTCTGCTCGATGAAGATCACCGCCATGCTGCGGCCAACGTTGCTGCGGGTAGCGCGGCTCATCAGCTCGCCACCGTGACCATCCAGACGGATGTTCACCTGTGGGCGGCCGTGCTCGTCAAAGCTGGCCTGGGCGTCGGTTACCTGGTCACCGGTGATGATCAGGCCGCGCTCTACCGGGGCGGAGCGGCCGCCTTCGCGGAACTCGAACACCTCGGTGGTGGCTTTGGACGCGCCCGGCTCGGCACCGAAGCGGAACTCCAGGTTGGCGGTTTTACCGAGGATACGCTTGGCTTCGGCAGTGTCCTGCACGCCTGGCAACTCGACCACGATGCGGTTGGCGCCCTGGCGCTGTACCAGCGGCTCGGCCACGCCCAGCTCGTTGACACGGTTGCGCACGGTGGTGAGGTTCTGCTTGATCGAGTATTCGCGGATCTCGGCAACTTTGGCCTGGGTCAGCGCCAGACGCAGCACCGCAAGCTCGTTGCGCTCGGTGGTGGTCAGGTCGAAGTCATTGAAATTCTTGCGGATCAGGGCTCGTGCCTGTTCGCGGGTAGCATCGTCAGCGAAGCCCAGCATGATGCCGCCATCCTGCTGAGGCAGGCTGCGGTAGCGGACGCGCTCTTTGCGCAGCAAGGTCTTGACCTCGCCTTCGTAGACTTTCATACGGGCCGTCATGGCCTTGTCCATGTCCACTTCCAGCAGGAAGTGCACACCACCGGACAGGTCCAGGCCCAGCTTCATCGGGCTTGCACCCAGGTTGCGCAGCCATTGCGGGGTAGTCTGGGCCAGGTTCAGGGCCACGACGTAATCATCGCCCAGTGCCTTGCGCACTACATCCTTGGCTGGCAGCTGGTCTTCCTGATTGGTCAGGCGGATCAGCCCGCTGCCCTTCTCACCCAGGCTTGCGCCCTTGACGGCAATCTTGGCATCGACCAGCGCCTTGCTGACGCGATCGAGGTCGGCTTGGTTCACCTGCAGCGCCGAACTGGCACCGCTGATCTGCACCGCCGGGTCATCCGGGTAGAGGTTGGGAGCGGAATAAATGAAACCGACCACCAGTACCAGCACGATCAGTGCATATTTCCACAGAGGGTATTTGTTCAGCATCACGCCGCCCGTTCAAGACGCGGGGCGCGTTGCGCGCCCCGACTGGAAAATAAAACCGGTAACTCAGATAGCCTTGAGCGTACCTTTTGGCAGGGTTGCCGCGATGGCACCCTTCTGGAACTTCAGCTCGACCGTGTCGGACACTTCCAGTACCACGAAGTCATCGGAAACCTTGACGATCTTGCCGGCGATGCCGCCGTTGGTGACAACTTCGTCACCTTTCTGCAAGTTGCCCAGCAGGTTTTTCTGCTCTTTGGCACGCTTGGCCTGCGGGCGCCAGATCATCAGGTAGAAGATGACCAGGAAACCGACCAGGAAAATCCACTCGAAGCCGGTACCGGCTGGGCCGGCGGCGGGTGCTGCTGCGTCCGCGTATGCGGCGGGGATCAAGAAGCTCATTGGGCACTCCTAATGTAATTTTCTAATAATGTGTGCGAACAGTCAGTCCAGGGGCGGTACGGGAAGCCCGCGCTTGGCGTAGAAGGCGTCGACAAAGGCGGCCAATTTACCCTGTTGAATAGCCTCGCGTAAACCGGCCATCAAGCGCTGGTAATGGCGCAAGTTGTGGATGGTATTCAGCATGCTGCTCAACATTTCGCCGCACTTGTCCAAGTGATGCAGATAGGCGCGGGAGAAGTTGGTGCAGGTGTAGCAGTCACAGGTCGGATCCAGCGGCGATTCATCGTGGCGATGGAACGCGTTGCGGATCTTGATCACCCCTGTATCGACGAACAGATGGCCGTTGCGCGCGTTACGCGTCGGCATCACGCAGTCGAACATGTCGACGCCGCGGCGCACACCCTCAACGAGATCTTCCGGTTTGCCTACCCCCATAAGGTAACGAGGTTTGTCAGCAGGCATCTGGCCCGGCAGGTAATCCAGCACCTTGATCATTTCGTGCTTGGGTTCGCCCACCGAAAGGCCACCGATGGCCAGGCCGTCAAAGCCGATGTTTTCCAGGCCTTCCAGCGAGCGCATGCGCAGGTCCTGGTACATGCCGCCCTGGACGATACCGAACAGCGCCGCGGTGTTGTCGGCGTGGGCGTTTTTCGAGCGCTGGGCCCAGCGCAGCGACAGCTCCATGGAGGTGCGCGCCACATCGTGCTCGGCCGGGTACGGGGTGCACTCGTCAAAGATCATTACCACGTCCGAGCCCAGGTCGCGCTGCACCTGCATCGACTCTTCCGGGCCCATGAACACTTTCGAGCCATCGACTGGCGAGGCGAAGGTCACGCCCTCTTCCTTGATCTTGCGCATGGCGCCCAGGCTGAACACCTGGAAGCCACCGGAGTCGGTGAGGATCGGGCCTTTCCACTGCATGAAGTCGTGCAGGCCGTTGTGCTTCTTGATCACCTCGGTGCCCGGGCGCAGCCACAGGTGGAAGGTGTTGCCCAGGATCATCTCGGCGCCAATGGCCTCGATATCGCGAGGCAGCATGCCCTTGACCGTGCCATAGGTACCCACTGGCATGAACGCCGGGGTTTCCACGGTGCCACGTGGGAAGGTGATGCGACCACGACGGGCCTTGCCGTCGGTGGCCAGCAGTTCGAAGGACATTCGACAGGTGCGACTCATGCTTGATCCTCGGGGCCGCGTGGCGCCGGATTGCGGGTGATGAACATGGCATCACCGTAACTGAAGAAGCGGTACCCGTTCTCGACCGCCGCCGCGTAGGCGGCCATGGTCTCGGGGTAGCCGGCGAAGGCCGAAACCAGCATCAACAGCGTGGACTCCGGCAGGTGGAAGTTGGTGACCAGGGCGTCGACCACATGGAACGGCCGGCCTGGGTAGATGAAGATGTCGGTGTCGCCGCTGAAGGCCTTGAGCACGCCATCGCGCGCCGCGCTCTCCAGCGAACGAACGCTGGTAGTGCCCACCGCGATCACCCGGCCGCCACGGGCGCGACAGGCCTCGATGGCATCGACCACATCCTGGCCCACTTCGAGCCACTCTTTATGCATGTGGTGGTCTTCGATCTTGTCGACCCGCACTGGCTGGAAGGTGCCCGCCCCCACGTGCAGGGTCACGAAGGCCCGCTCCACGCCCTTGGCGGCGATCTTTTCCAGCAGCGCCTCGTCGAAATGCAGGCCCGCCGTGGGCGCTGCAACCGCACCGGCACGCTGGGCGTACACGGTCTGGTAGCGCTCGCGGTCGGCGCCTTCATCGGGGCGGTCGATGTAAGGCGGCAGCGGCATATGGCCGACGCGGTCGAGCAGTGGCAGCACCTCTTCGGTGAAGCGCAGCTCGAACAGCGTGTCGTGGCGCGCGACCATTTCGGCCTCGCCACCGCCATCGATGAGGATGACCGCGCCTTCTTTCGGCGCCTTGCTGGCACGCACATGGGCCAGCACCCGGTGGCTGTCGAGCACGCGCTCGACCAGCACTTCCAGCTTGCCGCCGGAGGCTTTCTGGCCGAACAACCGCGCCGGGATCACCCGGGTGTTGTTGAACACCATCAGGTCGCCGGGGCGCAGGTGGTCGAGCAAGTCGGGGAATTGCCGGTGCGAAAGCGCGCCGGTCGGCCCATCGAGCACCAGCAGACGGCTGCCATGGCGCTCGGCCAACGGGTGGCGGGCGATCAGGGAATCAGGGAGTTCGAAGGAGAAATCGGCGACGCGCATGATGATGTTCGGTTCGGCAGGGCCGGGAAGTTTAGCCCAATGTGTGAAAATTGACCATGAAAGCCGATTGACCGACCAGCGGCACCTCTCTATACTGCGCGCCACTGCCCTGATGGCGGAATTGGTAGACGCGGCGGATTCAAAATCCGTTTTCGAAAGGAGTGGGAGTTCGAGTCTCCCTCGGGGCACCAAGATCCGGAAAAAACCGACCTTATGGTCGGTTTTTTTTCGTCTGCGATTTCTTGAATTGCCCCCCCATGGCTGCCAGCGCCACGCGGCCCCTGTGCGGCCTTAGCCGCGAACACCGGCAAAGCCGGTGCCAACCACCGCGCTAGATTCTTCGCGGGCTCGCCCGCTCCCACAGGAAACCCGGCCAGCCGTTAGAAATCCGCCCGCAGGGTTACGGTGTAGTTGCGCGGATCCCCGTAGTAGTTCGCCGCATACAGCCAACCGATGCTGGAGAAGTACTTCTTGTCGAACAGGTTGTTGCCGTTCAACGACACGCTGAAGTTCTTGTTGATCTGGTAAGCCACCCGGGCGTTCCAGATGGCATACCCCGCCTGCTCGATCTTGGCTATCCCGTCGGTCCCACCAAAGTTGCCGTGGTAGTTGCGGCTCTGGATGTTGGCGCCAGCGCCCACGGTCCAAGGTGCCCGTTCGCCAGGCAGGTTGTAGTCCGCCCAGAAACGCAGCAGATGCTTGGGCGTGTAGGTGTTGAAGGTGCCGCCGGCCTCGGACTCACCATCAGCCGGGTCGTTGCGGTATTCGGTGTGGGTGTAGGTGTAGCCGGCAAACAGTTGCAGGCGGTCCAGCACCTCGCCGCTGATCTCCGCGTCAAAGCCCTGGGTACGCACCTTGCCACCGGCCACGTAGCAGTTCTCACCACCGTTCACCCCGCACTGCGCGGCCTGGGCGCGGTTTTCCTGGTCGACCTGGAACAGCGCAAAGCTGGTATTCACACGACCGTCGAGCAGCTCACCCTTCAGGCCCATCTCATAGTTGGCGCCTTCTATGGGTTTGAGCGGGGCGTAGTCCACGCTCAGTTCGGTTTGCGGCTTGAAGATATCGGCATAGCTCACGTAAGCCGACCACTGGTCATTCAGCGCGTAGATCAGGCCGCCATAGGGCGTGAACTCGCCGCTTTCGCGCGAGTGGGCCGGGGTTGGTGACACGCCGTTGAAACGGTGCAGTTCGTAATCGTAGGTGTAATTGCTGGTGCGCCCACCCAATACCAGGGTCAAAGGGTCGGCCAGCTTGTAGCGCGTGACCGCGTACAGCCCGTTTTGGCGAATCTTGCCTTTGGATGTGCCGGGGTAGGTGTTTGTCGTGCCGTTGCCCAGCAGTTGGTCCTGGGTCGGGCGCTGCGGCGAGACCGGGTCGTAGATGTTCATCGGCCCCAGGTTCAGGAAGCCGCCTTGCAGGTCGTCGGTCTTCAAGTCACTGGCGTTGGCGCCCACCACCACTTCGTGCTCCCGGCCAAAGGCGCGCCACTTGCCGGTCAGGTTGATGTCGGCACCTTTGTTGATGTTCTCGAAGTCGTACATGTAGGCACGCGAGCGCATACCGTCGCCGGTGGCCGGGTCGACAGCACCCCGGCCGAAACTGTAGAGGATGTAGTTGGTTTCGCGCATGTAGCTGCCGGAAGCCTTCAGGCGCCAGTCTTCGTTGAAGTCGTGGGTAACGTCGGCAAAGTAGGTGGTCTGCTTGTTATCCCATTTGTTCCAGTCGGCGCCCGTGTAGGTGGAGCGGCTGACGTTCACGGCGCTGCCGTCCTTGTTGCGCGGCAGGCCACTGAAGAATGGCGTGGAATGCAGGTCTTCGACACTGGCGCCCGCCGCTACCGTGGTGGCGGCGCCTAGGTCGTATTCAAGGATGCCGTAAAGCACGTTCTTGCGGCTTTCGGCGGTGTCGTAGAAGTAGTTCTGGTCTTCGTGCCCGGCCACCACACGGCCACGGAGCGAGCCATCGGCATTGAGCGGGGCGCCGGCATCGACAGTTTGACGATAGGTATCCCAGGAACCGGCACTGGCAGTAACGGAAAAGAACGGGTCGGCTTTCGGCCGTTTGCGCACTAGGTTGATGGCTGCCCCCGGGTTGCCGCTGCCTTGCAGCAGGCCGTTGGCACCGCGCAGGATTTCGACACGGTCGTACAACAGCGTGTCGGAAGTGAAGCTGCTGCCGATGGCGTAGTAGCGGCGGTCGAGTGGCACGCCGTCGTACTGGATGGTTTCCACCTCGAAACCACGGGAGTAGATGTACTTGCCGCCGGACGGGCTTTGCAAGGTGGTAATGCCGGTGGTCTTTTCCAGCACTTCATCCAGGGTATCGAGGCGCTGGTCATCCATGGCCTTGCGCGTGACCACGCTGACCGACTGGGGAATGTCCTTGAGGCGGTGGGTGCCCTTGCCGATGGTGACGGCGCTGGTGGTGTAGCTGCCCGAGCCCTCGGTGGTTGCATTATCCTGGACGCCATTGATGTTCAGCGGTTCCAGATTCAAGGCGGCGCCACCCGACGCTGCGCTCAGCGGAACAGGCTGCAAGCCATAGACATTGTTGCCGCGGCGCACGGCCTGCAGGCCAGTACCGGCCAATAGGTGCTGCAACCCTTCTTCGACCCCATACTGCCCTTGCAGCCCCGGGCTGGAGAGCCCACGGGTCAGTTCCGAGGTGTATTGCAGGGTGAACCCTCCTTCACTGGCAAACCGTGCAAGTACCTGGGCCAGGCTGCCGGACGCGATGCTGTAGGCTTGCGGCGCCTGCCCGGTCGCAGCCAGGGCGTGCGCGCCAATACCCTGCAGGGCAATGGCCAGGGCGCTCAGGGCGAGTAGCCGACGATAGCTGGGCACGCGTGGTTGAACCTTGGCGAGGCCGGTCGTGGCGACCGGTGAAGAAGAGCGGATCATTGAGAAGTTGTCCCTTTATGTGTGGCAGTTCCACAGATAAGGACTGACGAGTTTCAAAAACGGGCCAATTCTCATTAACGTTTGCTGACGGTAACCCAGTAGCGGGTGCGGTAGTCCACTTGCACTGCCAATGTGGCAGGCAGCGCAGCCAGGATGGCGTCGGTGTTTTCCAGCTGGAAAGCGCCGCTGATCAGGAGGTGCCCGGCATCGGCCTGACAGCGCAACCAACCCGGTCGATAGCGCCCCAGTTCGCTGAGGAATTCGCGCAAGGGCATCTCTTCGACCACAAGCTGGCCATGGGTCCATTGGCTGTCCTGCTCACGGGCCGGCAGCAAGGCACCCTGCCCCCAGGCATCGAAAGTCAGCTGCTGGCCGGCCTCAAGTGTTTGCGCTGGGCCACGGGCAGGCATCACCCTTACTGCCCCCTGGAACACGGTCAGTTGGGTCGTGCCCTCGCGCTGGCGAACCATGAAGCGAGTACCCAAGGCTTCCATCAGGCCTTGCACGGTGGCAACGCGCAGTGGCCGGTGAACGGTGCTGTGGCTATCCCGCCCGCTGTCGACCAGCACTTCGCCACGGCGCAGGCTGATCAGCCGTTGCTGCGCGTCGAAGTCCACGTCCACGGCGGTGTCGGTGTTCATGTCCAGCAAGGTACCGTCAGCCAAGGTCATTTGCCTGTGCTGGCCAACATCGGTGGCATAAGCCGACTGCGGTACAAGCTGGCGATAGCCCACGTAACCGAGCGGCGCGACGATGGCCAGTGCCAGCATCTGCTTCATCACCTGCCGGCGTTCACGGTTCAAGGTGCCCATGGCCAGTTGCTGCGGCAACATGCCCAACCGGGCCTGAACCCGTAGTGCCTTCTGCCAGGCCCGCTCATGCTCGGGCGCCGCCGCGCGCCAGCGGCTACAGGCAGCGCGCTGGGCCGGGCTGACGGCCTCGTCGAGCATCAGCATGTGCCAGTTGGCGGCTTGCCGAGCTACTTCCGGGGTGATGCGCAGTTGCTGGCTGGGCATCAGAAATCGTCGTCGAACAGGATGCAGGCTTGCAGGGCATTGGCCATGTGCCGCTTGACCGTGCGTTCGCCAATGCCCAGGCGGCGCGCCACCTCGATGTAGGTCAGGCCCTCCAGCTGCACCAGCAGGAACACCGAGCGCACCACCGGCTTGAAGGTGTCGAGCAACGCGTCCAGTTGCTGCAAGGTTTCGCGCATTTCCCATTGGTCTTCGGCGGACAGCGCGAACAACTCCGGCAATTGCGCGAGCATTTCCAGGTAGGCACGCTCCAGTGACTGGCGGCGGAAATGGTCATAGACCAGACGCCGGCTGACCGTTGCCAGGTAGGCCCGGGGGCGCTGCAGGCTCAGGCTGGCACCCGCCTTCTGCTGGGCCTGAAGGATCCGCAGGAAGGTGTCCTGCGCCAGGTCGGCCGCCTGCGCCGAACAGCCCAGCCGGCGGTACAGCCACTGCTTGAGCCATCCATTGTGCTCGGCATAGACCTGACTCAGATCGTCATTAATCACGGGGCATCCCTCCGGGCGAGGATGGCACCTTAGATGATAACGATTATCAGATCAATTGTTCCTGCATCGGTCCTGTCGCGGGTACCGGAATAATTGGCGACACACCAATGACTTCAGGGCCTGCCGCCATATCCGCATTCTATTGGTAGCTCACCTGACTAGCACTTAAGCTGTCATTCATCGGATATATGCCGAAAGTATTGATAGCGTAATGGCACTTAGCCATAGTTGCGTTCCCCTCCCACCACGGCCTGTGTGACCCATGAAAACAATCGCGCCCTGCATGGCGGCAATGATGCTGCTCAGTGGGTGCAATGGAGTGCCAACCTCGTACGTTTCCGATCCCGTTTACAGCCAGGCCTTCGTGGTCACCTCCGGTGCCCCGTTGCCGATGTTGCTGATGGCCAGTGCCATCCAGTGGAACGAGGATTACGCCGTAACCGCCAAACACACCCCCTTCCTGCGCAACGTGGTCCACGAGGGCCTCGGTGACGTGGTGTTCTTCAAGCACAAAGCCAGCAACGTGCCGCACTGGCGCCAGTATGTGCCTGGCGAAGCGGTGACAGCGGTGGGTTTCAACAGCTTCATGATGCCGATGCAGGGCAAGGGCCATGCAATGCCATCACTGGTAAGGCTTGAAGGCACGCCAGGCAGCGTCTTCTACTCGGTACATGACGGCCCGATCACCAAAGGCATGTCGGGTGGGCCAGTGTTCGCCGATGACGGCAAAGTGGTCGGGATCAACGTCGCCATCATCCCTACCAGCGAAATCGATGCCGGCAAGCGCCCGGACCTGGCTGGCAAGGAGCGGATCAGCGTGTTCATGTCGTTCAACGAGATCGACAAGGAATGGCGGCGCTTCCAGTACCTGACAGCGCACAAGGGCAAGCCTCAGGCACCGGCTTCGGTCAAAGGCTACGTGGCGGTTGCCGCCAAGCCGTGAGGCAGGCCGGGTCGCGTTTGTGGATGGAAAGCGGCTTATGATGTGAGGCTGATGGCCCTTTCGCGGGCACGCCCGCTCCCACAGGACCGGCGCAGGCTTCGAGACCTGTACAGTACCTGTGGGAGCGGGCTTGCCCGCGAAGAGGCCCTGCCAGCCCGCGCAAGAAGGAACTACCATGCACCTGACCCACCGCCCCGTCCAGCCAGACGACATCCCAGCCATCTGCAGCTTCCCGCAAAACCCGGACGAACTGTTCTACATGTTCCCCAAAGCCACGTACCCCCTCACTCCCGTCCAGTTGAGCGATGCCATCGCCCAGCGCAGCGGCTCCACGGTGGTGGAAGGCAACGGCACGATCCTGGCCTTCGCCAATTTCTACAAAGCCGAACACGGCGGCGTGTGTGCCCTGGGTAACGTGGTCGTGGCGCCCAACGCGCGCGGCCATGGGGTAGCGCGCTACATGGTTACCACCATGATCGAACTTGCCCGGCAGCAATACTCTGCCCGGGAGGTCTGGGTGTCATGCTTCAATCACAACACCGCAGGTTTGCTGCTTTATCCACAGCTGGGCTTCGTGCCGTTCGGCATCGAGGAACGGCCGGCGTGGGATGGCACGCGGGTGGCGCTGGTGCAGATGAAGCAGCAGTTCAGCTAACGGGGCACGACTTGTGGCTGAACATGAAGGTTGAAGCCCAAGGCTCGAATGACTTTCAAAACATCGTCAAACCGAGGCTTTGCGCTTGGGCTCAGCGCGTTGTAAAGACCTTCTCTGCCCAAGTCACTATCGGCAGCGATCTGTGTCATCCCTCGTGCCCGCACGATATGGCCCAATGCCCGAATGACTTCCTCGGTATCACCGTCAGACAGTACCTGGCTAAGGTACTCACAGATCGCCTCATCACTGGTCAACAGCGCTGCCATATCAAACGGAATCAGTTTTTCGCTCATTTCATCTCCTTCAGCACCGCTCGGTTTTCAGATATTAAAGCGCTTGACTCTGTCGCCCCTCATCCGTGATGGGAATTCAGGCACTTCTCATAACCAGGTCAGACTTTTCTCTTCACATCAGCTCATAGATCCCTTGCAACATTCGGCACCCGAACCTTCGACGCCCCTCGACGTCCGATCCTGCATCCCCTGCATTCCGAGGTACCCCCGCGTGAAAGACATCATCACCCGCAAGTACCGCCTGGTCGTGAAGACCATTGGCTACATCGGCTGGTCGCTGTTCTGGCTGTTGATCTGGGATGTGCTGGTCACCATCGACTTCATGCTGTTCTTCAACAGCAAGTTCACCTTGCCGCTGATCCCGTTGACCTTGCTGGGCTCGGCGCTGGTGGTGCTGGTGAGTTTCCGCAACAGCAGCGCCTACAACCGCTGGTGGGAGGCGCGTACCTTGTGGGGGGCGCTGGTGAACGGGTCGCGCAGCTTTGCCCGGCAGACGCTGACCCTGATCGATGACCCGGCTGATGGCCTGAACCCGGTCAAGGCCACGCTGTTGCGCCGGCATATCGCCTATGTGAACTGCCTGGCGGCTCACTTGAAGGGTGAAAGCTGCCCGGATGAGCTGATGGCCTTCATACCGCCGGCCGAGTTTGAACGGCGTAACCGCTCGAACAACTTCGCCAACGACATTCTCGGCGGTTCGGCGGCCCTGTTAGCGCGGGAATACCAGGCCGGGAGGCTAGACAGCATTCGCCTGGCACGGCTGGAGTCGACATTGGTCGACCTGTCCAATGCCCAGGGTGGCATGGAGCGGATTGCCAATACGCCGCTGCCCTACCCTTATGTGTATTTTCCGCGGCTGTTCATCACCCTGTTCTGCCTGATCGTGCCGGTCGGCCTGGTGGAGTCGCTGGGCTGGTTCACGCCGCTGGCATCGACCGTGGTGGGGTTCATGTTGCTGGCCATCGAGCGGATCGGCACGGATTTGCAGAGCCCGTTCAAGTTCAGTGAGCACCAGATCCAGATGGACACCATTTGCGAGACGATCGAGCGCAACCTGGACTCGATGCAGCGGGAGGCGCAGTGTGCCGAGGTGGCGGGAGCCTGAAAGAATTTGGGGCTGCTTTGCAGCCCATCGCGACACAAGGCCGCTCCTACAGGGGATCGCGATCTCTTGTAGGAGCGGCCTTGTGTCGCGAAAGGGCCGCAACGCGGCCCCGGCTATCGGTCAGGCACGCACATAACGCTGGCGCAACACATCACTCAACATGTCCACCAGCAACACCAGCACCAGCATGCCGATGATCACCGTGCTGGCCTGCGCTTCCTGGAACAGGCTCAAGGTGGTGTACAGCATCTGCCCCAACCCACCCGCCCCCACAAACCCCAGCACGCTGGCCATGCGGATGTTGTTCTCCCAGCGGTACAAGCTGTATGCCAGCAACTGCGGCCACAAGTTGGGCAAGGTACCAAAGCAGAACGCCGCCACCTGGCTGCCCCCCTGCAAGCGGATCGCCGCAGCAGGTTCCGCCGGCGCGTTCTCCAGCGCTTCGGCAAACAGCCGCCCCAGCACGCCAGCGGTGTGCAACGCCAACGCCAGGGTACCGGCATTGGGCCCAAGCCCGGCCGCCAGCACGGTCAGCGCCGCCCACACCAGTTCGGGTATGGCCCGCAGGGCATTCAGCAGCAAGCGCGCCGCACCCTGCACTGGCCAACCGAAGCGTCCGGCCGCCGGCAGTGCCAGCAACATCCCCAGCACCATCGCCAACAAGGTGCCCAGCCCCGACATGGCCAGGGTTTCCAGTGCTCCGCGCCACACCGCCTTCAGGTGCCCGGCAGACAGGTCCGGGTGCAGGAACCGCCCGGCGTATTCCCCCATCTGCCCCAGCCCACCGTTGCCGACCAGTGCATGCAGGTCCAGCTCCAGATAAGCGAACGAGGCCACTACCGCCGCCACGATTGCACCCAGCAACAACAGGTTGATTGCCCGGTTCATGCCAGCCTCCAGCGCAGCACGCGGCTGAGCAGGTCGGCCAGCATCACCAGCAGCAGGAACGTCAGCAGCATGCTCGCCACCTCGGCACCGGCGAACATACGCATCGACAGGTCGATCTGCTGGCCCAGCCCGCCAGCACCGACAAACCCCATCACCACCGAAGCGCGCACCGCGCATTCCCAGCGGTACACGGTGTAAGACACCACTTCGGACGCTGCATTAGGCAGGATGCCGTAGAGAAAAGCGGTCAACCGGCCACTGCCGGCTTGCAACAAGGCATGGACCGGGCGCTGGTCGACCGATTCGAAGATTTCGGCGTAGACCTTGCCCAGCATGCCGCTGTAGGTGATGGCGATGGCCAACACACCCGCCGTCGGCCCCAGCCCCACGGCGCGCACGAACAGCAACGCCCAGACGATTTCCGGCACGCTGCGCAGGAAAATCAGCAACCCGCGCACCGGCAGGCGCACAAGGCGCGACCTCAATCCGGCACGCCCGGCACGAGAGGCTGCACGCAGCGACAAAGCACGGCTAGCCAACAGCCCGGCAGGAATTGCTAAAAGCAGCGCCAGCGCCATGCCAACAGTCGCTACGGCGAGGGTCTGCAACGTGGCTTCGTAAAGCAGCGAAAGGAATTCGGCGTCATGCGCCGGCGGCCAGAAAGCGCTGGTGAAAACGGCGATCTGCCGTCGGTTCTCGGCCTGCAACAGCACCCCAAGGTTCAATTCGCTCAACTGAATACCCGGCCACAGTACCGCCACGGCCAGCAAAGCGAGCAGCACCCGCGGCAGCAAGGCCGGGTCGCGGCTATCTGCCTTCAGCATCGGGGGATGTGCACGGTCAGGGTTGGCCCCTGGGTGGGCGGCGAAGCCAGTTGTTCGTTGGCATAAAGCGCATCCAGCATCGGTTCGGTAACCGCTTCGGCCAGGCAATCAAATATCACCTGCCCCTCACGAATGCCGATCACCCGTGGAAAATGCGCCAGCGCCAGCTCAACGGCATGCAAGCTCGCCACCAGGGTCACGCCGTTGGCCTGGGCATGTCGGTTGAGCAAGGCCAGGCTGTGGTCAGCCAGCACCGGGTCCATGGCTGACACCGGTTCGTCGGTCAGCAGCAGTTGCGGTTGCTGATACAACACCCGGGCAATGCCTACCCGCTGCAACTGGCCACCGGACAACTGCCCGCACTGCACGAACAGCTTGTCGGCCAGACCCAGCTCAGCCAACACCTGGCGCGCACCTGCCACATCGCTGGGGTACAGCAGGTTGAGCAAACCACGCAGCACACCCCACTGCCCCAGGCGGCCTGCCAGCACCGCCGTGACCACCCGCTGGCGCGGCGGCAAGGGCGGCGCCTGATGCACCAGGCCGACCCGCGCCCGCAGGCGCTGGCGTGCCCTGGCGGACAACGCCCAGGGCCGTTCACCCAGCAACTCCAGGCGCCCGCTACTGGGCTCGATGGCAGTGGCCATAAGGTGCAGCAAGCTGGACTTGCCCGCCCCCGACGGCCCGATGATGGCAACACGTTCGCCCTGCCCGATGCGCAAATTGACCGCGTCAAGCGCACGTACCTGGCCATGGCGCAGGCTGGCACCGTGCAGGTGAACGGCCACGGTCGAAGCTGTCACTTGAGCAGGCCAGCCTCGCGTGCAGCTTGCTCGGTGCCCACGTAGTTCTCAGGCTTGGTCTCGATGAAACGGCTGGCGGCCTGCAGGTCAAGGATCGCCTTGTGCTCGGGGTTGGCCGGGTCGAGGTCGAGGAAGGCCTTCTTGATTTTCTCTTTCAGCGCCGGGGCCATGTTGCCTCGCACGGTCCAGTTGTAGTCGAAGTAAGTCGGGGTGGTGGCGAACACTTTCACCTTGGCGGTATCGACCTTGCCGGCGTCCACCAGCTTCTGCCACACGCTGGCATTGAGCACGCCGCCATCGACTTTGCCGGCCTGCACCCAGGCCACGGTAGCGTCATGCGCGCCGGAGTAGGCCACGCGGCTGAAGTAGTCCTCAGGCTTGATATTGTCCTGCTTGAGCATGAAATAACGCGGCATCAGGCTGCCCGAGGTAGACGAAATGGAACCGAAGGCGAACGACTTGCCCTTGAGGTCGGCCAGGCTCTTCACGTCGGGGTTGGCAGTGATGAACTTGGAGGTGAACTGCGCGTCCTGCTCACGCTGTACCAGAGGCGTGGCAGCCGGGTCTTTCAGGTGCACCTGGACAAAGGTAAAGCCACCCAGCCAGGCCAGGTCCAGCCGGTCGGCGGCCAGCGACTCGACCACGGCCGGGTAATCGGCCACCGGTACGAACTTCACCTCCATGCCCAATTGCCTGGCCAGGTACTCGCCCAGCGGCTTGAACTTGCGCTGCAGTTCGGTTGGCGCCTCGTCGGGGATGGCGCTGACCCGCAGTGTTTCAGCGGCCTGGACGACAACGGCACAGCAGGACAGCACGAGGCCGGCGGCGATCGCCAAGGGGCGTTTGAGCATGGGTGTTCTCCGGTTCAAGAGCGGGACAATGCCAACAAAACCGCCGACTAATCCGCCGACAACGGCAAGTATAAGAGGCAAAGGCGCAATGGCCAGCTTTGCTACACTCGCGCAACAATTCGACCTGCCGAGGTACGTATGAGCGAGCCGATCCGCCTTACCCAGTACAGCCACGGTGCCGGCTGTGGCTGCAAGATTTCCCCCAAGGTGCTGGACGTGATCCTCGCCGAAAGTGGCGCCCAGGCCCTGGACCCGAAGCTGTGGGTCGGCAACGCCTCGCGCGACGATGCCGCCGTGTACGCGCTGGACGACGAACGCGGCGTGGTCTCGACCACCGACTTCTTCATGCCCATCGTCGATGACCCGTACGATTTCGGCCGCATCGCCGCCACCAACGCCATCAGCGATATCTACGCCATGGGCGGCGACCCGCTGATGGCCATCGCCATCCTCGGCTGGCCGATCAATGTGCTGCCACCGGAAGTCGCCCGTGAAGTGATTCGCGGTGGCCGGGCGGTGTGCGCCGAAGCCGGTATCCCGCTGGCTGGCGGCCACTCCATCGACGCCCCCGAACCGATCTTCGGCCTGGCCGTCACTGGCGTGGTCAGCAAGCGCCACCTCAAGCGCAACGACACCGCCGCTGCCGGCTGCAAACTGTACCTGACCAAACCCCTGGGCATCGGCATCCTCACCACCGCCGAGAAAAAGGCCAGGCTGCGTGCGCAGGACCAGGGCCTGGCACGTGACTGGATGTGCACCCTCAATACCCCCGGCAGCCGCTTCGGCAAGCTCGACGGGGTCAAGGCCATGACCGACGTCACCGGTTTCGGCCTGCTCGGCCATCTGGTCGAGCTGGCTGAAGGCAGTGGCCTTACCGCGCACCTGGACTACGCCGCCGTTCCGCGCCTGCCCAGCGTCGACCACTACCTGGCCGAGGGTTGCATCCCTGGCGGCACCCTGCGCAACTTCGACAGCTACGGCCACAAGATTGGCGCGCTCAGCGACGAGCAGAAACACCTGCTGTGCGACCCACAGACCAGCGGTGGCCTGCTGGTGGCAGTCGCCCTGGAGGGCGAAGCCGAGTTCCTTGCCGTGGCGGCCGAGCTGGGCCTGCAACTGGCGCCGATCGGCAAGCTGGTCGAGCGACAGAGCCACGCGGTCGAGGTGATCTGATGCGCCCCGACTGCACCGACTTTGGCCATCTGTTCCTCAATGATGTGCCGATGATGGACATGCGCGCGCCCGTCGAATTCGCCAAGGGCGCCTTCCCCGGTGTGGTCAACCTGCCGCTGATGAACGATCAGGAGCGGCAGAAGGTCGGCACCTGCTTCAAGCAACAGGGCCAGGCGGCCGCCATCGCCCTGGGCCACAAGCTGGTCAGCGGCGCCACCAAACAGGCACGGATGGACGCCTGGGTGGCCTTCACTCAGGCCCACCCGCAAGGGTACCTGTACTGCTTCCGTGGTGGCCTACGTTCGCAGATCGTGCAGGGCTGGCTGCGCGATGAGGCGGGTATTCAGTACCCGCGTGTCAAAGGTGGCTACAAGGCCATGCGTACCTTCCTGCTGGAGACGACCCAGCAGGCGGTGGCCCAATGCGATTTCGTGCTGGTGGGTGGCCTGACCGGCACCGGCAAGACCGATGTGCTGCATCAGTTGGCCAACGTGCTGGACCTGGAAGGCCACGCGAACCATCGTGGCTCCAGCTTCGGCAAGCGCGCTACTGCGCAACCCGCGCAGATCGACTTCGAAAACCAGCTGGCGATCGATGTGCTGAAAAAGCGTGCCAGCGGGATCGAGCAGTTCGTGCTGGAAGATGAAGGCCGTATCGTTGGCAGTTGCACGGTGCCGCTGGAGTTGTACCAGGGCATGCAGCAGTACCCGCTGGTGTGGCTGGAAGACAGCTTTGCCAACCGTGTTGAGCGTATCCTGCGTGATTATGTGGTCAACCTGAGTGCCGAGTTCGCCGCTGTTCATGGCGAGGAAGAAGGCCGCCAGCTGTTTGCCGAGCGCATGTTGCAAAGCATGGGCAACATCTACAAGCGCTTGGGTGGCGAGCGCTATCAGCGCTTGTCAGCGATTCTGCGCGAAGCCCTGGAAGAGCAGCAGCGCAGCGGCACGGTAGACCTGCACCGGGTCTGGATCGAAGGCTTGCTGAACGAGTACTACGACCCGATGTATGCCTACCAACGGGCAGCCAAGGCCGAGCGTATAGAGTTTGCCGGGGATGGCTTGGAAGTGCGCGAATACCTCAAGGCCCGGGCGCTGCGCGAACCGCGAATCTGACAGGCGCTGCATAACCTGTAGGAGCGGCCTTGCGTCGCGAAAGGGCTGTGCAGCAGCCCCGGCTATTGCTGCCTTGATGCTGACATCCCGGGGCCGCTTTGCGGCCCTTTCGCGACACAAGGCCGCTCCTACAAGAGTAGGCCAATCATTCCTGTAAAGGCTCTACTGCCCCGGGCTAAGCACCCGCTCCAGCTCCGCCGCCCGGTCGCGGGTCATGTCCATCAGGCAGCTGCCACCTTCCAGCTGCGCCATGGTCCCGCCACTGGCCTGCACATGGAACTGGCAATTGCCATCGCGGTAGGCCAGCCACTTGCGCTGCACATCGCGCAGGCTCTTCTGCTGCCCGGCATCCAGCCTGCCCATCAGTTGCTTGTACACCCGGTTCAAGCGCTGGTCCTGCACCTGCGTCTCGGCCCCGATGCAGTCACTCATGGCCACGGTAGTGGAGGCCTTGTCCATGCACTGGCCATAGGCCGGTGTGTAATCGTCCGCCACCGCTATCGGCAGCACGCAGGCCAGCGCCAGGCCTGCCAGGTAATGCTTGATCATGCGAATCCTCCTTGTGGATATCACAGCGTCTGCGGCTGCTCAGGGGGCATCAGTACCTTGCCCGGTTCAAAGCGTAGCGAGGGCATCTGCGTTGCTGCATACAACGCCACGCCCAGTGCCGCAATCAGCACCACATCAAGCCAGCTCCAGCCCGGCATGTCATCAGCCCGGCGCGCCTTCCAGCAGTGCCACGCCTGGCCCAGGCAAAACACCACAATCGCCGCCAGCCACAGGTAGAAGCCGGCACCGAAACCGGTGAGGTCATGGAATTCGTAGGTCTGGTTATCCGGCAAACGCGTGATGCCGAAGCTGCTGGCTGCCAGGTACGCCGCCGCCAACCCGGCCAGCAAAGCCAGCCGGCGAAAGCGCCGATGGGCAAGTATGGCCAGGGCCAGCAGCGGGTTGGCAAACCATTGGTGCAAGCCGAAGGGCAAGCCCCATGGCCCGTACAGCAGCATCTGCAGGGCCGGCATATGGCGATCGCCGCTCATCTGCGCGCCATCGAAGAACAGGGCGAGCAAGTACAGCAGCAGGCTGATGCTCAGGTAGAAAACGGGCAAGGGGGATTCCTGGGGGAAACGGGACAGGGTACGACCTTAACCCAGGCCCTGCCCCGCTTCCAAACCCTCAATAGGTGCCGCGCAAGGTCACCATGAAGTTGCGGGGTTCGCCGTAGTAGTTGCCATAGGTCGAAGTACCCACGGTTTCGTAGTACTTCTTGTCGAACAGGTTGTTGCCGTTGAGCGTGACGTTCCAGTGGTCATCGACGCGGTATTCGACCAACGCGTTCCAGATCGCATAGCCACTCTGGTCGAAATCAAACGGTACGTTTCGCTCCACCAGCGCGCCGTTGCTGGCGTAGCGATTCACTGTACCGCTCATGTACGTGGCGCTTTGCACCTGCACGCCGCCGCCAACCTTGAAGTCGCTCAAGAGACCCGGCAGCCGGTAGGTGGTGTACAGCTTGAACAGGTGCTTGGGCATCACCGTGCTCAGCGGGGCGTCCGAACTGCGGTTGCGGTTGAGGTTGAAGGTGTAGCCCCCCACCAGCATCCAGTCCGGCAACAGCTCGCCAGACAGCTCCATGTCGATGCCCTTGCTCACCACCTTGCCGTTGGACACGTAGCAGCAGCTACCGGAGAAGCCGGCACTGGTCGCCGGGAAGTTCGGGTCTTGCACTGCCTCGTTTTCGCGAGTGGTGTAGTACAGCGCCACGCTGGCATTGAGCGCACCGTTGAACAGCTCACCCTTGAGGCCGGTCTCGTAAGTCTTGCCGGTCATGGGCTCCAGCGCCGTGCCGGTTTCGGCAGGACCGCTGATCCTGCTGGACTGCGGTTTGTAGATTTCCGAGTAGCTGGCATAGGCCGACCATTGATCATCCAGGTCGTAGACCAGGCCACCGAACGGCGTCACCTTGGTGCCGATACGTTGCTCTGGGCTGGAGATACTCGCCGGCGTCGTCAGGTTGTTGGTGTAGGTCTGCCAGAAGTGGAAGCGCTGCGCCCGCGCGCCGACTATCAGGTGTAGCGGCTCGGCCAGCTGCAGGCGAAGGCTGCCGTACAGGCCATACTGGCGTTGCGAGTTGGGGCTGTAGTCGCGCTTGTAGTCACGCCCGTTGCCAGGGTCGCCGAAAGGCGTGCTGTCGGGGTCGAACAGGTTGGCCGGCGCGCCCGATGCAGCGAAGGGTGCGGTCCCTAGCCAGCGGCTGTCGATCTTCTGGTAGTCGGCACCGAAGACCACCTCATGGTCCAGGCCAAAGGCCTGGAAGTGGCCCGAGACGTTAGCGTCATACAGGTGCTGCTCGTTCTCTTGGCGGGTCGAGGTGCCGTACCAGGTTGCACCGGTATTGGTTACCGGGTCTACCGCGTTCAGGGTGGTGGCGGTCTTGAACAGCCCGAGGTCCCAGGTGTTGGTGTAGCTGACGTTGAGCTTCCAGTCGTCGTTGAAGCGGTGGTCGACCTTGGCGAAGTACTCACGCGCAGTGGCATCGACATAGGCCCATTTCTGCGTCAGGCCGGTGTGCCGCGGCAGGTTCAGGTCAGCACCGTCGCTGTAACGAGGCACCGAACTGTTGCTGCCGGTTTCGTGGGACTTGTTGTAGCGGGCACCGAAGGTAAGCATGGTGTCGTCGGTAACGTCCGCTTCCAGCACGCCATACACCAGCGGCCGCTCGGTGGCGCGGTTGTCGGTGAAATACTGGCGATCGGTGTTGGACATCACCAGCCGCCCGCGCAGGCGGCCATCCCAACCCAGCGGGCCGGACAGGTCGAACTCCTGGCGGTAGTTGTCCCAGCTGCCGGCCGACAGGGTCAGCTTCAATTGGTTAAAGGAAGTCGGCCGCTTGCGCACCATGTTGATGATGCCACCCGGATCACCCGAACCACCGTACAGCGCAGCGGTACCGCGCAGCACCTCGATATGGTCGAACTCGGCCAGTTCGAAGATGTTCGACGAGTAGAACGAACCCATGGCGGTACCCAATGCCTGGGGCGCCGCGCCGTCGATCTGCAGGTTCTGGATGCTGAAACCGCGCGAGAGAAAGTCCTGGGTGCGGAAGGTGGTGCTCTGCGTAACGATACCCGGCGTCACTTTCATCGCCTGGTTGATGTCGGTCAGTTGCTGGTCTTCGATCAGCTGGCGGGTCACGGTGGACACCGACTGCGGCGTCTGGCGCAGGCTGGTCGGGGTCTTGGAGCCGACACTGAGCAGGCCCGGGGCATAGGAACCTGTGTTTTCGGTACTTTCGCCCATACCCTGCCCCGCTACCGTGGTCACGCCCAGCTCCAGCGCGTCACCGCTTACCGCCGCTTGCGGCTCGGCAACCAGCCGGTAGCCGTTGGCGCTGCGCTCCACCCGGTAACCACTGCCGGCCAGCAGCACGGCAAAACCGCTGTCCACCGCATACAGGCCATGCAGGCCGTTGCTTTGCAGGCCAGCCAGCATCTGCGGGGTGAAGGCCAGCGACACGCCGGCTTGCTGGGCATAGCTGCCAAGCGCCTGGGCCAGGTTGCCGGCGGGCACCTCGAAGCTATGGCGGGCGGCTTCCTCGGCCACGGCCGGCAGGGCCGCAACGGATAGGGCCAGCCCGGCACAGGACAGGCGCAAGGCCAGGGCTAGCGGGCTGCGGACGGGGTGGCCAGGGAATCGGCGCATGGTGGATCGGCTCCTTGTTCTTGATCGGTTGGCCTCTTGTTTGACGGGCCACTGCGCAGAAGCGGAACCACCTTGTTCAATTTTCTCGTGAGACGGGCTCGACCGTGGTCCACCAGCGGCCAACCCCGCCGATACGAATGGGCAACGCTTCGGCCAACAGGCGCAGGGCGCGTTCGCTGTCATCCAGCGGCAGCACTGCCGATACCTTGATCGCCTGCATGGCCTGGCGGTCGAAACGCAGCACGCCACGGCGCTGCTGGGCCAAGGCATCGAGCACCTGATCAAGCGGCACGCCATCGGCCACCAGCTGGTGATGCTGCCAGGCCTGGTCGACCCGCGCCGGGTCGATGGCCGGCAACGGGCCGACCCCGTCACGCGCCACCCAGGCCCGCTCGCCGCGCCCGGCGACCAGTTGATCGCCGGATACGGCACTGCGGGCCTCGACCCGCGACTCCAGCATGGTCAGTTCACTGCGGGCGCGGCCTTGGCTGACCACAAAGCGCGTACCCAGGGCCTTGAAGCTGCCTTCGTCGGTCTGCACCACGAACGGCCGCGCCGGGTCATGACTGACATCCACCAGCAGCTGGCCATGCAGCAGGCGAATGCGCCGCTCACCGGCGCTGAACTCGACATCCACGGCAGAGTTGCCCGCCAAGGTCAGTTGCGAGCCATCTTCCAGAGTTTGGCTGTGCCACTCGGCCGGCGCGGTATGCAGGTCGGCCAGCCAGCCCTGCGGCGAGATCCCGGCAAACGGTAAGGTGCCGAGCAACGAGGCCGCCAAGGCCAGGCCGAGCAGCGTGCGGCGTGCACCCGAACGTGGTGTGGGGGCGGGCATGCCGGCGCGCAGCCCGGCCCCCACCGGCCCGCGCTGCTGGCGCAGCGCCTGCACCTGGCTGATTACCCCTTGCATGCGGCGCAAGGTGGCGCCGTGGCGTGGGTCGGCTTGCAGCCAGGCGTCGAACTCACGTGCCTCGTCGACATCCAGTTCACCCTCGCCCAGGCTCAGGGCCCACTCGGCGGCTTCCTGCTCGATACGCGACGGGTTCACGGTGCGGCAATGTCCAGCGTGCGGTGGCAATGGATCAGGGCCTGGGCCAGGTACTTGCGCACCATGCGCGGGGACATCTGCAGGCGTTCGGCAATCTGCGGCTGGGTCAGGTCGTCCAGGTAGTAACCAACGAAGGCTTCGCGGGCATTCACGTGCAGGCCTTCGAGCAGGAAGGCGATCTGCTCCAGTGCTTCCAGGGTGATGAGGATGCTTTCGGGGGATTGATGCCCTTCCAGCGCCTCGGCAGCCAGGGCCAACTCGCTGAGGTAGGCCGCTTCGATCTGCTGCCGGCGCACCCGGTCGATCAGCAGGCGCCGCGCCGTGGTGCTGAGGTAGGCGCGTGGCTCGCGCATGCCCAGCAGGGCATCACGCGAGGCCAGGATGCGCACGAAAGTGTCCTGGGCCAGGTCGGCTGCGCTGTGCGAGCAGCGCAACTTGCGGCGTAGCCAGCTGAACAGCCAGCCATGGTGCTCGCTGTACAGCTGTTCAAGCGGGTACTGGCTCGGTGAGTCGGCTACGGGCATGGGGCACCGGGGCGCAAGTGAGAATTGTTCCCGAATAGTAGCTATTCGCCGCAAGACTATGCAACAGGTGGTTCCAGCAACAGCCCGTAAATGCCTGAGTCGGACAGCTCACCGGCCACGCACCAGCGTGCCCGCAGGGTGCCTTCGAGCACGAAGCCCTGGCGCTCCAGGGTACGTGCCGAGCCTTGGTTGCGCGGGTCGATTTCGCCTTCCAGGCGGCGCATGTGCAGGGTGTGGGCGAGGTAATCGATGAAGCAGGTCAGCGCTTCATCCATGTAGCCCCTGCCCTGCACGGCGCTGGCCAGGCAGTAGCCGATTTCACCGCGGCGGGAAATGTCGTCGATATTGAACAGCTGGACCATGCCGATCAGTTCGCCGTTGTCACGGCGGTACATGCCGAGCTTGAGCTGGTCGCCATTGGCATAGGCTTCGCGGTCGGCGGCCAGGGCGCTTTCGGCCTCGGCCAGGTCTTGCCATGGGGCATGGTGCCAATAACGCATGACCTCGGGGTCGGCCATGATTGCCAGCCACTGCGCGGCATCGGCATGGCGCATGGGGCGCAAGTGCAGGCGCGGGCTGTCGAGGCAGAGGTCACTGGGGAAACTGCGGGGTGGGGTCACGCCGGATCTCCTGTCCATTGCTGGGGAGATGACAGTTTAACTTCATGTGCAAGGTTCCGGCATCCCGGGGCTGCTTTGCAGCCCATCGCGACACAAGGCCGCTCCTACAGGGGATCACGTACTCCTGTAGGAGCGGCCTTGTGTCGCGATGGGCCGCAAAGCGGCCCCAAAAATCGCTCAGGCGCCGCGATTCAACCCCACTTCCATATCATTTCTCCACGCCGGCGGTAGTGCGGGATTTGAGGTGCTCGCTCATGCCTTGGCCTCCTGCGCTTTCATGTGGGCCAGCAGGGCTTGTAGCAGGTCGGTCTGGGCTGACATCGCTTCCAGCAGGCTGGAACGCAGGGCTGGGGATTCGGCGTCGAGGTATTGGAGGATGGTGCCGGAGAGGTTGTCCATGACCTGGGTGGCCTGGGACTTGGCGGCTGGGTAGGTAAGGTCCGTAACGGATGGATCAGGTACGAAGCTAGTCATAGTCATCTCGGATGTGTTTAAGAAGCAACCCGGAACTTCGGGCTTCTCACACCCGGTCACCAGATACGGCGACGCAGGAACGTTATATCTGAGATGAGTACTTGCCTATCAGACGGCATTCGACTGAGGTCGTAGGATAATTCCTAACCCTTGGCAACTTGAAGCATCTGGTTTCAAGTTCAGAATCTTCTTACAGCTGATGGCCTCTTCGCGGGCGCGCCCGCTCCCACAGGGTGGACTGCACAGGGTTCAAATACTGTGCGGTCCCTGTGGGAGCGGGCGTGCCCGCGAAGAGGCCATTACAGGCAACCTGAATGCTTCAGGCCACCTCAGCCCCATCATCCGGCCAATGCGGCTCGTTAGCCCCCGGCGGAGTCAGCGGTGGCAGCCCATACGCGGCCCGCGCATCATCACAGCTGGGGTTGTGTACCCCACCCTCCCACGAGGCATCAAACTCGCGGCACGGGCTGGACCGGTTGGCATAAATGGTACAAGCCACCTCTTTGCCGATCTCGCCCTCTAGGCTGACACAGCGGCAGGGCTTGGCGTCGGTGCCGATCATGGCAACGCGGGTGGGGTTGATCTGTACCACCAGGTCGTCCGGCACAACGCCCCCGGCAGACTGGCATTCGCCCCAGAAGAAGGACACACGGAAGTACCCGCAGCAGGCGCCGCAGTCAAGGCAAGGGTTATATTCAGACATGATGCCACGGAGGGGAAAGGTTGTTGTTATCGGGGCTGGCCCGCGGCGCCATTTTTAATCCAAGCAGGGGCGGCTGGATAGAGGGGCAATGCAAAAAAAATTGCCGCTGATCCGGCCGCCCGCCATGGCTAGCAGATCGCTTTGTAAGTCGACACATCCCAGCGCTGCAAGGCAAGGCCCGCGCTTGGGTCGAACTCATCGCCCCGTACCTTGCTGAACTGGGTACGATCCGGGCCACAATGCACCAGACGGTCGCTTTTTTCGCCCTCGGTAAGTACCGTGTAAGACTGACTGCGCATGGCCTGATACTGCTTGTCAGCGGCAGCCATGACTTGGTGGCACTTCATCAACTGAGCGTCATCCAGCGCCAGCCGCTTGTCCAGTTTCACGCCCCAGCGCGCCAGGCACACCTCGGCAAAATGGCGAACGATCAACCCCGGTTCCGCCAATACCTTGCCGTCACCGGCGCCATCCACCGAAGCATTGCCAACCAGCGTGGCATGTCGGCCCGGCATCGGATACACGCATATCCGCGTCTGTTGCGCGACGGCAGGGATCACGCAGGCAAACCCTTTGGAACGCTCATCTCGCGAGTAGAAGCCAACGTATTCCTTGACGTTATCAGCCAACGTGACACGTTCGGTTTGCACATTGCCAACCCCTGGCACTGGGTCGATGGCAAAGATATTCACCGGCATGTTCCGCAATACCGGGTCTTGCGCCATGGCATTGGCCAGCATGTGGCAGCTGATCCCTCCCCTGCTCCAGCCCACCAGGTTGACCTGGGTGGGCAGGCGCGGCTTGCGGAACATGCTGATGATGCGCTCCTGAAGCTCCTGCGGGGTTGGGTGGCGTTCGCCATAGTCATAGGTGCGCCAGAACCAGGAGGCGGTTGAAGAGGCGTCGGGGATGGGCACTCCAGCCTGCTTCAGCCGCTGATACTCATCTTCGCTGAGTTTTTTCCGCTGCCAGCTGCTTTCGCCCTTGATCACCTGCAGCACATGGTTGACGTTCTCTTCCCAGCCGCGGCCAAACAGCTGCCCGGTCCAGTTGAAATAGCCGCCAGGTTCGACGAACAGGTCGTCATCCTGCAGGTTGCCGCTACCGGGGCCGTCGACGGCAATCCAGTGGGCGAATTCGCGGCCCTGGTCGTTGGAGGCCAAGGTCGAGACCAGCTCGCCGTTCCAGAAGTTGGGGTTGGCATCGTCGAAGCGGTGCGAGCCGGTGCCGCAAAAATAGGCGGTGAAGACACTCATGGGGGATCTCTTTGGTGAGAAATGAGTGCTGAAGATAGGTAGGCTGAGCAGGGGAAAGCAGGCGGAAAGGTAGCCTTTGAGTCAGCCGGGGGCTGCTTTGCAGCCCATCGCGACACAAGGCCGCTCCTACAGGGGATCGCGTACTCCTGTAGGAGCACCTTGTGTCGCGATGGGCCGCAAAGCGGCCCCAATGGCTTACTTGCGGGCCTGGCCGTCTGCCCGGAACATCTGGCGGATACCGCGAATCGCCTGGCGGATACGGTCCTGGTTCTCGATCAGGGCAAAGCGCACATGGTCATCACCATAGTCACCAAAACCAATCCCCGGCGACACGCACACCTTGGCCTCGGCCAGCAGCTTCTTGGAAAACTCCAGCGACCCCAGGTGTGCATACTCCGGCGGAATCTTCGCCCAAACATACATCGAAGCCTTGGGGTTCTCGACCATCCAGCCCAGCTCGTGCAGCCCCTTCACCAACAGGTTACGCCGCTGGCGGTACTGCTCGGCAATATCGCGCACGCACTGCTGGTCACCTTCCAGCGCAGCAATGGCCGCAACCTGCAGCGGCGTGAAGGTGCCGTAGTCGTGATAGCTCTTGATCCGCGCCAGGGCGCTGACCAGCTCGGGATTACCGACCATGAAACCGATCCGCCAACCGGCCATGTTGTAGCTCTTGGACAGGGTGAAGAACTCCACCGCAATGTCCTTGGCACCGGGCACCTGCATGATCGAAGGGGCTTTCCAGCCGTCGTAGACGATGTCGGCGTAGGCCAGGTCGTGGATCACCAGCACGTTGTACTGCTTGGCCAAAGCCACCACACGCTCGAAGAAGTCCAGTTCCACGCACTGGGCCGTGGGGTTGGACGGGAAGCCGAGGATCATCATCTTCGGCTTTGGGATCGACTCGCGGATCGCCCGCTCAAGCTCGTTGAAGAAGTCCACACCCGGCACCAGCGGCACCGAACGCACCTGGGCGCCGGCAATGACCGCACCGTAGATATGGATCGGGTAGCTGGGGTTGGGCACCAGCACCGTGTCGCCCTGGTCGAGGGTGGCCAGCATCAGGTGGGCCAGGCCTTCTTTGGAGCCGATGGTAACGATGGCTTCGCTTTCCGGGTCGATGTCGACCTCGTAGCGTTCCTTGTACCAGTTGGAGATGGCCCGGCGCAGGCGCGGGATGCCGCGAGAAGTGGAATACCCGTGGGTGTCTTCACGCTGGGCGACCTGCACAAGCTTCTCGACGATATGCGGCGGAGTGGCACCGTCGGGGTTGCCCATGCTCAGGTCGATGATGTCCTCACCACGGCGGCGGGCAGCCATCTTGAGCTCGGCAGTGATGTTGAAGACGTAAGGGGGGAGACGATCGATGCGCGCAAAGCGGCGCGGCGAACCTGGGTTGGCCATGGCTTCCTCTGAGTACGTAAGCGCCCGGAACCGTCCGAGCGACGTTGGCCGATGTGGCGGCCTGGATCAGAAGATAGTGCCGAAACAGGATGCCTGTAAAGGACAATTTCCTGTTTTGTTAGATTTTTTCAGATGTATTGTTTGAAAACCCGGGATTTATGTTTCCTGTACTGGCCTCTTCGCGGGCTCGCCCGCTCCCACAGGGTAATCCACAGGCCCAGAGACTTGCGCCGTACCTGTGGGAGCGGGCAAGCCCGCGAAGAGGCCGGTACAGGAAAACACCCATAAAAAAACCCCGGCACATGGCCGGGGTTTTCGTGAAACAGGCAGCAGTTTCAGCGTGCGTAGGTCATCAGCACGTCCGCAGCAGTCTGGCTGTCCACACCCATCATCACGCTCAGGGCGGTAACGGTGAGAATGGAGAAGCCGAACACCTTGCGCGCCCACTTGCTGTCGTCTTCCGCCTTGTAGCCACCCCAGGCCATGTAAAGCCAGTACAGGCCCATGGCAGCCGCCACGGCCAGGTAGCCGAGGCCGGCGTAACCGCCGAGGGTAAGCATCAAGGTGGCGAGCACGAAGGCCAGTACGTACAGCACGATCTGCTTCTTCGCCGCGAGAACACCACGTGCCACCGGCAGGACCGGAATGTTGGCAGCGCTGTAATCCTTGAAGCGGAAGATGGCGATGGCAAAGCTGTGCGGCATCTGCCACAGGCTGAACATCACCAGCAGGGTCACTGCAGCCAGGTCGAAGCTGTTGCTGACGGCGCAGTAGCCGATCACCGGAGGCATGGCACCGGACAGGCTGCCGACCAAGGTGCCGTGCACCGATTTACGCTTCAGCCACAGGCTGTAGAAACCGACGTAGACAACAAAGCCAATCAGCGCGCAGAACGCCGACAGTGGGTTGGCCTGAACATACAGCAGGCTGAAACCCGCCACCCCGAGCAGGGTGGCGTAGATCAGCGCGAGGGGCAGCGACATGCCGCCCTGCACCATGACGCGGTTCTTGGTGCGCTCCATCTTGTGGTCGATGTCACGGTCGATGCAGTTGTTGAACACGCATCCGGACGCAACCACCAGCGAAGTACCGATCACCACCGCCAGGAACAAGGCGAAATCCACATGGCCCTTCGAGGCAAGGAAGAAACCGCCTGCCACGGAAAGCACGTTACCGAAAATGATCCCCGGTTTGGTGATTTGGATAAAGTGCTTAACGGACATGCAGTCTTACCTCACTTGGCCATCATTTCGATGTGGATGTTGAACATGATCCACAGCGACAGGCCGACCAGCAGTGCAATTACCAGTACGGTGAACAGGAACGTCGACACGTTGTTGCGTTGCTCTTTCGAGCGGTCCATGTGCAGGAAGTAAACCAGGTGAACAACAACCTGGATCACGGCCATGGCAACAATGATCAGAACGGTCAGGTTCTTCGGCAGGCTGGCAGTCATCGCCAGCGCGAACGGGATCGCGGTCAGGATGATCGACAGGACAAAGCCGATCATGTACGACTTGACGCTGCCGTGGTTACCTTCGTGATGAGTGTCGTGTGCGCTAGCCATTACAGAACCCCCAGCAGGTAAACGACGGTGAATACGCAGATCCAGACCACGTCCAGGAAGTGCCAGAACAGGCTCAGGCAGCTCATGCGGGTCTTGGCGGTCGGCGTGATGCCGTGCTTGTTGATCTGGTACATCATGATTGCCATCCAGATCAGGCCGGCAGTCACGTGCAGACCGTGGGTACCTACCAGGGCGAAGAACGCCGACAGGAAGCCACTGCGCTGCGGGCCGAAGCCCTCGCTGATCAGGTGATGGAATTCATAGATTTCCATGGCGATGAAGCCAGCACCGAACAGGAAGGTCACAGCCAACCAGCCCAGTACGCCCGCTTTCTTGCCATCGAACATCTTCAGCATGGCGAAGCCGAAGGTGATCGAGGACAGCAGCAGGAACAGCGTTTCAACAGCTACGAAATCGAGCTGGAAGATGTCGTGACCCGACGGGCCGCCGGCAAAACTGCCGGACAGCACCGCGTAGGTGGCGAAGAGCGACGCAAACAGGATGCAGTCGGTCATCAGGTACAGCCAGAAGCCCAGTACGGTCATCTGGCCCGAGTCGTGGTGGTGGTCGTCATGCCCATGGTCGTGACCATGAGCAGCGCCGCCGTGCATTACTTGACTGGACATTGATTACACCCGCTCAAACGATTCGACACGTGCGCCGGCAGGCAGAACACCTGCTTTGGCCAGCGCTTTCATGCGCTCGCCTTCGATGCGCGCCACTTCTTCGGCCGGAACCATGTAGCCCTGGTCGTCACGCGCAGCGTGGCGAACGAAGACTGCGATGGTTGCCAACAGGCTCGCGCCCACCAGCCACCAGATGTGCCAGATGAAGGCGAAGCCGAACACGGTCAGGAACAGCCCCATGAACAGACCGGTGGAGGTGTTGCTCGGCATGTGGATCGCTTCGTACTTGGCCGGAACCTTGTACGCAACGCCGGCTTCCTTGGCTTCGTGCCAGGCGTCCAGGCCAACTTTCTCAGGCATGTGAGCGAAGTTGTAGAACGGTGGTGGCGACGAAGTGGACCACTCGATGGTACGGCCGCCCCATGGGTCGCCAGTGACGTCCATGTTGTCTTTGCGGTCGCGAACCGAAACGACGATCTGGATCAGCTGGCAAGCGATACCGAACAGGATCAGCACGGCGCCGACAACGGCTACGTACAGGTAGGGTTCCCACAGTGGGTTGTCGGAGTGGTTCAGACGACGGGTCATGCCCATGAAGCCCAGCGCGTACAGCGGCATGAACGCAACGTAGAAGCCCGACAGCCAGAACCAGAAGGCAGCTTTGCCCCACTTCTCGTTCAGGGTGAAGCCGAAGGCTTTCGGGAACCAGAAGGCGAAACCGGCGATGTAGCCGAATACCGCGCCACCGATGATCACGTTGTGGAAGTGCGCAATTACGAACAGGCTGTTGTGCAGGACGAAGTCAGCACCTGGAACGGCCAGCAGTACGCCGGTCATGCCACCGATGGAGAAGGTGACCATGAAGCCCAGGGTCCAGAGCATCGGCGCGGTGAAGCGCACGCGGCCTTGGTACATGGTGAACAGCCAGTTGAACAGCTTCACACCGGTCGGGATGGAGATCAGCATCGTCGCCAGGCCGAAGAAGGTGTTGACGCTGGCGCCGGCACCCATGGTGAAGAAGTGGTGCAGCCATACCGCAAAGCCCAGGATGGCGATCGCGCCCGATGCGTAGATCATCGAGTGGTGGCCGAACAGGCGTTTGCCAGAGAACGTCGAAGTTACTTCCGAGAACACGCCGAAGGCCGGCAGGATCAGGATGTAAACCTCAGGGTGACCCCACGCCCAGAACAGGTTGACGTACATCATCGGGTTCCCACCAAGCTCGTTGGTGAAAATGTGGAAGTCCAGATAACGGTCAACAGTCAGCAGTGCGAGTGCAGCAGTCAGGATCGGGAACGAAGCAACGATCAGTACGTTGGCCCAGGTGCAGGTCCAGGTGAAGATCGGCATGTCCATCAGCTTCATGCCAGGTGCGCGCATCTTCATCACGGTAACGAGGAAGTTCACGCCGGTAAGCGTCGTACCCAATCCGGATAGCTGTAGCGCCCAGATGTAGTAGTCAACGCCCACCCCAGGGCTGTACTGGATGCCTGCGAGCGGCGGATAGGCAACCCAGCCGGTCTTGGCGAATTCACCAACGCCCAGCGAGATGTTGACCAGCAGCACGCCTGCCAGCAGCAGGTAGAAGCTCAGGGAGTTCAGGAACGGGAAGGCAACGTCACGTGCACCGATCTGCAGGGGAACCGCCAGGTTCATCAGGCCGGTGAAGAACGGCATCGCCATGAAGATGATCATGATCACACCGTGAGCGGTGAAGATCTGGTCATAGTGTTCAGGCGGCAGGTAGCCTTCGGAGCCACCGGTTGCGGCAGCCAGCTGGGTACGCATCATGATGGCGTCGGCAAAGCCGCGCAGCAGCATGACCATCGCGACGATGATGTACATCACGCCGATCTTTTTGTGGTCGACAGTAGTCAGCCACTCGCTCCACAAGTAGGTCCACTTGCGGAAATAGGTGATAAGACCGACGACAGCGATACCGCCGAGCGCGATCATGGCAAGCGTCACCATGACTATCGGCTCGTGATAGGGTATCGCCTCCAGGCTTAGTTTACCGAACATCTCTTACTCCTCTGCACCGGCAGCTGGTTGCATACTCGATTCCACACCCTTGGTTGTGGCCAGATCTTTGCTGCCTGCTTCTTCGTGGACCGGCTTGCCGCGGTTCATGCCTTCGTACTTGTCGACGATGGTCTGGAACAGCTCTGCTGGCGCCTCGCTGTACAGCGCGACTGGGTTGTATTCGCTAGGCTTGGCCAGAGCTTCGTACTCGGCTTTGCCCAGTTTCAACGGCGACTGCTTGACCTCGGCGACCCATGCATCGAAGTCGGCCTGGGATTGGGCAGTAGCCTTGAATTTCATGCCGGTGAAACCAGCACCGCTGTAGTTGGCGCTGATACCGTCAAACACACCGTTCTCGTTGGCGATCAGGTGCAGTTTGGTGGTCATGCCAGCCATCGCGTAGATCTGGCCACCCAGGCCCGGGATGAAGAACGAGTTCATCACGGCGTCGGAGGTGACGCGGAAGTTCACCGGGGTGTTGGCCGGGAAGTTGATCTTGTTGACGGTGGCAATGCCCTGTTCCGGGTAGATGAACAGCCACTTCCAGTCCAGTGCGACCACGTCGATCTGGATCGGCTTCACGTCCGAATCCAGCGGACGGTATGGGTCCAGCTTGTGGGTGGAGTGGTAGGTGACGTAACCCAGGGCGATGATGATCAGGATCGGGATGATCCACACCGCGGCCTCGATCTTGGTCGAGTGCGACCAGTCAGGGGTGTAGGTGGCTGCCTTGTTGGAAGCACGGTACTTCCAGGCGAACGCCAGGGTCATGATGATGACGGGAATCACCACCAGCAGCATCAGGCCGGTTGCGATCAGGATCAGGTTCTTTTGCTCAATGCCGACCTGGCCCTTCGGGTCGAGCAGGGTCCAGTTGCACCCACTGAGTAAAAGCATGCCTAAAACGGGCAATATGCCAAACAGTCTGGGGTAACGCTTTTTACTCATCTCACGACCTCTAGATCAGCTTGCTTCAATGCAATTTGTGTTTTGGTAGCCAACACTTCGTCCTGCCAAGTGAGGCATTTTGCGCCCGTACTCGCTCCGGCCTGGGGTCCGACTGCTGGACCTTGGCTTCAAGCGTGTTAGCGGTGCTTATGGTTTCGTAGGCAACAGGCCTGTACTTCAGACCAAGTCCATTTGGTGCGGGAAAACGCGGAGGGGTATCCGCCCGGTATCGCCGTTGGGCGAAACTTGACGAAGTCAGCAAAAAGGAGCGCTGGGGCTTCCTTCAATCCTGCGACTCGCAAGCAGTGCCGAACGGAAATTGGGGGCGATTGTAGTGAGGTCGCCAACCCTTGACTATGACTTATTGAGCAACAGTCTTTTACAGAATGCGTAACAATGCTGCTCGATAATTCAACTTCGCGACAGTTTGTCGCACCCCGCTTGCTAGCCCTCAAAGCCGCATTCTACAAGGCTTCGTGATTGATCTGGATCAAGCGGGGGGCAACTTTTCGCTGTTCTCGTGCGGCGTAAAAGACCACATGCAATTCAGGACTTTTGTCTAACCCTGACGTCGGTTGCGGTAGATGCCGAGCGGAACCAGAATGGCAGTCAGCACAAACGCCACAAGTGCCCACTGCGCCAGCGACAAACCGAGGATCGGTGGGTACGGCGTGCTGCAGAAGCCGTCGACCTGGAACGCCAGCGGCCAGAGCTTGGCCAGCGGCAGGTCGTCCACGATCGGCTGGAGGGTGTCGATGCCACAGCTGACCATGGGGTTGGCGAGTATATACACATGGTTGCCGGCTGCAATGATTCCGCCAATTGCGCTAAGCACCACCATGGCCTCGAAGAAGGTCAGGCTGCGGCGCCCGGGCATCGCTGCGGCGATGAAGGCGAACACGGCAATGAACAGCAGCGCGTAACGCTGCAGGATGCACAGCGGGCACGGTGCCTCGCCCAGCACCACTTGCATATAGAGGGCGCCGCCGATCAGCGACAGGCAGATCAGGCCCAACAGCACCAGAAAGCGCCGTTCCCGATTCAGGCGCGAGGTTTGTTCGTTCATTGCCGGTTCCTTCGATGGATAGTGGCAGCGTGGTCCGCCTGCCTGGGCGCAAGTCTACACGCTGGGCGTGTCGAGGAAGCGGCGCGATAGCACTGCGCAGGGCTATCCGGTGAGGCTGAGACCGGCCGCAACGAGGTCGGCTCAACGCCGGGCGGCAAAAAAAGCTGCTGCCCGGGTGCCGCACAGGGGCAAGCCCCTCGACACCCGGGAGTGAAGGATACCGTGATTAACGGAGGATTAATGATGAAAGCGCTGAGCCCGCTTTCATCTTTCCTTATATATAGGCAGGAAGTAATCGTGTAAGCCAGTGCTGGCCTCTTCGCGGGCTCGCCCGCTCCCACAGGTCTTGCGCTGCCTGTGCGGCTGACGCTATCCCTGTGGGAGCGGGCGAGCCCGCGAAGAGGCCGGTACAGGCGCTACATCATTCCAGGGCAGCCGCCGGCCCGAAGAACTCGTAACGGCTCTGCTGCTCCGGCACACCCAGTGCCTTCAACTGGCGCTTCACCGCCGCCATGAAGCCCTTGGGCCCAAGGAAGTAGGCATCCACATCACGCTCCTGCGGCAGCCATTCGGCCAGCAGGTCCTCGCTCAGCAGGCCGACCGCATCCGCCGCAGCGCCCTCCTCCGGCTCGGCATAGCAATAGAAACGCTTGAGCTGTGGATGACGCGCCGCCAGGCCATCGATCCAGTCACGGAACGCATGCACCGCACCGTTACGCGCACAGTGGATGAAATGCACCTCGCGCCGGGTTTGCAGTGCCGCCTGCAACATCGCCAGGGTCGGGGTAATGCCCACGCCCCCACTGATCAGCACCAACGGCTTATCGCTGGCTGCCAGGGTGAAATCACCGGCAGGCGGGAACAGTTGCAGGGTTTCACCCACCACAAGCTCATCGTGCAGGTAATTGGAAACCTTGCCGCCCGCCTCGCGCTTGACACTGATCCGGTATTCCTTGCCATCGCACAGCGCCGACAGGGAATAGTTGCGGCGCTGCTCGGCACCGTCGATATCCAGCTTCAGGCCAATGTATTGCCCAGGTTCAGCCTTGAGCACCGGCTTGCCATCCACCGGGGCAAAGTAGAACGACACGACCTCGCTGCTTTCCTGCTCACGCCGAACCAGGCGGAACTCGCGGGTACCGCGCCAGCCGCCCTCGGCATGTTCTTTCTCTTTATAGAGGTTTTCTTCAGCGCCAATCAGGATGTCGGCCAGCTGGCCATAGGCCGCGGCCCAGGCGTCGATCACCTCAGGCGTGGCGATTTCCTTGCCCAGCACTTCCTCGATGGCACGCAGCAGGCAGCTGCCGACGATCGGGTAATGTTCCGGCAGAATCTGCAAGGCAACGTGCTTGTTGATGATCTGCCCGACCAGGCCGCCCAACTGCTCCAGCTGGTCGATGTGGCGGGCATACATCAGCACGCCGTTGGCCAAGGCACGGGGCTGGTCGCCACTGGCCTGGTGGGCCTGGTTGAACAGCGGGCGTACCTCGGGGTATTCGCTGAGCATCATCTTGTAGAAGTGGGTGGTCAGCGCTTCGCCGCCGCTTTCCAGCAGGGGTACAGTGGCCTTGATGATTGCACGTTGTTCGGCATTGAGCATTGCGACAACTCCTGAGCCTGTGGCTTCAAATGACTGGCTTGGCTATTTCACCAATCGTGCCAACTTTTCTCGCCAGTAAAATCAGGGGGTTGAAGCCGACCATGTCAAAACGACACGCCCAGGCGTATAGTCATATTGACCAACAGGAGTCCATATGACCGCAAAGCCGCTGCTTACCGCCCTTCTGCCCCTGGTCAGTGACCTGTCACGCGACTTGCCCGACCAGGAACGCTACCGCCGCCTGCTGCAGGCCATGCGCAGCCTGCTGCCGTGCGATGCCGCCGCGCTGCTGCGCCTGGACGGTGAATGGCTGGTGCCGCTGGCGGTTGATGGCCTGAGCCCCGACACCTTGGGCCGGCGTTTTCGAGTCAGCGAGCACCCACGCTTCCAGATATTGCTCAGCCGCCCGGAGCCCACCCGTTTCGCCAGCGACTCCGAACTCCCCGACCCCTACGACGGCCTGGTCAATGCCCCGGATGCCGACCTTGAGGTGCATGACTGCATGGGCTGCCCGTTGATGGTCGATGAGCGCCCGTGGGGCCTGGTTACCCTCGACGCACTCACCCCCGGGCAGTTCCAGAGCCTGGAACTGGATGCCCTGCAGGCCTTCGCCAGCCTGGCCGCCGCCACGGTGACCGTGGCCGAACGCATCGAACACCTTGCCCTGCGCGCCGAAGATGAACACCACCGCGCCGAGATCTACCGCCAGGCCAGCGGCCAGGACAAAGAGCTGATTGGCCAGAGCCCGGCGCACAAACGCCTGGTGGAAGAAATCCGCCTGGTCGGTGGTAGCGACCTGACCGTACTGATCACTGGCGAAACCGGCGTTGGCAAGGAGCTGGTGGCCCAGGCCCTGCACCAGGCCAGCAACCGGGCCGACAAGCCATTGGTCAGCCTCAACTGTGCCGCTCTGCCCGACACCCTGGTGGAAAGCGAACTGTTCGGCCATGTTCGCGGGGCCTTCACCGGTGCGCACGGCGAGCGCCGGGGCAAGTTCGAGCTGGCCAACGGCGGCACGCTGTTTCTCGACGAAGTGGGCGAACTGCCGCTGACGGTACAGGCCAAGTTGCTGCGCGTGCTGCAAAGCGGCCAGTTGCAACGCCTGGGCTCGGACCGCGAGCACCGCGTGGATGTGCGGTTGATCGCTGCAACCAACCGGGACCTGGCGGCAGAAGTACGCAATGGCAACTTCCGCGCCGACTTCTACCACCGCCTCAGCGTGTACCCGTTGCACGTACCGCCCTTGCGCGAACGTGGACGGGATGTGCTGCTATTGGCCGGCTACTTCCTCGAACAGAACCGTTCGCGCCTGGGTCTCAACAGCTTGCGCCTGAGCAACGAAGCCCAGGCAGCGCTGCTGGCCTACGACTGGCCAGGCAACGTACGCGAACTGGAACACCTGATCGGCCGTTCGGCGCTAAAGGCGCTGGGCCAGCACCCCGACCGGCCACGCATCCTCACCCTGCAAGCCACCGACCTGGACCTGCGCGCCCCGTCGCCAACCGCCGGCGCCCTGCCCTCCCCCATAGCCCCGCCACCCGTGGCCGAGCTGCCCGAGGGCGGCCTGCGCGAAGCCGTTGATATTTACCAGCGCCAAGTGATCGAAGCCTGCCTGCAACGCAATCAGGACAACTGGGCGGCAGCTGCGCGAGAGCTGGGTCTGGACCGCGCAAATCTGAGCCGATTGGCCCGCCGACTGGGGCTTCGCTGAGGTTTACCTACCAAAGGATTAACCCAGAAAGCCATCTGGTTGCTTCCTGCCTGGCTGCTATATCTCCCTAACCACCCATTTCTCGACTGCCTGGTCGAGACTGCGCGAAACACCCCCTGCAAGGGCTCTGTTACGGCGGTTGTGGCCCGAAGAGTCGGGCCTGGGATTCGGATACCAGCAGGGAGCATCCATGGAAAACATCGTCGTCGCCGATAAGCAATCCGAAGTCGCCACTCAGAGCGCCTGGGGCAATATCAACCTGAAAGGTCCGGGCGTCGTGCAGATGCCGGTAGCCCCCGACCAGATCGCCACCGTGACCCAACGTGGGCAAGATCTGATCGTGACCCTGAAGTCCGGTGAAAAGGTCACCATCGGCAACTTCTTCGCCGTGGACCAGGCCGGGGTCGGCAGCGACATCGTCTTCGTCGGCGAAGACGGCACCCTGTGGCACGCCCAGTACGATGCAACGGCCTTCACCGGCTTCACCTTTGAAGATGTGACCTCGCTGGACGAACTGGTCGCGGGTATCGGCACTGCCGGTAGCGCCATGCCAACCTGGGCAATTGCCGGGCTCAGCCTGCTGGGTGTCGGCGGTGCGGCAGCAGCGGCTGACAACGGTGGTGGCGGCAGCAGCAGTGGCGGTTCCGACCCGGACACCACCGCACCGGCCACGCCCATCGACCTGCTGGTATCGCCGGACGGCCTGCGCCTGACCGGCCGCGGCGAAGCGGGCACCACGGTGAACATCCGTGACGCCGCCGGCAACCTCATCGGCAGCGGCACCGTGGCCGCCGATGGCAGCTTCAACGTGACCCTGAACCCGCCGCAGGTCAACAGCGAGAACCTGCAAGTCACCCTGACCGATGGCGCCGGCAACGTCTCGGCGCCCGGCACCGTCACTGCACCGGATGTGACTGCCCCACTGGCGCCAACTGAACTGGCCATCGATGCCCAAGGCACCACCCTCACCGGTCGCGCCGAAGCCGGCTCGACCGTTACCGTGCGCGGCGCCGACGGTGCAGTACTGGGCACTGCGGTAGCCGGTGCGGACGGCCTGTTCAGCATCACCCTGCAACCGCCACAAACCGATGGCCAGGCCCTGGAAGTCAGCGCCACCGACGCAGCCGGCAACACCTCGCCGGCTGCCGGCATCAATGCACCAGACGTCGACAACCCCGACACCACCGCCCCCGACCAGCCGACCAACCTGGCCCTGGCCAACGGTGTAACCCTCACCGGTCGCGGCGAGCCGGGTGCCACCGTGCAGGTGCGTGATGCGGCCGGCAACATCATTGGCACCGGCACCGTTGGCGCCGATGGCCTGTTCAGCCTCACCCTGTCACCGGCCCAGGCCAATGGCGAAGCGCTGGATATCCGCCAGGTGAATGCCGCCGGCAACAGCTCGATCCCACTGGAATTCACCGCCCCGGACATCACCCCGCCCGAAGCCGTGAGCGACATCCTGGTCGGCCCGGGTGGCACAGCCCTGAGCGGTCGCGGTGAACCTGGCGCCACCGTCGAGGTACGCGATGCCAACGGCAACGTAATCGGCACCAGCGTGGTGAGTGCCAACGGCACCTTCCTGGTCGACCTCAGTCCAGCCGCACAGCCCGGCGAACACCTGAGCCTGGTGCAGGTGGACCCGAGCGGCAACGTCTCGCCGGCGACCGAATACGACGTGCCGCTGACCACTGCCCCGGACAGCCCGAGCAACCTGGCCATCGACGCCGACGGCACCACCCTGACTGGTACCGCCCCAGCCGGCAGCCGGGTGGAAGTGCATGACGCCAATGGCACACTGATCGGCAGCGGCATTGCCAATGCCGACGGCAGCTTCAGCATCGAACTGAACCCGGCCCAGGCCAACGGCGAACTGCTCGATGTCGTTGCCATCGATGACAGCGGCGTATCGTCGCTGCCCGCACAGATCACTGCCCCGGACATCACCGCCCCAGCCGCGCCGACCGAACTGGCCGTCAATGCTGACGGCACCGTGCTCACCGGCCGCGCTGAACCGGGCAGCACCGTGCGCATTGTCGGCGCCGACGGCACCGAACTGGGCACTGCCGTCGTTGGCCCAACCGGCGTGTTCAGCATCGAACTCAGCCCGCCGCAAGTGAATGGCGAAGTGCTGCAAGCCACCGCCAGCGATGCCGCCGGGAATACTTCGCTCCCCAGCTCGGTCACCGCACCGGACGTCGACGGCGGCGACACCACGCCGCCAGATGCGCCTGTGGACCTGGTCATCGGCCTGGCCGGCAAGCAACTGAGCGGCCGCGGCGAAGCCGGCACCACCGTGCAAGTGCGTGACGCCGCCGGCAACATCATCGCCACCGGTACCGTGGGTGCGGATGGCACCTTCGTCATCGCCCTGGACCCTGCCGTTAACGACGGCAGCACCCTGCAAGTGACCCTGACCGATGCCGCCGGCAACGTCTCGCAGCCAGGTTCGGTAACTTCGACCGACCTGCTGGCGCCCGCACAACCGACCGACCTCGCCCTGGCCGATGGCGTAACCTTCACCGGTCGCGGTGAGCCGGGCGCCACCGTACAGGTGCGCGATGCTGCCGGTAACCTCATCGGCAGCGGTATCGTCGGTGCCGACGGGCTGTTCAGCCTGACCCTGTCGCCTGCCCAGGCCAATGGCGAAGCGCTCGACGTGCGCCTGGTGGACGCTGCCGGCAACACGTCGGCACCGCTGCAATTCGATGCCCCGGACACCACCCCGCCTGACGCGGTCAGCAACATCGTGGTCGGCGCCGGTGGCGTGGCCCTGAGCGGCCGCGGCGAACCGGGTGCCACCGTCGAAGTGCGTGATGCCAACGGCACCGTGATCGGTACCGGCGTGGTCGGTGCCAACGGCACCTTCCTGATCGACCTGAGCCCAGCCGCACAGCCCGGCGAACACCTGAGCCTGGTGCAGACCGATGCGAGCGGCAATGCCTCGGTAGCCCTCGAATACGACGTACCGCTGACCACTGCCCCGGACAGCCCGAGCAATCTGGTCATCGACGCCGACGGCACCACCCTCACCGGTACTGCGCCGGCCGGCACCCGCGTTGAAGTACACGACGCCAACGGCACGCTGATCGGCAGCGCCATCGCCAATGCCGACGGCAGCTTCAGCATCGAACTGAACCCGGCCCAGGCCAACGGCGAGCTGCTCGATGTCGTCGCCATCGATGACGGCGGCGTGTCGTCGCTGCCCGCACAGATCACCGCCCCGGACATCACCGCCCCTGCCGCGCCGACCGAACTGGCCGTCAGCGCTGACGGCACCGTGCTCACCGGCCGCGCCGAACCGGGCAGCACCGTGCGCATCGTCGGCGCCGATGGCACCGAACTGGGCACTGCCGTAGTCGGTGCCACCGGTGTGTTCAGCATCACCCTCAACCCGCCACAAGTCGACGGCGAGGTACTGCAAGCGACCGCGTCCGATGCCGCTGGCAACACGTCCGTGGCCAGCTCGGTTACCGCCCCGGATATCGACGGCGGCGACACCACGCCGCCGCTGGCACCGACCGATCTTGTGATTGGCCTGGCCGGCAGCCAGCTCAGCGGGCGTGGCGAGGCCGGCACCACCGTGCAGGTGCGTGACGCCGCAGGCAACATCATCGCGACCGGTACCGTGGGTGCGGATGGCACCTTCGTCATCGCCCTGGACCCTGCCGTTAACGACGGCAGCACCCTGCAAGTGACCCTCACCGACGCCGCCGGCAACGTGTCGCCGCCAGGCTCGGTAACTTCGGCCGATCTGCTACCACCCGCGCAACCGACCGACCTCGCCCTGGCCGATGGCGTGACCTTCACCGGTCGCGGCGAACCCGGTGCAACCGTGCAAGTACGTGACGCTGCTGGCACTGTCATCGGCACCGGTGTAGTCGGTGCCGACGGGCTGTTCAGCCTGACCCTGTCGCCTGCCCAGGCCAATGGCGAAGCGCTCGACGTGCGCCTGGTGGACGCTGCCGGCAACACGTCGGCACCGTTGCAATTCGATGCCCCGGACATCACCCCGCCAGACGCAGTCAGCAACATCGTGGTCGGCGCCGGTGGCGTGGCCCTGAGCGGCCGCGGCGAACCGGGTGCCACCGTCGAAGTGCGTGACGCGAATGGCACCGTGATCGGCACCGGCGTGGTCGGCGCCAACGGCACCTTCCTGATCAATCTCGATCCGGCTGCCCAGCCGGGCGACCAGCTGAGCCTTGTACAGACTGACCCGAGCGGTAACGCCTCGGTGGCCCTTGAATACGACGTGCCGCTGACCACCGCCCCGGACAGCCCGAGCAACCTGGTCATTGACGCCGACGGCACCACCCTGACCGGTACCGCGCCAGCCGGCACCCGCGTTGAAGTACACGACGCCAACGGCACCCTGATCGGCAGCGCTATCGCCAATGCCGACGGCAGCTTCAGCATCGAACTGAACCCGGCCCAGGCCAACGGTGAGCTGCTCGATGTCGTTGCCATCGATGACAGCGGCGTGTCGTCGCTGCCAGCCCAGATCACCGCCCCGGACATCACCGCCCCTGCCGCGCCGACCGAACTGGCCGTCAGCGCGGACGGCACCGTGCTCACTGGCCGCGCCGAACCAGGCAGCACCGTGCGAATTGTCGGCGCCGACGGCACCGAACTGGGCACTGCCGTAGTGGGTGCCACCGGTGTGTTCAGCATCACCCTCAACCCGCCACAAGTCGACGGCGAGGTACTGCAAGCTACCGCGTCCGATGCCGCTGGCAACACGTCCGTGGCTAGCTCGGTCACCGCACCGGACATCGACGGCGGCGACACCACGCCGCCAGATGCACCTATCGACCTGGTCATCGGCCTGGCCGGCAGCCAGCTCAGCGGCCGTGGCGAAGCCGGCACCACCGTGCAGGTACGTGACGCCGCCGGCAACTTCATCGCCACCGGCACCGTCGGCGCAGATGGCCTGTTCACCATTGCCCTGGCCCCTGCCGTGAATGACGGCAGTACCTTGCGAGTCACCCTGACCGATGCCGCAGGCAACGTCTCGCAGCCAGGTTCGGTAACTTCGGCCGACCTGCTGCCGCCAGCACAACCGACCGACCTCGCCCTGGCCGATGGCGTGACCTTTACCGGTCGCGGCGAACCCGGTGCAACCGTGCAAGTACGTGACGCTGCTGGCACTGTCATCGGCACCGGTGTAGTCGGTGCCGACGGGCTGTTCAGCCTGACCCTGTCCCCTGCCCAGGCCAATGGCGAAGCGCTCGACGTGCGCCTGGTGGACGCTGCCGGCAACACGTCGGCACCGCTGCAATTCAACGCCCCGGACATCACCCCGCCGGATGCCGTCAGCGACATCCTGGTCGGCCCGGGCGGCACGACCCTGAGTGGCCACGGTGAAGCCGGTGCCTCGGTGGAGGTGCGCGACGCCGATGGCAACCTGCTGGGCCGTGGCGTGGTCACGGCCAACGGCACCTTCCTGATCAGCCTTGACCCGGCCGTACAACCCGGCGACCAGCTGACGCTGTTGCAGGTGGACCCCAGCGGCAACGCCTCGGCCCCGCTCGAATACGATGTGCCGCTGACCACTGCCCCGGTCAGCCCCAGCGGGCTGGCCATCGATGCCGATGGCACCACCCTCACCGGTAATGCCCCTGCCGGCAGCCGCGTGGAAGTACACGACGCCAGCGGCGCCTTGATCGGTAGCGCCATTGCCAATGCCGACGGCACCTTCAGCATTGAACTCAACCCTGCCCAGGCCAACGGCGAACTGCTGAACGTGGTGGCCATCGATGCCGATGGCGTTTCTTCCATCCCCACGCAGATCACTGCGCCCGATATCACCGCACCGGCTGCGCCAGCCGAGCTGGCCGTGAGCGCTGACGGCAGCGTCATCACTGGCCGCGCCGAGCCGGGCAGCACCGTGCGCATCGTCGCCGCCGACGGCACCGAACTGGGCACCGCGGTGGTCGGCCCGACCGGTGTGTTCAGCATCAACCTCGCCCCGCCCCAGATTGACGGTGAAGTGCTGCAAGCCACTGCCACCGATGCTGCGGGCAATACCTCGCCAACCAGTGCAGTGACCGCGCCAGACCTCGACGGTGTCGATACCACGCCACCCACAGCACCTACCGACCTGGTCATCGACCTGGCCGGCAGCCGGCTGAGCGGCCGCGGCGAACCGGGCACCAACGTGGAAGTACGGGATGCGGCGGGCAATGTCCTGGCCACCGGTACCGTAGGTGCAGACGGCAGCTTCGCCATCACCCTGGCCCCGCCCGTGAACGACGGCAGCGCCCTGCAAGTGACCCTGACCGATGCCGCGGGCAACGTTTCGCCACCCGGCTCGGTCACCTCGCCAGACCTGCAACCGCCTGCGCAGCCCACCGAGTTGGCGCTGATCAATGGCGTTACCTTCAATGGCCGCGGCGAGCCGGGTGCCACCGTGCAGGTGCGCGATGCCAGCGGCACCGTGATCGGTACCGGCGTAGTCGGTGCCGACGGCCTGTTCAGCCTCTCCCTGTCGCCTGCCCAGGCCAACGGTGAGGCGCTGGACGTGCGCCTGGTGGATGCCGCCGGCAACAGCTCTGTGCCGCTGCAGTTCGACGCACCGGACATCACCCCGCCTGCGGCGGTCAGCACTATCGTGATCGGCGGTGGCGGCCTGGCCCTGAGTGGTCGCGGCGAAGCCGGCGCCACCGTCGAGGTGCGCGATGCCAATGGCACACTGATCGGCACCGGCGTGGTTGCGGCAAACGGCACCTTCCTCATCGACCTGAACCCGGCCGTGCAGCCTGGCGAGCAACTGAGCCTGGTGCAGACCGACCCAAGCGGCAATGCCTCCGAGGCGCTGCAGTTCGAAGTGCCGGTTACCACTGCCCCGGCCAGCCCGAGCGACCTGGTGTTCGCCGAAGACGGCAGCAGCATCAGCGGCACCGCGCCTGCTGGTAGCCGCGTGGAAGTGCATGATGCCAACGGCACGCTGATTGGCAGCGTAGTGGCAGGCCCTGATGGCAGCTTCACCGTCACCCTCGACCCGGCCCAGGCCAATGGCGAGCTGCTGGATGTGGTGGCCATCGATGGCAGCGGCGCTTCGTCGCTGCCGGTGCAGATAACCGCACCGGACATCACCCCACCGGTCGCCCCGAGCGATTTGGTAATCAATGCCGACGGCAGTGTGGTTACCGGCCGTGCCGAGCCAGGCAGCACCGTGCGCGTGCTGGCCGCCGATGGCACCACCGTACTTGGCAGCGTGGTGGTCGGCGCCACCGGCAGCTTCAGCATCACCCTCGACCCGCCGCAGGTGAACGGCGAGGTACTGCAAGTCACCGCCACCGATGCGGCCGGCAATGCCTCCACGGCCGGCAGCGTGACCGCGCCGGACATCGACGGCGGCGACACCACGCCGCCAGAAGCGCCAACCGCCCTGCTGGTCAACGCTACCGGCAGCCAGCTGAACGGTCGTGGCGAAGCCGGTGCCAGCGTGCAGGTGCGCGATGCCGCAGGCAATGTGATTGCCAGCGGCACCGTCAACCCGGATGGCACCTTCGCCATCACCCTGAGCCCGGCCGTCACCGATGGCAGCACCCTGCAGGTAACCCTGACCGACGCCGCCGGCAACGTCTCGCAACCCGGCTCGGTCGCTTCGCCAGACCTGCAAGCCCCGGCCCAACCCACTGAGTTGGCCCTGGCCGATGGCGTCACCTTCACCGGCCGCGGCGAACCCGGCGCCACCGTGCAGGTACGCAACGCTGCCGGCACCCTGATCGGCACCGGCCTGGTGAATGATGACGGCACCTTCAGCGTCACCCTGTTCCCCGCCCAGGCCAATGGCGAGGCGCTGGAAGTGCGTGTGGTGGATGCCGCCGGCAACGGCTCGGCACCGCTGGAGTTCACGGCGCCGGACATCACCCCGCCAGCCGCGGTCAGCAACATCGTGGTCGGTGCCGATGGCCTGGTGCTCAGTGGTCGTGGCGAAGCCGGTGCCACTGTCGAAGTGCGCGATGCCAACGGCACGCTCATCGGTACCGTGGTCGTTGGTGCCAACGGCACCTTCACCGTCGACCTCGACCCTGCCGTGCAGCCAGGTGCGCAGTTGAGCCTGGTGCAGACCGACCCGAGCGGCAATGCCTCCGAAGCGCTGCAATTCGAAGTACCGTCCACCACCACGCCGGCCAGCCCGAGCGACCTGGTGGTGGCTGCCGATGGTGGCAGTATCACCGGTACCGCACCGGCCGGTAGCCGTGTGGAGGTCCATGACGCCAACGGCACACTGGTCGGCAGCGTAGTGGTAGGTGCCGAAGGTACCTTCACCGTCATCCTCAACCCGGCCCAGGCCAACGGCGAACTGCTCGATGTGGTGGCAATCGACGCCACGGGTGCCTCGTCGCTGCCAGTACAGGTCAGCGCCCCGGATATCACCCCGCCGGTCACCCCGAGCGAACTGGCAATCAATGCCACCGGCAGCGTGGTCACCGGCCGCGCCGAAGCGGGCAGCACCGTGCGCGTGCTGGCCGCCGATGGCACTACCGTGCTCGGCACCGTGGTGGTCGGCGCCACCGGCAGCTTCAGCATTACCCTCAACCCGGCCCAGGTGAACGGCGAGGTACTGCAAGTCACTGCCACCGACGCTGCCGGCAATGCCTCCAGTGCCGGCAGCGTTACCGCGCCAGACATCGACGGTGGCGACACCACGCCACCCGACGCCGCGAGCAACCTGGTCGTCGGCCTGGCCGGCGCCCAGCTCAGCGGTCGTGGCGAAGCCGGTGCCAGCGTGCAGGTACGCGATGCCCAGGGCAATGTAGTGGCCAACGGTACAGTCAACCCGGATGGCAGTTTCCAGATCACCCTCGACCCGCCCGTCAAGGACGGCAGCACCCTGCAGGTGGTGCTGACCGATGCCGCCGGCAATGCCTCTGCGCCAGCTTCGGTGGTAACCCCGGACCTGCAGGCGCCGGCCCAGCCGACCGGCCTGGCCCTGGCCGACGGCGTTACCCTGAGCGGTAGCGGCGAGCCCGGCGCCACCGTGCAGGTGCGCGATGCCTCGGGCAACGTGATAGGCACTGGCCTGGTCAACGACAATGGCAGTTTCAGCGTCACCCTGTCGCCGGCCCAGGCCAATGGCGAAGTCCTCGACATTCGCCTGGTGGATGCTGCCGGTAACGTGTCGACACCCCTGCAGTTCGATGCCCCGGACATCACCCCGCCTGCCGAGGTCAGCAACATCGTGGTCGGCGCCGACGGCCTTACCCTGAGCGGTCGTGGCGAAGCGGGTGCCTCGGTCGAAGTGCGTGACGCCAACGGCGCGCTGATCGGCAGTGGCCTGGTAACCGCGAACGGGACCTTCCTGCTCGACCTAGACCCGGCTGCGCTGCCAGGCGCGCGCCTGAGCCTGGTGCAGACCGACCCGAGCGGCAATGCCTCCGAGGCCCTGACCTACGACGTGCCGCTGGTGGTCACGCCAACCAGCCCGAGCGGCCTGGTAGTCGCCGAAGACGGGACCAGCATCAGCGGCTCGGCCCCGGCCGGCAGCCGCGTGGAAGTACACGATGCCAACGGCACGCTGGTCGGCAGCATCGTGGTCGGTGCCGAAGGCACCTTCACCGTGGTGCTCAACCCGGCCCAGGCCAACGGCGAGCTGCTGGACGTGGTGGCCATTGACAGCAACGGCACCTCGTCGCTGCCGGTGCAGGTCAGCGCGCCAGACATTACCCCGCCAGTCGCGCCAAGCGACCTGGTAATCGCCGCCGACGGTACCGTGGTCAGCGGCCGCGCCGAGGCGGGCAGCACCGTGCGCGTGCTGGCTGCAGATGGCACCACTGTGCTGGGTAGCGTGGTGGTCGGTGCCAGCGGTGCCTTCGAAATCACCCTCACCCCGCCGCAAGTGGCGGGCGAACAGCTGCAAGTCATCGCCACCGACGCTGCCGGCAATGCCTCGCAGGCCGGCTCGATCACGGCCCCCATCGTCGACAACGGTGGCGATACCACGCCACCGGACCCGGCCAGCAACCTGGTCATCAGCAACGACGGCCGTACCGTCTCGGGCCGTGGCGAAGTGGGTGCGACCGTGGAAGTGCGCAACGACCAGGGCCAGGTGCTGGTCAGCGGCACCGTGCAGGCAGACGGCAGCTTCACCGTCACACTGCCAGCGCCGGTGATCGACGGCTCGTCCCTGCAAGTAACCCTGACCGATGCCGCGGGCAACGTATCCACACCAAGCCCGCTGACTGCGCCCGACCATGTGGCACCACTGCAACCGACCGGCCTGGCGCTGGCCGATGGCGTGACACTGACCGGCACGGCCGAAGCAGGTGCGCGGGTGGATGTGCGCGATGCCTCGGGCAACCTGATCGGCAGCACCATCGCCGGGCAGAATGGCAGCTTCAGCCTCACCCTGAACCCGGCGCAGGCCAACGGCGAAACCGTGTCGGTCAGGGTGACCGATGCAGCCGGCAACAGCTCGGTGCCGCTGAACTACGCCACCCCGGATATCACCCCGCCAGGCATCATCAGCAACGTCATTGCGGGTGCTGGCAGCGTGGTCATTTCCGGGCGCGGCGAAGCCGGTGCCACGGTCGAAGTGCGCGATGCCAATGGCACCGTCATCGGTACCGGCACCGTCTCGGCAAATGGCACATTCCTGGTCAACCTCGACAGCCCGGTCATTGCCGGTGAAGCCCTTGTACTGGTGCAGACCGATGCTGCCGGCAACCCTTCGGTAGGCCTCACCATCATCGTGCCGGCCACCGCGGTACCGGACAGCCCGAGTGGGCTGGTTGTGGCTGCCGATGGCAGTTCCATCAGCGGTTCGGCCCCGCCAGGCAGCCTGGTAGAAGTGCACGATGCCCAGGGCAACCTGATAGGCAGCATCCAGGCTGGCAACGACGGTAACTTCACCATCGGTCTCTCACCTGCCCAGGCCAACGGCGAACTGCTGGATGTGGTCGCGATCGACGCAGATGGCAACACGTCGCTGCCGATCCAGATCAGCGCCCCGGACATCACGCCGCCCAACGAAGCGAGCGAACTGCAACTGAGCAACGATGGCAGCACCCTCACCGGGCGCGGCGAGCCCGGCACCACGGTGCAGGTCACCGATGCCCAGGGCAACGTGCTGGGCAATGCCCAGGTCGGCGCCGACGGGGTCATCAGCGTGCAGCTCAACCCACCGCAAACCGACGGCCAGGAACTGGACGTGGTACTGCGCGATGCCGCCGGCAACAGCTCGACGGCGACCATCACCGCGCCGGACCTGGACGGCCCGCTGCAACCTTCGGGCCTGGCCATCGACAGCGCCGGCGTGCATCTGACCGGCCAGGGCCAGAGTGGCTCGATCATCACCGTGCGCGATGCTGACGGTAATGTACTGGGCACCACCACCGTGGGCGGTGACGGCCGCTTCGACGTTACCCTGAACGCGCCACAGCGCAACGGCGAAAGCCTGACCGTGGACGCCACCGACAGCCGGGGCAACAGTGCCGGGCCGGTGGACTTCACCGCACCAGACTCTACCCCGCCACAGGTGGTCGGCAGCCCGGCCATCGACGATAGCGGTACCCTCGTCACCGGTATTGGCGAACCGGGCGCTACTGTCACCGTGCGCGGGCCGGATGGCAGCGTGCTGGGCAGCGTGCTGGTCGGCGCAGGCGGCGCGTTCGAAATCACCCTCGGCACACCGCAAACCAACGGCCAGGCGCTGACCGTAGAGCAGCGTGACCCGACCGGCAACCTGTCGGCAGCAGTAGACCTCGCTGCGCCGGATACCGAGGCGCCGGCCATTCCAGGTAGCCTGACCCTCTCGGGCGACGGCTCCACCCTGACCGGTACCGGCGAGCCTGGTGCCCAGGTCACCGTCACCGGCACAGCCGGCGCGGTGGTAGGCACCGCCACCGTGCAGCCGGACGGCAGCTTCAGCGTGACCATCGACCCGCCACAGGTAAACGGCCAGACCTTGTCCGTGAGCCAGGCGGACAATGCCGGCAACCCATCGCCTGCCAACACCGTGACCGCGCCGGACCTTGAGGCGCCACTGCCAGCCCAGGGCCTTGGCCTGAACGCCGCAGGCACGCTGCTCAGCGGCCAGGGCGAACCTGGCAGCACCGTGGAAGTGCGCAATGCGGCCGGCGACTTGCTGGGCACCATCCAAGTGAACGGCGACGGCACCTTCGAAGTGCCGATCGCGCCAGCCCAGACCAACGGTGAAACCTTGTCGGTGGTGCTGATCGATGGCGGTGGCAACGCCTCGCCTTCGGCCAGCTTCACTGCCGACGACACCAGCGCACCGGACGCACCGGCGGGCCTCACCATTACCCAGGGCGGCAATGCCATCCAGGGCACTGGCGAAGCGGGCAGCACCGTTGAAGTGCGCAACGCCGCTGGCGACCTGCTCGGCAGCGTGGTAGTGCCGGCGGGGGGTAACTTCACCGTACCACTGGCGCCTGCACAACTGGATGGCCAGGCGCTGGAAGTGACCCTGACCGACGCGGCGGGCAACGTCTCCGACATCACCCCGATCACCGCACCCGACATCACCCCTCCGGCAGTGCCCGGCGATGTGGCGGTCAGCGCAGACGGCACGACTGTTACCGGCACTGCGCCGGGTGCCAGTTCGGTCACCGTCACCGACAGCGCGGGCAATGTCGTCACCGTCCCGGTCAATCCGGACGGCAGCTTCAGCGTGCCGCTGGACACCCCGCAGACCAACGGCGAAACCGTGACTGTAGTGGTGACCGATGCAGCCGGTAACGATTCGGCACCGGTAACAGCCACAGCGCCCGACACCACCGACCCGCAACCGGCCACCGGAGTGACCGTCAGCCCGGATGGCGGCACTGTCGGCGGCACCGCCGAACCGGGCAGTACCGTGGTCGTGCGTGACGCCGACGGCAACCCGATCGGCAGCGGCACCACAGGCCCTGACGGCACGTTCGTAGTGCCGGTCGACCCACCTCTTGCCACTGGCGACACCGGCACCGTGGTGGTCACCGACCCGGCAGGCAACACCTCCACCGAAGTGCCGGTGGCAGGCCCGACCGGCAACGAAGTGGCGACACCTGCCGGCCTGGCGATCAGTGCCGACGGCTTCCTGCTGACCGGTACCGGCACCGTGGGTTCGCTGATCACCGTCACCTCTGGCGGCACCACCCTGGGCACCGCCACCGTCGGCAGCGACGGCAGCTTCCGTGTGTTCTTCCAGAACGCCCAGCTCAACGCGCAGACCTTGCAAGTCAGCGCCCGTGCCACGGTCGATGGCCAGCCATCGGTACCGGCCACCGTCGTGGCCAACGACACCACGGCGCCGAACGCACCGACTGCCAACCTCAGCACCAACGGCAGTTCGCTTACCGGCCAGGGCGAAGTGGGGGCCACGGTGCGGGTCACCGATGCCCAGGGCACCCTGCTGGGTACCGGCACGGTCGGCAGCAACGGCCTGTACAGCATCACCCTTGCGCCAACCACGGCCAACGGCCAGAGCCTGATCGTCACCCAGGCCGACGCAGCCGGCAACGTGTCGCTGGCGACCAGCGTGCAGACACCCGATCTGCAGGCACCTCTGACGGCCAGCGACCTCAGCCTCAACAGCGCGGCTACCGTGCTCAGCGGCCAGGGCGAAGCCGGCGCCAGTGTCACGGTTCGCGATGCCAGCGGTGCCATCCTGGCGACCGGTACCGTCAACCAGAGCGGCCAGTTCCAGATCACCCTGCCTGCTGCACAGACCAGCGGCAGCCCCCTGCAAGTGACCCTCAGCGATGCGGCGGGCAACATATCCGGCCCGGCCAGCCTGGCCACGCCAGACCGTACACCGCCTGCTGCAATCACCAATCCTCTGCTGAGCCAGGACGGGCGGCAGCTGTCCGGTAGCGGCGAAGTCGGGGCCACGGTGCAGGTGCGCAATGCTGCGGGGGCTGTACTTGGCACGGCGACCGTGGGTGCCGATGGTCGCTTCACGGTGACCTTCGATACCCCGCAAGCCACCGGCCAGGCGATCGGCGTGACGCAAGTAGATGCCGCCGGCAATACGTCGCCTGCGGTCAACGTGCAAACCCCGGACCTGACCCCGCCAGCAGCGCTGACCAACGTGGCGCTGAACAACAACGGCCTGACCCTGACCGGCCTCGGCGAAGCCGGCGCCAGCGTCACCGTGCGTGGGCCGGACGGCACCATCATCGGCACCGGCCTGGTGGCTGCCAATGGCAGCTTTACCCTTACCCTCACCAGCGCCCAACTCAACGCCCAGCACCTGAGCGTTACGCAGACCGACGCGGGCAACAACACCTCCACCGCCGTGGCGGTCACCGCGCCAGACTTCACGCCACCCGCTGCACCCACCGCGCTGGCCCTGGCCGGTACCGGGCTGCAACTGACCGGTAACGCCGAAGCCGGCAGCACCGTGACCGTGCGCGATGCCAGCGGCAACGTGCTGGGCACGGCGGTAGCCACCAGCAACGGCACCTTCCAGGTCACCCTGAGCAGTGCCCAGACCAATGGCCAGAGCCTGCAGGTAACCGCAACCGACGCGGCAGGCAACGTGTCGACGGCTGCGCCTTACACCGCAGCCGACACCACACCGCCAGCGGCCGTGACCAACCTGGCGGTCTCCGCCAGTGGTGCCACCCTGACAGGCAATGGCGAAGCAGGCGCAACTGTCACCGTGCGGGCACCCGACAATACCGTGCTGGGCACCACCACAGTCGGCGCCGACGGCCACTTCAGCGTGGCCTTGTCACCGGCCGCGATCACTGGCGAAAGCCTCAGCGTGGTGCAGGCTGACGCCGCACAGAACGTCTCCCCTGCGCAAAACGTCACCGCGCCGGGCCTGCTGGCCCCGACAACACCCGACAACCTGGTCCTGGCCGCTGACGGCCTGTCGGTAACCGGCACCGCATCGGTGGGCAGCACGGTCAAGGTGTATGGCCCCAATGGCGTATTGCTGGGCAGCAGCCCGGTCGCCAACGACGGCACCTTCACCGTCAACCTGGGCAGTGCCCAGGCCAACGGTGAAGTGCTGCAGGTCAGCGCCACCGGCAGCGACGGCGCAGTCTCGCTGCCGGCCACCCTGCTGGCACCGGACACCACTGCGCCACTACCTGTGACCAACCTGGTACTGTCCACCGACGGCCTGGTACTCAGTGGCCGCGGCGAACCGGGTGCCACCGTCACCGTGAAAGGTGAAGGCGGTATCGACCTGGGCACTGCGCTGGTCGATGCCAACGGCAACTTCAGCGCCAACCTTAGCGCCCCGCAAATCAACGGCGAGCAGCTCAGCGCCGTGCAGTGGGACGTTGCCGGCAACGAGTCCAACAGCGTCAGCCTGACCGCGCCCGACCGTGTGGCGCCGGATGCCGCAGCCAGCCTGGCCTTCGCCGGGGGCGGCAGCCTGCTCAACGGTAGCGGCGAGGCCGGTGCCAGCGTGCGGGTACTGGCAGCAGATGGCTGCGTGCTGGGTACCGCGGTGGTACGCGCCGACGGCACCTTCCAGGTCACCCTCAATTCGCCGCAGGCCAACGGCCAGCAAGTGCACGTGGTGTTGACCGACGCCGCTGGCAACCAGTCTGACGCCAGCGCCATCACGGCGCCGGACACCACGCCACCTGCGGCGCCAAGCCAGCTGTCCGTTTCCGGTGATGGCATCACCCTCACAGGGCGCGGGGAAGTTGGCGCGACCGTCACCGTGACGGATCCCGGCGGCGCGCAAATCGGCAGCGCCATCGTCGATGCCAGCGGCCACTTCACCATCACCCTCACTCCGGCACTGGGCAACGCCGAGCTGCTCAGCTTCACCCAGACCGACGCGGCCGGCAATGTGTCGGCGGTAGCCACACTGCTGACCCCGGACTTCACACCGCCAGCCCCGCTCACCCAGGTTGTGATCAATGCCGACGGCAGCGTGGTCAGCGGCCTGGGCGAAGCCGGTGCAACCGTCATCGTCAGCAACGCAGCCGGTACCGTACTGGGCACCGGCACGGTGCTTGCCGACGGCAGCTTCCGCGTCGAGCTCAGCCCCGCGCAAATCAACAACCAGGTGCTGTCGGTGCTGCAGGCCGACCCACCCGGCAACGTCAGCGAACCGGTCAGCGTGCTGGCACCGGACCACACACCGCCAGCTGCGGCAACCGAGCTGCGGCTCAATGCAGCAGGCGATGTACTGGCCGGTACCGGCGAAGCGGGCGCCACGGTGCGCGTGTATGTCGGCAGCACTGAAATCGGCACTGCTACAGTCGCCGCAAACGGCACCTTCACGGTCAACCTGGATGCAGCCCAGCTCAACGGCCAGGTGTTGCAGGTCACCCTGACCGATGCCAGCAACAACGTGTCGCCGATCAGCACGGTGACGGCGGTGGACATCACGCCACCGGCAACCGTGATTGCCACCATCAACGACAGCGGCACCCAGCTGATCGGTACCGCCGAGGCCGGCACCCGGGTCACCGTGATCAACAACAATGGCGACCTGCTGGGCCAGGTGACGGTCGATCCGGACGGCACCTTCGTGGTTGACCTGAACAGCCCACAGATCAACGGCCAGCAACTGACCCTGATCGCCCAGGACGCCACCGGCAACCCATCGTCGCCACTGCTGGTGACTGCGCCCGACCTGACGCCACCGGTACAGCCGAGCAACCTGCTGCTCAATGCCGCCGGCACGTCGATGACCGGTACCGCCGAAGCCGGCAGCACCATCACCGTTCGCGGGCCGGACAACAGCGTCGTCGGCACCGTGGAAGTGGGTGCGAACGGCCAGTTCACCGTGCCAATCAGCCCGGCGCAGAACAATGGCCAGCTGCTCTCCGTGGTGTCCACTGACGATGCCGGCAACGTTTCGGTGCCTGCGCCTTACCAGACCAACGACACCTCGCCGCCCGACATCGTCACCAACCTGGCGATCAACAACACCTTCAACGTACTGACCGGCAAGGGCGAGGCCAATGCCGCGGTCACTGTCAGCCTCGGGGGGACAGTGATCGGCACCGGCACGGTCGATGCTGCGGGCAACTTCCAGATCACCCTGACGCCGGCAGCGGGTTCGCTGGCCACCCTGGCAATCACACAGTCCGACGGCATCAACACGTCGGCAGTAGCGACCTACGTCACCCCGCTGATCGCACCGCCGGTACCACCGACCAACGTGATTCTCGGCGGCGACGGCCTGACCCTGACGGGCAACGCGCCAAGCGGCGTTGGCATCCGCGTGTACGATGCCGCAGGCAACCTGATCGGCACCGGGGGCGCGACGCTGAACGGCACCTTCACGCTGACGCTCAACGCAGCCCAGCTCAACGGCCAGCACCTCTCGGTGACAGCCGTGGCGCTGGTCGGCGGCGAGTCGCAGCCAACGTTTGTGCAGGCAGCCGACATCACTCCACCGGCCAACCCGCTGGTGACCAGCCTGTCGACCAACGGCCTGGTGCTGAGCGGCACTGGCGAGGCCGGGGCCACGGTGACCGTGCGCGATGCCAGTGGCAACGTGCTGGGCAGTGGCCTGGTGAATGCCGGTGGCGTGTTCACCGTCAACCTCAACGCCGCGCAACTCAACGGCCAGGTGCTGGGCGTGAGCCAGGCCGACGCCACGGGCAATATCTCTGGCAGCACCAGCTACACCGCCGCCGACCTGCAGCCACCGGCAGCACCGACCAACGTCACCATCAACGGCGCGGGCACCGTACTCACCGGTACCGGTGAAGCAGGTGCAACCGTCACCGTACAAGGCCCGAACGGCCAGGTCGGTAGCGGTGTGGTGCAGGCCAACGGCACCTTCAGCATCACCCTGACTACTGCGCAGAACGACGGACAACTGTTGGTGGTGCGCCAGGCCGATGCGGCCGGCAACCTGTCTGCCAGCACCAGCCTGACCGCACCGGACACCACTCCGCCGGCTGCGCCGCTGGCCTCCATCAACGCCAACGGCACCTCGGTCAGTGGTTCGGGCCAGGTCGGCAGCACGGTCACCGTGCGCAACAGCGCCGGTACCGTGCTGGGGACTGCGACGGTGGGCAGCAACGGCCTGTTCGTGGTCAGCCTGACCGCCGCACAGATCGACAACCAGGCGCTCAGCGTCACCCTCACCGACGCCGCCGGCAACGTGTCCACCGGCACCGCGCTGACCGCACCTGACCTGACCCCGCCTGCGGCAGCCGGCAACCTGGTGATCAGTGCCGACGGCGGTACCCTGACTGGTACCGGCGAAGTCGGTGCCACGGTGACCGTGCGCAGCGCCAGCGGTACCGTGCTGCAAACCGCAACGGTGCAGCAGAACGGCACCTTCACCGTGACCCTGAGCCCGCCACAGGACAACGGCCAGATCCTCTCGGTAACCTTGGCCGACCCACGCGGCAACGTGTCGGGCAACGTCAACATCACCGCGCCGGATGTGGATGCCAACGCGCCGGTCATCGCCAGCGACAACCTGGCAACGGCCACCGTCAACCTGGTACCGGTCAGCGCTACCAAGACCTACACCGACAGCTTCACCACGCTGTTGTCGGGCTTCACCAAGACCTACACCTGGACGGTTGCGGCCGGCACCACGGTCGACCCGACCCTGACGCTGACCACCAACAGCGTGCTGGCGCTGCTCAACAACACCACGTTCACCCTGCAGGTCAAGAACGCGGCCGGCGCCTGGATAACCCTTGCCACCGGCAACACCCAGGGGCTGCTCGACCTGATCGTGCTGCCAATCGGGCTGCAGGTGGACATTGGTAGCCTGCAAGCGGGCGACTACCGCCTGACCGTGGGCAGCGGCGGCATAGGCCTGATCACCCAGGTCACCACCGAGCTGGATATCACGGCCACCAGCCTGACCCAGTTCACCGGCACCGGCACCGCCACCTCGGGCAACGTCATCACCGACGTCGGCACCGATGGCGCCGTCGATGCCCGTGGCCCCGACAGCCTGGCCGTGCTGCAAGTGCTGAAAGGTGGCAGCTACGTCGCGGCCGGCACCGCCACCACGGTGCAGGGCCTGTACGGCACCCTGGTGATCCGCGGGGACGGCAGCTACACCTACACGCCAAACGGCAGCCCGGCCAGCGTCGGCAAGGTCGATGTGTTCAGCTACCAGCTGGTGCACCCAAACGGTCTGTCCGATGCGGCCAACCTGTATGTACGCATCGACAGCCCACAGGCGACGGAGATCTGGAGCAACACCAACTACGGCGCGCCGGCCACGGTGGTCGACGCAGTCAACGATGTCGGCTTCAGCCACCTGACCTTGGCCAACCGGGTAGACACCAGCAGCAGTACGCTGGGCTCGCTGACCCTGCCACTGATCGGCAGTCGCCAGGCCACCTACACCACCACGGTGGCTGCCGATACCACGGCCAACCTGCAGGTGGTGGTCAACTCCACCAACCTGCTGAGCCTGCTCAACGGCACCACCATCGAACTGCTCAAGCTCAACCCGGCCACCGGCCAATACGTGCTGGTGCAATCGGTGAACGGTGGCTCGCTGATCAGCCTGCTCGGCGGCGGCGCAGGGTATACCTTCCAGAACCAGGGCGCCGGCACCTACCACGTGCGGGTCACCGCCGGCGGCATCGGCCTGGCCAGTTCGATCACCACCAGTGTCAACGCCACCACCACGCACCTGACCGAGTTCGTGGTCAGTGGCGCGACAGCGGCGACCGGTAACCTGCTGACCGACGACAACGTGGGTTCGGCACTGACCGTGCTGAGCGTACTGACGGCGGCCAACACCTACACCATCCCGGGCTACAACGGGGTGAGCGTGGCCGGTACCTACGGCACCTTGCTGGTGCACGCGGATGGCAGCTACACCTATACCCTCAACTCGGGGCTGACCTCGGCGGCGGTCGGCCAGCACGACACCTTCACCTACGAGCTGACCCACCCCAACGGCACCACCGACACGGCAACGCTGACCATCAACCTGGACAACGCTGCCGGCCTCACCACCTTCAGTTCGCTGGTGGCCGACAGCGGTGACGAGGCAGTCGCACTGGCCAGCGTGGCCGCCGCCAGCGACGTAATAGCCGGCACCGACGGCAACGACCACCTGGTGGGCAGCCAGGGCGGGCACATCACCCTGGAAGGTGGCGCGGGTGACGATACCCTGGTGATCGTCGACCAGAACTTCGCCAGCGTCGACGGCGGGACCGGTACCGATACCCTGCAATGGGGCGGCGGCGATGCCAGCATCGACCTGGGCAACCTGGTCGGGCGCGTGCACGACATCGAAATCATCGACCTCAACGACACCAGTTCGGTGGCCCTGACCCTGAACCTGGCCGACGTGGTGGCCATTACCGAAACCGGCAACAACACACTGATCATCAAGGGGGACGCGAACGACTCGGTGCACATGACAGACAACTGGAGCCTGGTCGGGAACCAAACTGCCGACGGTATCGACTATAACCAATACACGGCGCAGGAGGATCCGAGCCACCAGCTCTGGGTGCAGAACGGTATCCACGTTGTCTGAGGCCGCTGCAAACCCGCCGGGCAAACGCCCGGCGGCATGGACGACCAGCAGTAAGGGAACTATGTGAAGCGAAGCAGTCCGCTGTCACCGCTGTTGCTGGGAGCCTTCGGGCTCCTGGCCATCAACTTCCACCCGGTTGCCCAGGCAGCCGATGATATAGACCCTCAACTGCGCCAGATCGGGCCATCGCTGCTACGCGATGCGCCCGAAGCGGTGCCTGCGCGCCCGGCCATTGGCATGGCACCGGTCGCCAGTGGCGAACGCCTGGGGCTGACCGACGCAGTGCTGCAAGCTGCGCAGTGGCACCCAAGCATCGCCGAAGCCATCGGCAACCTGTACAAGCAGGGCGAAGGCATCAACGTCGCCCGCGCGGGGTATTACCCGCAAATTTCCGGCGGTATCCGCACCGGTTACGACACCGGCTATGGCGGCGACCGCAACAGCCAGGCCCTCAACCTGTCGCTCAAGCAGATGCTCTACGACTTCGGCAAGGTCGACAGCGCCGTCAGCGCCGCCCAGGCCGCCGCTGCACGCGCCCAGGCCAATATCCTGCTGGTGGTGGATGACCTGGCCCGTGACACCGCCTATGCCTGGATCGAAACCCGCCGCTACGAGCAGCTGATGACCATTGCCCGCGACCAGATCCGCGGGGTCGGCGACATTGCCGGCATGGCCCGCCAGCGCAGCGACATGGGCGCCAGCACCCGTTCCGACGTGGTGCAGGCCGAGTCCCGGGTGGAAAGCGCCCGGGCCACGCTGGAGGAATACCAGTCGCAGTACGAGCGCTGGCGCTCGACCCTGGCGGCGCTGATGGGGCGCGTGACCCCACCGGCACTGGCCGAAGAGTCACCTCCCGCATTGAACCAGGCCTGCAAGCGCCCCTCGCAAGGCGATGACCGCTTGCCCGCCGTGCTGATGGCGCTGGCCCAGCGCGCCCAGGGCCAGGCCGAGCTGGCCCAGGCCAAGGCCGAGGCCTACCCGACCGTGTCGTTGCAACCACAGGTCAACCATTACCTGGACAACGACTACAACCGCGACAACTCACGCATGGACCGCACCCAGGCGGGTATCTACCTGAACGTCGAGGTACCGATCTACCAGGGCGGCGCCATCAGCGCCCGCAGCCGCGCCGCCGGCCATGCCCTGACCGCTGCCGACTCCGCCGAGGATGCCGCCCGCCTGCAAGCCCGTCGCGGCCTGGCCGAAGCCATGGCGCAAACCTCCGGGTTAGGCCGTCGCCTGACCTCGCTGGAGGCGCGTCAGGTGAGCATTCAGGAAGCCCGCATGCTCTATGGCCGCCAGTACCTCGACCTGGGCACCCGGCCGCTGCTCGACCTGCTCAACGCCGAGGGCGAGATCTACCAGTCACGCTTCGAACTTGCCGGCACCCGCTCCGACCTGCTGCGCCTGGATGTCGACTGCCTGTACAACACCGGCGCCCTGCGCACGGCCTTTGGCCTTGACGGGCGCAACCTGCAAGGTGTGGAGATCCAGCCATGAGTGATTCGATCAATGTGACCCTGCCCACCCAACCTGCTGCCCCAGCGGCCGAGCAACCGCATCGGCCAGATCTGGGGCCTTGGCTTGAGGTCATGCTGCAGGTGGCGCACCACTATCGCCTGGATGTGTCGCCCCAGCGCATTCGCCTGGCTGCCGTCGAAGACGCCCGCCCACTGGACGAAATCCTCCGGCACATGGCGCGCCAGGCCGGCCTGGCGCTGCGCTTCGTGCGCTTCGATGCCAAGGGCCTGCGGCAGTGGCGCACGCCACTGGTGCTGGAACTGGACGACGGCCAGTTGGCAGTGGTCGAGTCGGTGACCGAAGAGGACGACCTGGCCGTGGTGTTCGCCGGCGACCAGGGCCTGACCTCGCGCCTGCCACGCGACACCCTCAAGGGCCGTATCAACCGGGTCGCCCTGCTGCGCCCGGCGCGGCCATTGCGTGACGTGCGCACCGACGACTACACCGCTCCTTACGACCGCCACTGGTTCGCCCGCATCGTGCTGCGCGACCTGCGCCCCTACGGGCAGGTCATGGTCGCCTCGCTGGTGGCCAACGTGCTGGCCCTTGCGGGCGTGCTGTTCTCGATGCAGGTGTACGACCGGGTGATCCCGGCCGAATCGCTGCCCACCCTGTACGTGCTGTTTGGCGGCGTGGTGCTGGCGCTGGTGTTCGATTTCAGCATGCGCCTGCTGCGGCTGAAGGTGACCGACCTGCTCGGCAAGCGCGCCGACTTGCGGGTGAGTGACCTGGTCTACGGGCATGCGTTGCGCCTGCGTAACTCGGTGCGGCCGAAATCCACCGGCTCGTTCATCTCGCAGCTGCGCGAGCTGGAGTCGATCCGCGACCTGATCACTTCCAGTACCGCCACGGCCTTGGCCGACTTGCCGTTCTTCCTGCTGTTCCTGTTCGTGTTCTGGCTGATCGGCGGGGTACTGGTGTTCATCCCGCTGGTGGCGCTGCTGGCGATGGTGCTGCCCGGGCTACTGGCACAACGGCGCCTGGCGCGGCTGGCCAATGCCTCGATGCGCGAGTCTGCGCTGCGCAACGCGATGCTGGTGGAAAGTATCCAAGGCCTGGACGAGATCAAGGCACTGCAAGCCGAAGCACGCTTCGAGCGCCAGTGGAACCAGTACAACGCCGCCTGCGCCCATACCAACCTGCGCCTGCGCACCCTTACCAATGGCCTGGTGACCTGGACGCAGAACGTGCAAGGCGCGGTGTTTGCCGTGGTCATCGTGATCGGCGCCCCCATGGTGATTGCCGGCGACCTCACCACCGGTAGCCTGGTGGCAGCCTCGATGCTGTCGTCACGAATGATGGCACCGCTGGCGCAACTGACCCATGTGCTGACCCGCTGGCAACAGGCCAAGGTGGCCCTGCAAGGGCTGGACAAGCTGATGCAGTCCCCGGTCGACCACCCCGAGGGCGAAGCCCGTGTACACCTGCCGGCGATCCGCGGCGAATACCGCCTGCGCCAGGCCAACTTCCGCTACAGCGAAGAGTCCCCACCCGTACTGAACATCGGCCAGCTGGACATTCAACCGGGCGAGCGCATTGCCGTGCTCGGCCGCAACGGCGCCGGTAAATCGACCCTGCTGCAAGCCTTGGGTGGGGCCATGGACCTGGTGCAAGGCGAAGTCAGCCTGGACGGTATCGCCCTGGCCCACCTCGACCCTGCCGACCTGCGCCGTGACGTCGGCCTGCTGCCGCAGTATGCCCGGCTGTTCCACGGCACCCTGCGGGAAAACCTCACCCTGGGCGCCGGCCAGGCCAGCGACCAGGAGCTGGTGGCCGCACTCGCCGCCACGGGGGCACTGGACTTCGTGCGCCGTCTGCCCAAAGGCATGGATCACCTGATTCTGGAAGGTGGCCTGGGCCTTTCGGGCGGTCAGCGCCAGGCGCTGGTGCTGTCGCGCCTGCTGGTGCGTCAGCCGCAGGTACTGCTGCTGGACGAGCCGACCGCGTCGCTGGACGACCTGACCGAGCGAAAGCTGCTGGATAACCTGGAGCGCTTCTGTCAGGGCCGCACCCTGGTGATCGCCACCCACCGCCTGAGCGTGCTGCAACGGGTCGATCGCATCGTGGTGCTGGATGGCGGGCGCATCGTCATCGACGACACGCGTGATGCCGCAATGGCCAAACTGCAAGGAGCGCAGGCATGAGCAACCATGAACTCCCGGCCTCCTACCTGGATGGGCAGGACGACCAGGCGGTATTCCGCGCCGGCCGCATCATCACCATCTGCGCGCTGATGCTGGCGGCGTTCCTGGCCTGGGCGGCCTGGTTCGAAGTGACCGAAGTGTCCACCGGTACCGGCAAGGTAATTCCCAGCTCGCGCGAGCAGGTAATCCAGTCATTCGAGGGCGGCATCGTGGCGCAGATGAGCGTGGCCGAGGGCGACCTGGTAGAGCGCGGCCAGGTGCTGGCCCAGCTCGACCCGACCAAGACCGCTTCCAGCGTTGGCGAAAGCGAAGCCAAGTACCGCGCCGCCAAGGCCAGCCAGGCCCGTTTGCAGGCCGAGGTGACTGGCAAGCCGCTGACGTTCCCCGAAAGCCTGCGCGACTCACCCGACCTGATAGACGCTGAAACAGCCCTGTACCAGACCCGGCGACGCGGCCTGGAGCAGACCTTGGCGGGCATCCAGGACTCGCTGCAACTGGTGCGCAGCGAGCTGAAGATCACCGAAAACCTGGCCAAGATGGGCGCCTCCAGCCGGGTCGAGGTGATCCGCCTGAACCGCCAGCGCTCGGAACTGGAGCTCAAGGCCAACGAGGCCCGCTCCGACTACCTGGTGCGGGCCCGGGAAGAACTGGCCAAGGCCAGCGCCGAGGCCGACAGCCTGGCCGAGGTGATCCGCGGGCGCAGCGACTCGCTTACCCGCCTGACCCTGCGTTCGCCGGTGCGAGGCATCGTCAAGGACATCGAGGTCAACACCCTGGGCGGCGTGGTACAGCCGGGCGGCCAGGTGATGAAGATCGTGCCGATGGACGAACGCCTGCTGATCGAAACCCGCATTGCTCCACGCGACATCGCCTTCATCCACCCGGACCAGGCGGCCAAGGTCAAGATCAGTGCCTATGACTACTCGGTGTACGGCGGGCTGGACGGCAAGGTGGTAGGTATATCGCCAGATACCTTGCAGGATGAAGTGAAGCCCGAAATCTACTACTACCGTGTGTTCATCCGTACCGAGCAGGACAGCTTGCAGAACAAGGCCGGCAAGCACTTTGCGATCGTGCCGGGGATGGTGGCCACGGTGGATATCCGCACCGGGGAAAAGACCATTCTGGACTACCTGATCAAGCCGCTGAACCGGGCCAAGGAGGCCCTGCGCGAACGCTGACCCGCATTTCTGGCAAACGCTGGCCCCTGTAGGAGCGGCCTTGTGTCGCGAAAGGGCTGCAAAGCAGCCCCGGGGTTTCAGCATAGATACACACATTGCCGGGGCTGCTTCGCAGCCCTTTCGCGACACAAGGCCGCTCCTACAGGGGCTGCGCAGCCTTCTCGATCGGTGACAGCACTTGCGGCCTAAAGCCCAGCCCGAACAGGCCGATAACCCGTTATCCCCTGTTCCCCACCGAAGGTCACCATGGCCACGCAAAATGCCCGCGCGGACTCGCTGTCGCTGCTGCTGTTCACCCTGCGCAGCGGCAAGTTGATGGCAATCAACCTGCTCAAGGTCAGCGAGATCATCCCTTGCCCGCCGCTGACCAAGCTGCCTGAAGCGCACCCCCACGTAAAAGGCGTCGCGACCTTGCGCGGCCATTCGCTGTCGGTCATCGACCTGTCCCGCGCCATCGGCGAGCGACCGCTGGAAGACCCGCAAGGTGGCTGCCTGATCGTCACCGAGATCAGCCGCTCGCGCCAGGGCCTGCATGTGCAGGCGGTCAGCCGCATCGTGCATTGCCTGAGCACCGATATCAAACCGCCGCCCTTTGGTTCAGGCAACCGCTCGTTCATCACAGGCGTGACCCGTGTGGACAACACCCTGGTGCAGGTGCTGGACATCGAAAAAGTCATCCACGCCATTGCCCCACCGGTAGCCGAACCGCATCACGGCACCTTGAGCGATGAGGATGCCAGCCTCCTGGCCGCCGCCAACATCCTGGTAGTCGACGACAGCCAGGTAGCCCTGCAGCAGTCGGTGCATACCCTGCGCAACCTGGGCATCGAGTGCCACACTGCGCGCAGCGCCAAGGACGCCATCAACGTGTTACTGGAATTGCAAGGCACCGCGCAGGAAATCAACATCATCGTCTCCGACATCGAAATGAGCGAGATGGACGGCTACGCCTTCACCCGCACCCTGCGCGAAACGCCAGACTTCCAGCACCTGTACGTACTGCTGCACACCTCGCTGGACAGCGCCATGAGCAGCGAGAAGGCAACCCAGGCCGGGGCCAACGCCATCCTGACCAAGTTTTCCTCGCCAGAGCTGACCGATTGTCTGGTGGTGGCGGCGCGTACCGTGGTGTTCGCCGAGCACTGATATATTCCGAGACAAACTCCCCGGTTTGCCGCCGGGGGTGAGCCGGGCATAATTCGCGCCCCTCGTGAGAAAACTGCCGGAACCGCGTATGAAGTTTTTCAGCTCCATCCTGATCAGCTGCGCCCTCTTCAGCGGTGTTGCCCAGGCCTCCAGTAGCCAGGCCTGGAACGAGCAGCGCCAGCAGATGCTCAAGGCCTGCCTGGCCGCCAGCCAGTTCAAGGATGCCCACGCCCGTGGCAAGCCCGCCGAATTCGATGACCAGGTGGGCATGAGCGCCCTGCTGATCGAAGGCGTCTACCCGCAGAAGCACATGCAGCAACGCACCGGCACCGAGTTGTGCCTGTACGACCGCCAGCACCAGCGTGCCTTTGTCAGCGAGTGGAGCCCGGAAGCCAAGTGACCGACAGCTTGCGATTCGGCTGTACCGGCTGCGGCAAATGCTGCACCGGGCACCACGTGCCGTTGACCCTTGATGAAGCGCGACGCTGGGCCGCTGACGCCGGCCAGGTGATCGTGCTGATCGAAGCGTTCGTCACCGATGGCCCCGGCATGCCGCTGGAGCAGCGTGAGCATGTGCTACGCCGCTCGCATCCGGTGCATTGCGGTGAAGGTGAGGCACGGGTGTCGGTGACTTTTGCTGCGTTCAACCCTGGGCGTTGCCGTAACCTCGACGACGCCGACCTTTGCACCATCTACGACGAACGCCCGCTGGTTTGTCGCATCTATCCGGTGGAAATCAACCCACACATTCCGCTGCGCCCGGACAGCAAGGACTGCCCGCCGGAGGCGTGGCAGCAAGGGCCGGAACTGATCCACGGCACGCAACTGGTCGATGCGGAGCTGGAAGCGCTGGTGCAAGCCTCGCGGCAGGCCGACCGCGATGATATTGCTGCCAAGGTGGCGGTGTGCCAGGCGCTGGGCATGACCACCAGTGCGCTCAAGGGTAATGGGTTTACCGCTTACCTGCCGGACATGGGGGCGTTTGCCACTGCGCTGGCGCAGGTGCCCGTGGATGACGGTACGCGGTGGAGCCTACATGTGGAAGATGAAGCGCTGGTGGCGAGCTTGCAGGGGTATGGTTTGCGCACGACCAGCGAGACCCCGGTGTACTACGCCTTTATCGGTTTCTAGCCAAACCACCAAACTGCAGGGCGTTGCACAGTCCCTGTGGGAGCGAGCATGCCCGCGAAGAACCCACCGCGGTGGATGGCACCGGCTCTGCCGGTGTTCGCGGGCGCGCCCGCTCCCACAAAAATAACCGCGCATGACTCAAGGTCGCGAAACTGACACGGCTGTCAGCCAGCGGTCACGCTGCCGACCCGGTCCGGGGGCTATAAGATTGAGTACAGACAACCGTTTTCTTCCCCTCTGGCCAAGGTGCCCGCACCGATGCGACGTCCGTCCCGCTCTGTCATTCTCGCCGCCCTGGCGCTCCTGGCCCTGCTGGTAGCGGGCAGCTGGTATAGCCAGCGCCAACCCGCACCGGTTGCCCGCGCGCAAACTGCCGTGCCGGTTCGCGTAATCAACGTCGCCCAGCAAGACGTGCCGCGCTACGCCAGTGCCATCGGCACAGTGCTGTCGCTGCACAGCGTCGAGGTGCGGCCACAAGTCGAAGGGGTGCTCACCCAGGTGCTGGTCAAGGAAGGCCAATGGGTCAAGGAAGGCGACCTGCTCGCCACCCTCGACGACCGCAGCATCCGCGCCAGCCTCGACCAGGCCCGCGCCCAGCTTGGCCAGAGCCAGGCACAGATCCAGGTGGCTGGCGTCGACCTCAAGCGCTACCGCCTGCTCAGCAGCGATGACGGCGTATCGAAGCAAACCCTCGACCAGCAACAGGCGCTGGTCAATCAGTTGCAGGCCACGGTCAAAGGCAACCAGGCCGCCATTGCCAACGCCGAAGTGCAACTTTCCTATACCCAGATCCGCTCGCCAGTCACCGGGCGTGTGGGTATCCGTAATGTCGACCCGGGCAACCTAGTACGCACCAGCGACACCCAAGGCCTGTTCAGCGTCACCCAGATCGACCCGATCGCCGTCGAATTCGCCCTGCCGCAGCAGATACTGCCAACGCTGCAAAGCCTGTTGAAGGCATCCAACCCGGCGCTGGTACAAGCCTACATGGACGCCGACGGCGAACGCAGCCTTCTCGGCGAAGGCCACCTGGCGCTGATCGACAACCAGATTTCCGCCACCACTGGCACTGTGCGGGTCAAGGCCGAGTTCGACAACAAGGACGGCCACCTGTGGCCGGGCCAGCTGGTCACCATCCGCTTGCGCACCGCCGTGGAAGAAAACGCCCTGGTCGTGCCGCCACCGGTGGTGCAACGCGGCGTTGACGGGCACTTCGTCTACCGCCTGGACGGCGACAAGGTCACCAGTGTGCCGGTCAAGGTGCTGTACCAGGACAGCGGGCTGAACATCATTGCCGGGGTCAAAGCGGGCGAGCGGCTGGTGCTCGACGGCCAGTCGCGGCTCAAGCCGGGCTCACGGGTAGAGGTCACGCCTGATGCCCCCGCGCCATCGGAAATGGCTGACCGCCGGAGCCAGCCATGAACACGCGCAACGGTGTTTCGGCCTGGTGCATCGACCACCCCATCGCCACCCTGCTGCTGACCTTCGCCCTGGTGCTGCTGGGCGCCATTGCCTTCCCGCGCCTGCCGGTGGCGCCGCTGCCCGAGGCGGACTTCCCGACCATTCAGGTGACCGCCCAGTTGCCCGGCGCCAGCCCGGAAACCATGGCCTCGTCGGTGGCCACGCCGCTGGAGGTGCAGTTCAGCGCCATCCCCGGCATGACCCAGATGACCAGCAGCAGCGCGCTGGGCTCGACTACCCTGATCCTGCAGTTCACCCTGGACAAGAATATCGACACCGCTGCCCAGGAAGTGCAGGCGGCGATCAACACCGCCACCGCCCGCCTGCCGCAAGACCTGCCCAACCCGCCGACCTGGCGCAAGGTCAACCCGGCCGACAGCCCGGTGCTGGTGATGACGGTCAGCTCCAACCAGATGCCCGGCAACGACCTCAGCGATTACGCCGAAACCCTGCTGGCGCGGCAGCTGAGCCAGATCGAAGGGGTGGGCCTGATCAACATCACCGGCCAGTTGCGCCCGGCGATCCGTGTGCAGGCGCAGCCCGAGAAACTGGCCGCCATCGGCCTGACCCTGGCCGACCTGCGCCAGGCGATCCAGCAAACCAGCCTGAACCTGGCCAAGGGTGCGTTGTACGGCGAGCACAGCGTGTCGACCATCGCCGCCAACGACCAGCTGTTCCACCCCGAGGACTATGCGCAACTGATCGTCTCGTACCGCGACGGCGCTCCGGTGCACCTGAAGGATGTGGCCAAGGTGATCAACGGCGCCGAAAACGCCTACGTCAAAGCCTGGTCCGGCGACCAGCCAGGGCTGAACCTGGTGATCTTCCGCCAGCCCGGCGCCAACATCGTCGATACCGTGGACCGGGTCATGGCCGCGCTGCCCAAGCTTCAGGAGATGCTGCCGGCCTCGGTCGAGGTGTCGGTGCTGCAGGACCGTACGCAGACCATTCGCGCCTCGCTGCACGAAGTGGAACTGACCCTGATGATCGCCGTGGCCCTGGTGATCGGGGTGATGGCGCTGTTCCTGCGCCAGTGGTCGGCAACCATGGTGGTGTCCAGCGTGCTTGGCGTGTCGCTGATCGCCAGCTGCGCGCTGATGTACATCCTCGGTTTCAGCCTGAACAACCTGACCCTGGTGGCCATCGTCATTTCCGTGGGCTTCGTGGTGGACGATGCCATCGTCGTGGTGGAGAACATCCACCGCCACCTGGAGGCCGGCGACGACAGCCGCACGGCGGCGCTCAAGGGCGCCGGGGAAATCGGCTTTACCGTGGTGTCGATCAGTTTCTCGCTGATTGCCGCGTTCATCCCGCTGCTGTTCATGGGCGGCGTGGTTGGCCGGCTGTTCAAGGAGTTCGCCCTGACCGCCACCTCCACCATCCTGATTTCGGTGGTGGTCTCGCTGACCCTGGCACCCACCCTCTGCGCGCTGTTCATGCGTCGGCCGCCCGGTGAACACAAGGGCGGCTTTGGCGAGCGCCTGGTCAAGTGGTACGAAAAGGGCCTGAACCGCGCCCTTGCCCACCAGCGCCTGACCCTCGGCGTGTTTGGCGTGACCCTGGCGTTGGCGGTGGCCGGTTACGTGGCCATCCCCAAGGGCTTCTTCCCGTTGCAGGACACCGGTTTCATTCTGGGCACAAGCGAAGCCGCAGCGGACGTTTCGTACCCGTCGATGATCGAGAAGCACCAGGCGCTGGCGAAGATCATCGAGGCGGACCCGGCCGTACGCGCGTTCTCCCATTCGGTGGGGGTCACCGGCAGCAACCAGACCATCGCCAACGGCCGCTTCTGGATCGCCCTGAAGCCGCGTGGCGAACGCGATGTGTCGGCCAGCGAGCTGATCGACCGGCTGCGCCCCAAACTGGCCCAGGTACCGGGCATTGTCCTGTACATGCGCGCCGGCCAGGACATCAACCTCAGTTCTGGCCCGTCCCGCACCCAGTACCAGTACGTGCTTAAGAGCAACGATGGCGAGGCGTTGAACCTGTGGACCCAACGCCTGACCGACCGCCTGCGTGAAAACCCGGCGTTCCGCGACCTGTCCAACGACCTGCAACTGGGCGCCAGCGTTACCCGCATCGACATCGACCGCCAGGCCGCAGCGCGTTTCGGCCTGACCACCACCGACGTCGATCAGGCCCTCTACGATGCCTTCGGCCAGCGGCAGATCAGCGAATTCCAGACCGACACCAACCAGTACAAGGTGATCCTTGAACTGGATGCCCGCCAACGCGGCAAGGCCGAGAGCCTTAACTACTTCTACCTGCGCTCGCCGCTGAGCAACGAAATGGTACCGCTGTCGGCAGTGGCCCACGTGGCGCCGCCCAGCACCGGGCCGTTGTCGATCAGCCACGATGGCCTGTTCCCGGCGGCCAACCTGTCGTTCAACCTGGCCCCTGGCGTGGCCCTGGGCGATGCCGTGAGCATCCTCGACCGCACCCAGCGCGAGCTGGGTATGCCCGACTCCATCAGCGGCAACTTCCAGGGTGCGGCCCAAGCGTTCCAGAGTTCGTTGTCGAGCCAGCCTTGGCTGATTTTGGCGGCGCTGGTGGCGGTGTACATCATCCTCGGCGTGCTGTACGAAAGCTTCGTCCACCCGCTGACGATCATCTCCACCCTGCCCTCGGCCGGCCTGGGCGCGTTGGTCCTGCTATGGGCCATGGGCCAGGACTTCAGCATCATGGGCCTGATCGGGGTGGTGCTGCTGATCGGTATCGTCAAGAAGAACGGCATCCTGCTGATCGACTTCGCCCTTGAAGCCCAGCGCCATCATGGCCTGACGCCGGAGCAGGCGATTCACCAGGCATGCCTGACGCGCTTCAGGCCGATCATCATGACCACCCTGGCCGCCTTGCTCGGCGCGGTACCGCTGATGTTCGGTTTCGGCACCGGTGCCGAGTTGCGTCAGCCATTGGGCATTGCGGTGGTGGGCGGCCTGCTGGTGAGCCAGGCCCTGACGCTGTTCACCACCCCGGTCATATACTTGGCCCTGGAGCGCCTGTTCCACCGCCACCAGGCTGCCCGTGCGGCAGCGCCAAGTGCCAGCTAGGACAAGACCATGCGTGTGCTGATCATCGAAGACGAAGAAAAAACCGCCGATTACCTTCATCGCGGCCTTACCGAGCAGGGCTTTACCGTGGACCTGGCGCGGGACGGCATCGACGGCCTGCACCTGGCCCTGGAGGGCGACTACGCGGTAATCGTGCTGGATGTGATGTTGCCCGGCCTGGACGGCTATGGCGTGCTGCGCGCCTTGCGCGCACGCAAGCAGACGCCGGTGATCATGCTGACCGCTCGCGAGCGTGTCGAAGACCGCATCCACGGCCTGCGTGAAGGCGCCGACGACTACCTGGGCAAGCCGTTCTCTTTTCTTGAGCTGGTCGCCCGCCTGCAAGCCCTGACCCGGCGCAGCAGCAGCCATGAACCGCTGCAAGTGCAGGTGGCAGACCTGTGGATCGACCTGATGGCACGCAAGGCCTCACGCGCCGGCCAGCGCCTGGACCTGACCGCCAAAGAGTTCTCGCTGCTGAGTGTGCTGGCCCGGCGGCAGGGTGAAATCCTGTCGAAGACGGCGATTGCCGAGCTGGTCTGGGACATCAACTTCGACAGCGATGCCAACGTCGTCGAAGTGGCGATCAAACGCCTGCGCGCCAAGCTCGATGGGCCTTTCGACAACAAGTTGCTGCACACCATCCGAGGCATGGGCTATGTCCTGGAAAACCGTGCGGGGTAATTCCATTGCCCTGCGCCTGTCGGCACTGTTCATCCTGGTGGCGTTGGGCGTCTTCATATTGATTGGCTCGGCGCTGTACCGCCAGGTCGACCGCAGCCTCGACCTGCTGCCGCAGGCCGAACTGGACGCACGTTTCAGCGTGCTCGAGTCCACCCTCAACCGCTTCGGTACGCCCGATCACTGGGCCAAGATCAACAACAAGCTCAACCTGCTCAGCGAAGAAGACAAGCGCATCCGCTTCTGGGTAGTGAGCAGCAACCCTGCCTACGAATATGGCCACCCTGGCGAGCTTGTACGTGCCTTCGCCGAAGGCCCGCAGGGTATGCGCGACCTGCGCCTGCCCGACCGGCCCTACCCTTACAAGGTGCTGGTCAGCGAATTGCCTGCGCTGGGCGAGCGGCCACCGCTGCGCTTTCTGATCGGCATCGACACCGAAACGTTCTGGCAGGCCCAGCACAGCCTGCTGGTGGCGATTGTCGGGCTGGCAGTGCTCGGCGTGCTGCTGGCCTCCGTGCTGGGCTACTGGGTGGCGCGCATTGGCTTGCGCCCGCTGCTGGCGTTGTCCAACGAGGCCCAGGCCCTGGCCCCGCCACGCCTGGACGGGCGCCTGCAAACCCACGCCCTGCCCCCGGAGCTGGCGCAGTTTGCCGGTGCCTTCAACGCCGCACTCGATCGCGTCAGCCAGGCCTACTCGCGGCTGGAAGCGTTCAACGCCGACGTGGCCCACGAACTGCGCTCGCCGCTGACCAACCTGATCGGCCAGACTCAGGTAGCGCTTACTCGCGGGCGCAGTGCAGAGCATTACTTCGAAGTGCTGCAATCGAACCTGGAAGAGCTGGAGCGCCTGCGCAGCATCATCAACGACATGCTGTTCCTGGCCAGTGCCGACCAGGGCAGCAAGGCCACCGCCCTGGCTCAAGCCTCGCTGGCCGAGGAAGTGGCGACCACCCTCGATTACCTCGACTATATCCTCGAAGACGCGCAGGTCAGCGTTAGCGTGACCGGCGATGCCCAGGCGCCTATCGAAAAGGCCCAACTGCGCCGGGCGTTGATCAATCTGCTGAACAACGCGGTGCAGCATACGGCGCCGCACCAGGTGATCCAGGTGCAGATCGATGCCGGGCCTGAGCAGGTGAGCATTGCCGTGAGCAACCCGGGGCCGGCGATTGACGATGAGCACCTGCCGTTGCTGTTCGAGCGTTTCTACCGGGTGGATGCGGCACGCAGCAACAGCGGTGGGGGCAACCATGGGCTGGGGTTGGCCATCGTCAAGGCGATTGCGCTGATGCATGGGGGGGAGGTGTTTGTGCGCAGCGGGGCTGGGCTCAATACCTTCGGTATCCAGCTGCCGATCCTGAGGGTTACGCGGCCCTTGTAGGAGCGGCCTTGTGTCGCGATGGGCTGCGCAGCGGCCCCAGATTCTGTGCAATGGCATCCATAGTCGGGGCTGCTGCGCAGCCCATCGCGACACAAGGCCGCTCCTACAAGGACCGCGTCTAGCACGGGGGTTTTCGGCGAAAGTATTATTGCTTTTTGATGAATCGTTACCTTTTGCGCAACAGTGCTTATCACACTTCGCTCTGTTTCCAGTGCATTGAAAGGACTAACTTTACCCCCGTCCTCATTAGCACTTGCACCGCAAGAAGGTAGTTTCAAATGTCCAACAGTATGGGTATTGCCAGCGTCTTCGTTCTGTCTTCCCTGTTGTTGTCGCCCCTGGCCATGGCCGAAGAATCCAGCGCTTTCGTCACCCGTAATGCAGAGCTCGCCGCCGTTCATCAAGAGGCCCGCGACGTTGTAGCCGCAAACAAGGCTGATGCTGCAAAAGACGCCAAACAGACCGCTTCCAAGGCTGCTGTCGATGCCAACGCCGACAGCTGATAAAGCGCTGTCACTGCTCCCGATTTCCCTTGGCTACGCCATGGGCACCACCGGTGCCGATATGTTAGCCTTTTAAAGCCGCTGCCGATCAGCGGCTTTTTTTATGTGCTGTAACTATCAGCCCGGCTGTAACGTTCACCTATAAGAAAGACGCACATTCAAAAATAACAACTGCCCCACCGTCATACCAAAGGAGCTAGTACCGGTGCCTTCCGCGTTTCGTTTTACCCCGCTGTTCATTGCGTTGACTGCAACGATCCCTTTCGCCGCCCAGGCAGATGAAGACAAGGCTGATGGCTTCATCGAAGGGTCGTCCTTCAACCTGCATTTTCGTAATGCCTACTTCAACCGCGACAACCACAATGCCGGCGTGCGTGACACCCGCGAATGGGGCCAAGGCGCGGTTGCGCGCTTCGAGTCTGGTTACACCCCGGGCGTAATCGGCTTTGGCCTGGATGCCCATGCCATGTTGGGCTTGAAGCTCGATGGCGGTGGCGGCCATGCCGGCACCAGCATCCTGCCCGAGCACATCAAGGACAACGACGAACTGGGCGCTGCCCCGCACTCGTTCTCCACGGCGGGCGCCGCGGTCAAGCTGAAGGCCTTCGACACCGAGCTGAAAGCCGGTGACCTGTTCCTCACCAACCCGGTGATCGCTGGCGGCGAAACGCGCATGCTGCCGCAGACCTTCCGCGGTGTGAGCCTGACCAACACCAGCATCGACGGCCTGTTGCTCGAAGGCGGCCAGGTGAGCTTCACCCACCCGTACAACCAAAGCGGCCACCGCCGTATCGATACCTACTACGGCTCGCTGAACGAGCATGACAAGAGCAAGCACCTGAACTGGGCCGGCGCTTCGTGGAGCGGTACCGAGAACATTACCGCCAACCTGTACGCCGCCGAGCTGAAGGACATCTGGAACCAGTACTACGCCGACTTCGACTACACCTACGTGGTCAACGACCTGGTCAGCCTGAACCCGGGCGTGCACTTCTACCACACCCAGGACACCGGCCAGGCCCTGCTGGGCAAGATCGACAACAACACCTACAGCGTGCATTTCACCGTCAACGCCGGGTTCCACAGCGTCACCGCCGCCTACCAGCGGGTCAACGGCAACACGCCGTTCGACTACATCAACCTGGGCGACAGCGTGTACCTGGACAACTCGCGCATGTACTCGGACTTCAACGCGCCGAACGAGCGTTCGTGGAAGCTGCAGTACGACTATGACTTCGCCGGCGTCGGCGTGCCTGGCCTGACCACCTCGCTTTCGTACTCGCGCGGTGAAGCCGACCTGACCAAGGCGGTGAAGGACACCACCCACTACGACTACTACCGTGAAGATGGCAAGAACGCCATGCACTGGGAACGAGACCTGGACGTGAAGTACGTGTTCCAGGAGGGTGACCTGAAAGACCTGTCGGTGCTGGTGCGCTATGCCACCCACCGTGGCAGCCAGGGTTATGCGTCGATTGACAGCAACAGCGACAACGATGAGGTCCGGGTGATCGTGGATTATCCGCTGAACGTGTTCTGACCTTCGTTTGTAGGCAGCACACCTAATCCTCTGTGGGAGCGGGCATGCCCGCGAACACCGGCGAAGCCGGTGCCATACACCGCGGCGCTTGCTTCGCGGGCAAGCCCGCTCCCACAGGGTTCGGCGTGAAGCCGAAAGACGGCCATGCGTGATTCCGTCGGACAAATCTTGTCCGACAATCCTTGCTTCCCTAGAATGTCGCCGCCGCGAACGGCCCTGCCCACGCAGTAGCGAGCATGCCCACCCGATTACCGCGTTTCGCATTCCTCAGGTCGCACCCCGAACTGACCCTCAATCTGGGCAGTTGCCTTGCCGTGCTCGCCATCGTGGCCATCGTCAGCTACCTGCTGGCGCGTGAGCGCGACAGCGTCGAACTGTCGGCCATTCGCTCGTCCAACAACATCGTCCAGCTGATCGAAAGCGACATCCTGCGTAACGCCGAACTCTACGACCAGTCGTTGCAGGGCCTGATCTGGGCCGTCGGGCGCAAGGAACTGCCGGAAATACCTGGCCCCTTGCGCCAGCGCCTGCTGTTCAACGAGGCCTTCGTCGACCGCAAGCGCGGTGATGTGCTGTGGCTGGACAAGCAAGGCAATGTGGTGGGCGACTCCACCAGCAGCGTGCCGCGCAAGGCCAATTTCGGCGATACCGGGGTGTTCAAGGCGCACCAGCGCAATGCCAACCTTGGCTTGCTGGTTGGGCCACCGTTCAAGGCCAGGCTGGGTGACCTGGACTGGTGTATCAGCTTCAGCCGGCGTATCCCCGGCCCCGATGGCGAGTTTGCCGGTTTGGCGGCGGGGGCACTGCGCCTGTCCTACTTCAGCGACCTGTTCCAGCGCCTGGACATAGGCGACGACAGCAGTATCAACCTGTTCAATACCGACGGCCAGTTGCTCGCCCGCCAACCCTCGCGCCCGCAAGACCCGCTGATCGGCACCAACTATGCCGAGCGGCCCAACTTCCAGCGCATTCTCGGTGAGCAAAGCGGCAACTTCACCGCCCGCTCCGGCACTGACGGCAGCCCGCGCATGTACACCTTCGCCCGGGTCGCGCAGCTGCCATTGATCGTACTGGTGGTGCATTCGGCCGACGAAGTGTTCCAGTCGTGGCGGCGCACCGCGATCCTGGTCAGCGTGGCCACCGGTGTACTGTGCGTGGGTATTCTCTGGCTGACCCTGCTACTGGGCCGCGAACTGCGCCGCCGCCAGGAGGCCGAACAAGGCCTGGCGACCTTGGCCGCCACCGACAGCCTGACCGGCCTGGCCAACCGCCGCCGCCTGGACCAGGTGCTGCGCCAGGAGTGGGCACGTGCGCAGCGCAATCACAAGCCGCTGGCGGTGCTGATGGTGGATGTGGACCATTTCAAGGCATTCAACCAGCGCCATGGCCATGCCGGTGGCGACCATGCCCTGCGCGAAGTGGCCAAGGCCATTGAGGCGTGCATCCGCCGGCCGGCCGACCTGGCTGCGCGTTACGGTGGGGAGGAGTTTCAGGTAGTGCTGCCGGAAACCGACCTGGCTGGTGCACGGCTGCTGGCCGAGCGCATCCGTGCCAGTGTCGAAGCGTTGGCGCCCTTTGCCGATGATGCCCACGCCGTTACGGTGAGCATCGGTATCGGCCTGTCTGGCACCCAACACGACCTGACCCGGGTGCTGGGTGCCGCAGACGAAGCCCTCTACCGGGCCAAGGCCAAGGGCCGCAACCGGGTAGAGGCAGAGGGGGCTGACGCTTAGGAACGGGCGCGGGCGGCGTTGCGCAGGGCCTTGACCTGGTCATGGTTGCGCTGCACGCCTTGCAGCTGTTTTTCCACCAGGCTGTAGGTCATGTCGCTGGCAGTGCGGCCCAGCTTGACCAGTTTTTCGCGGGCCTCTTTGTAGGCCTTCAGGGCATGGTCCTCACCCCGTTCCACTTCGTTGAGCACCGCTTCTTCATCCTTGCCAGTGACCAGCGACTTGAGGTTCACCCAGCCACGGTGCAGGTCGCCGCTGATGCTGGTGGAAGTTTCCGGGTCGCCACCCAGTCGGCGCACTTCGCTTTGCAGCTCTCCAGCGGCGTTGGCGCACTCGCCGGCACGCTGGACGAAGAACGCTTTCAGCTCGGGGTTCTTCACATCATCGGCCGAAGTCTTGAAGCCCTTCTCGCCATCCTTGCTGTACTCGATCAGGTCGTTGAGCACATCAATCACGTCTTTGTTGGGGTTGCTCATGGTCGAACTCCTTGGCAGGTGATAGTCACCTGTAAGGGAGCAGTGTTCGTGCCAAGCCATAGAGTGAAAATAAAACCTTTATAATCAATAGGTTAAACCTTGAAGACTAACGACACATGAGGGCGTTCTGCATGATCGCCGCTTGGGCGCTCGTGCAGATTGCAGTATGGTCGGCACTTTTCAACTGCCAGGTGCGCCGAAGATGAAACCGGAAACCCTCGAACTGCTGGTGACCCGGACCATGCCGTTTGGAAAGTACCAGGGGCGCATCATTGCCGACCTGCCAGGGGACTACCTGGCGTGGTTTGCGCGCAAGGGCTTTCCGGCGGGGGAGTTGGGCGGGTTGTTGGCGTTGATGCATGAGGTCGACCACAACGGGCTGGGGGATCTGCTGGTGCCGTTGCGGCAGAAGCACGGGCGTTGACCTGTTCCGGCCTCTTCGCGGGCACGCCCGCTCCCACAGGGACTGCATGAACTTGAGGTTTGCAGGATCCCTGTGGGAGCGGGCGCGCCCGCGAAGAGGCCAGTAGCCCCTACAAAAATCTTTACCCTTTCACCGGCGCCACCGCCAACTCCACCTGCTCGCTCTTCTTGATCACCGCATACACCACCGCCGTCAGCAGGCTACCTGCTACGATCGCCAGCAAATACAGCAGTGCATGGTTGATCGCATTGGGGATCAGCAGCACAAACAACCCACCATGCGGCGCCATCAGCTTGCAACCGAAGTACATCGACAGCGCCCCGGTCAACGCCCCACCGGCGATACTGGCCGGAATCACCCGCAGCGGGTCCTTGGCAGCAAACGGGATCGCCCCTTCGGAAATGAAGCACAAGCCCAGCGCCAAGGCCGCCTTCCCCGCCTCGCGCTCGCTCTGGGCAAACTTGCGCCGGGCAAGGAAGGTGGCGATGCCCAGGCCTATCGGCGGCACCATGCCGGCAGCCATGGTTGCCGCCATCGGTGCGTAGCTGGACGACGCCAGCAGCCCTACCGAAAAAGCATAGGCAGCCTTGTTGATCGGCCCGCCAAGGTCGACGCACATCATGCCGCCCAGCAACAGCCCCAGCAGGATGGCATTGGTAGTACCCATGCTGTCGAGGAAGTGCGTGAGGCCTTCGAGCATGGCCGCCACCGGCTGGCCAACCACATAGATCATCACCAGGCCGGTGAACAGGCTGGCCAGCAGCGGAATGATCAGGATCGGCTTGAGCGCTTCAAGGCTGGTGGGCAAGCGCGCCCAGCGGGCAATGGCTTTGGCGCTGTAACCGGCAAGAAAGCCGGCGACAATCCCACCGATGAAACCAGCGCCCAAGGTACTGGCCAACAGCCCGCCGATCATGCCGGGCGCAAGCCCCGGGCGGTCGGCAATGGACCAGGCGATATAGCCCGCCAGCAGCGGCACCATCAGTTTGAACGCAGCCTCGCCACCGATCTGCATCAATGCCGCCGGCAAGGTACCCGGCTCTTTATAGGCCTCGATGCCAAACACGAACGACAGGGCAATCAGCAAGCCACCAGCCACCACCATGGGCAGCATGAACGACACCCCGGTGAGCAGGTGCTTGTACACACCGGTCTTCTCACCCTTCGCCGTGGTGGCTGGCGCCGCAGTGTCGGTAGCGCTTTCCACTTTCGCTTCAGCCAACGCTTTGTCCAGCGTTGCGCGAGCCTGCTTGAGCGCAATGCCGGTGCCACAGCGGTAGATCCGCTTGCCGGCAAACCGCGCAGTAGGTACTTCGATATCTGCGGCCAGCAGCACCACATCCGCTTCAGCGATAGCCTCGGCAGACAACGGGTTGCGCGCGCCCACCGAGCCCTGGGTCTCGACGGTCAGTTGGTATCCCGACTGCTGCGCGGCTTGCTGCAAGGCCTCTGCGGCCATGAACGTGTGCGCTACGCCCGTCGGGCAGGCAGTGACGGCAACGATGCGCGTGCCAGCCCTGTCGGCAACTACCGGGCTTGCCGGTACATCCGCCAGCAACCGGGCATTGGTGGCGGCCTCATCGAGGAAGCCTTCGCGATCAGCCAGCGCCTGCGAGGGCGTGCTCTGGTACACGCGCTTGCCGACGAAGCGGGCCAGGTCCACCGGGCCGGTGCTGACCACCAGCACCCAGTCGGCCTCGGCGACCTGCGCGGCGCTCAGCTGCCGCTCGGGATGCTCGGCATCCTGCACTTCTACACTGGTGCTCCAGCCGCGCCGCTGCGCAGCGGCAGACAACAGGCGCGCACTCAGCACACTCGACACCTGGCCGTTGGGGCAGGCGGTGACAATGGCAATGTTCATCGGCAACCCTCTTGTTGTGCTGTCAGTTGCACGGCGGCTTCCAGCTGCGCCAATTGCTGGCGGTCACGGATGCCGAAGCCCACCTGGGTGACGGCCTGGGCGGCAATCGCGGTGGCGCGGGCCAACGTCTGCGCAGGGGGCTCACCCTGCAACAGGCCATGCACCATGCCAGCGACCAACGAGTCCCCCGCGCCCACCGTGCTGGCAACCCGCACGGCGGGCGGGCGGGCGTGTAAAGCCAGGCCGCTGGCAAACCAGCTGACACCTTGCTCACCCGCAGACACCACCACGTGTTCGACACCGCTTGCCAGCAGGCGCTCGGCGGCAGCACGCTGCTGCGCCGGGTTATCCACAGCCAGGCCGAGTACTTCGCCCAGCTCTTCGGTATTGGGCTTGACCAGCCAAGGCGCGCTTTGCAGCCCTGCACGCAGGGCTTCGCCGCTGCTGTCCAAGGCTACCCTGAGGCCTTGGGCCTTCAGTTGGTCAAGCAACTGGCGGAACCACTCGGCAGTGATCCCGCGCGGCAGGCTACCTGCCACCACCACGGCATCGTGGCCCGGGGCAACCTGTTCCAGCCGGCGCAGCAAGGCGCTGCGTGCCGCCTCGTCGACCTCCGGGCCCTGGCCGTTGATGTCGGTGACGCGGCCATCAGCCTCGACCAGCTTGATGTTGCTGCGGGTTTCACCGGGCACGCGCACAAAGCAGTCGGTAAAGCCGCGCCAGCCGATCAGTGCCTCGAAGGGCTGCAAGTTATCCTGCCCGAGGAAGCCGCCAACGGTCACGCTGTGGCCCAGGTCGGCCAGCACTTGGGCAACGTTCAGCCCTTTGCCCGCCGCGTGGCTCTGTTGTGCCTGGCTGCGGTTGACCTGCCCCGGGCGCAGGGTATCGAGGCCGATGGTGATGTCCAGCGCCGGGTTCAGGGTGAGGGTAAGGATCTTGGCCATTCAGTAACGCTCCACCAGCGCGCGAACCGCTGCGGCGCTGTCTTGTTGCAGGGCCTCGCGCGCCAGGGCGCGGGCCGTCTGGTGATCGGCCTGGCGAACCAGAGCCTTGACTTCGGCGATGCTGCGCGCAGAAACGCTGAGTTCATCCACGTCCAGGCCCAGCAGCACCGGCACCGCCCGAGGGTCGGCCGCCAACTCGCCGCACACACCTACCCACTTGCCGTGGGCATGGGCAGCACGCACGGTCATGTCGATCAGGCTGAGCACCGCCGGGTGCAGGCCATCGGCCTGGGCGCTAAGGCTCGGGTGGCCACGGTCGATGACCAGGGTGTACTGGGTCAGGTCGTTGGTGCCGATGCTGAAGAAGTCCACTTCACGCGCCAGTTGCGCGGCCAGCAAAGCGGCCGAAGGCACCTCGACCATAATCCCCAGTTGCAGGTCGGCCACCGGTATTTCAGCCCGCAGGCGCTCGACCATGGCCCGCGCCTCGCGCCACTCGTGCACCTGGCCAACCATCGGGAACATGATGCGTAGCGGGCGCTGGTCGGCAGCGCGCAGCAAGGCTCGCAACTGGTCTTCCATGATCTGCGGGCGCTGCAGGGTCAGGCGCACGCCCCGCACACCCAGGAAGGGGTTTTCCTCGGCGGCGATCGGCCAGTACGGCAGCGGCTTGTCACCGCCGACATCAAGGGTGCGCACCACCAGCGGCCGCCCGCCCAGGCCATCGAGCACGCGGCGGTACTCGGCCTCCTGGGTGGCCACGTCTGGGGCCTGGGGGTGGGCCATGAAAATCAGTTCGGTGCGCAGCAGGCCCACGCCTTCGGCGCCCTGTTCCACCACCTTGGCAATGCCGTTGCTGTCACCAATGTTGGCGAACACCTCGACAGCGTGGCCGTCGCGGGTCACCGCCGGCTCGAAGCGGTTGGCCCAGGCAGCCTGCAGCCTTTGCTCGCGCAGGTCGCGCTCGGCCAGCGCCCGTTGCAGCTCATCAGCTGGCGGCGCCACGTTGACCACACCGCGCTGGCCATCGAGCAACAGCGGCGTGCCACTTTGCAGCAACAGTATCGACGCACCTGCGCCGACCACCGCCGGGATGCCCAACGCGCGCGCGACGATAGCACTGTGGGCGGTCGCGCCGCCTTGGGCGGTGACGATACCGGCAACCCGGCTTGGGTCCAGCCGCGCCACATCGGACGGGCCGACTTCGGTCATTACCAGCACGTAAGGTTGCTCGGGCTCGACCTGAGCCTGCACCCCACACAATTGCGCCAGCACGCGGCGGCCGATGTCGCGCAGGTCGGCGGCGCGCTCGGCCAGCAAGGCATTGTGCAAGGCCTCCTGCTGGCGGGCCGCGGCTTCGATCACCGCCATCCAGGCTGCCGCGGCGCTTTCGCCTTGGGCAAGGCGCTGTTCGACATCGTCGGTCAGGGCCGGGTCGGCGAGCATTTCCTGGTGGGTGACGAAGATCTCGCCAATGGCCTTGTCGCTTCGCTTCACCAACGCCTGCAGGTCGCTGTCTACCATCGCCATGGCCTGGCGCAGCTTTTGCCGTTCCACCGCAGTGGATTCACCACGTAGCGGGTAATCGATGTCACGCTCGACACACACATGCGCCGGGCCGCTGGCAATGCCGGGAGCAGCACCCACGCCCTGAATGCGGCTACCGGCCCCGGGGGCTTGCAGCACTTCGGGCGCGGCACTGGCAACGGCTGCCACAGGTTGCGCCAGCGGCTCCACCTCTTCACCCAGGCCTTGCTCAATGGCGGCCACCAGTACCGGTAAAGCATCGGCGGCAATGCCCGGCTCGGCCACCAGCTCCAGCGTCTGGCCACGGCGGGCGCCCAGGCTGAGCAGCTTGCTCAGGCTCTTCACCGACACCGCCGGCTGCGCGCTGTCGAGCAGACGAACGCGAATTTCCCCCTCGAAGCCTTTGGCCAGTTGCGCCAGCACCTTGGCCGGGCGGGCATGCAGGCCATGCGGGTTGGCCAGCACGACGCGCGCGCCGGGCCAGTCCGCTGGCGCCTCGCCCCCCAGTACTTCGAGCACCGCACGGCTGCTGGTGGCCTGGTAGAGCATCTGCCCACGGCCTTCGATCAGCACTTCGCACAGGCGCTCGAGCAGGGCCTGGTGAGCAGCACCCAGGCTGGCCAGGCAGAACAGGCCGTTAAGCGGTTGGCCGCGGTAACGCAGTGGCTGCTGCGGGGTGATGAAGGCCAGGCCTGGTTGTCGCACCTGGCGCTCGCTGTGCAGCCACCACAGGCCCTCGCCCAGTGGCAGCGGCTCAGCCTGTTGCAGCACGGCGGCAAAGCCGCTGTCGACACAGTCGGCACGCTGCAGCAGGCGGGCACCACGCCAGGCCAGTTCGTCGAAATCTTCAGCGGGCAGGTTCAGGCCGACCAGTTGCGCATCCAGTGCCAGTTCCTGAGGCGCACCTTGCAGCAGCTTGAGCAACGCGTCGGCAGAACCGGCCCGGCGCAGCGCTTCGGCCAGGTCGGTCTCGCCCAGGGCGCGAGTCAACAGTTGCAGCAGGCGCAGGTGTTCATCGGAGCGTGCGGCAATGCCAATGGCCAGGTACACCCTTTGCCCATCGCCCCAGTCCACGCCCTCGGGAAACTGCAACAGGCGCACGCCGGTGGCATACACCAGGTCACGGGTTTGCGGCGTGCCATGGGGAATGGCGATGCCCTGGCCAAGGAACGTTGAGCCTTGCGCCTCGCGGGCCTGCAGCCCTTGCAGGTACCCGTCGGCGACCAGGCCATCGGCAACCAGCCGCTCGGCCAGCAGGCGCAATGCCCCGGCTTTGTCGGCGGCCACCTGGCCCATGGCTATCTGCTCCTTGGCGAGCTCGAGCATGACCTTCTCCTTTTGCAGTTCCCGGTCGGGTACTGGAGTATTGTTGTGAAATTCACATGAAGGGCCAGTTCAACAGCCTTGCACAGATGGCAGCCGAGGCAGAAAATTCGGCAGCTGAAACGTTTAATCTGACCAGACGGCCACGTTACTCGATAATCTGCCCGGTAAAAAGCCCCATCCTGTCGGACAATTGCGACAATGGTCGTCTGCGCGTGATGCCTGCGCTGGGTCAAACTACCCGGTCCGGCCTTACAGCCAGCCCCGGAAATAACAAGGAAAATTCGGTGAAACTCAGCGATATCGCCCGTCTGGCCGGTGTGTCCGTGACCACAGCCAGCTACGTCATCAACGGCAAGGCTGAACAGCAGCGCATCAGCAATACCACCGTCGAACGCGTGCGTGCGGTGGTCGAGGCCCACGGCTTCACCCCCAACCCGCAGGCCGCCGGCCTGCGCAGCCGGCACACCCGCACCCTGGGCTTCATTCTCCCGGATCTGGAGAACCCCAGCTACGCCCGTATTGCCAAGCAACTGGAGCAAGGTGCCCGTGCCCGTGGCTACCAGCTGCTGATCGCCAGCAGCGACGACCAGCCCGACAGCGAGCGTCAATTGCAGCAACTGTTCCGCGCGCGCCGTTGCGACGCGCTGTTCGTCGCCAGCTGCCTGCCGCCAGAAGACGACAGCTACCGCGATTTACAGGATAAAGGCCTGCCGGTGATCGCCATTGACCGCCGCCTGGACCCTGCGCACTTCTGCTCGGTGATCAGCGATGACCGCGACGCCAGCCGCCAACTGGCCGCCAGCCTGCTCAGCGCCGCCCCACGCAGCATCGCCCTGATTGGCGCCCGCCCTGAGCTGTCCGTCAGCCAGGCGCGTGCCGGCGGGTTCGAAGAAGCACTGCAAGGTTATGCCGGTGAAGTCCGCCGCTACCAGGGCGAAGCGTTCAGCCGTGAATGCGGCCAGCGCCTGATGCAGCAACTGATCGATGATCTGGGCGGCCTTCCGGATGCCTTGGTGACCACCTCGTACGTGCTGCTGCAAGGCGTGTTCGACACCTTGCAGGCGCGCCCTGCCGATTCTCGCCAGCTGCAACTGGGTACCTTTGGCGATAACCAGTTGCTCGATTTCCTGCCGCTGCCGGTCAATGCCATGGCCCAGCAACACGGTCTGATTGCGGCCACAGCGCTCGAACTGGCGCTGGCGGCCATCGAGGAGAAGCGCTACGAACCTGGTGTGCATGCCGTCGGCCGCACCTTCAAGCAGCGCATCACAGCGGCCTGAACATGCGCCTGATCGACACCCACACCCACCTGGACTTTCCCGACTTCGACGCCGACCGCCCGCGCCTGTTGGCCAACGCGGCAGCGCGTGGCGTGGAACGGATGGTGGTGCTGGGGGTGTATCAGGCGAACTTCCAGCGAGTGCTGGACCTGGCCAGCACCGATCAGCGCCTGTTCGCGGCGCTCGGCCTGCACCCGGTCTACCTCGACCAGCACCGCCCGGAGCACCTGGTGCAGTTGCGCGAACGGCTGGAGCGCCTGCACGGCGACCCAAGGCTTTGTGCAGTGGGTGAGTTTGGCCTGGACTACTACCTTGAAGACCTGGACAAAGCCCGCCAACAGGAGCTGTTTGAAGCGCAATTGCAAATGGCCTGCGACTTCACGCTGCCCGCCCTGCTGCATGTGCGCCGCAGCCATGCCCAGGTGATCGCCACACTCAAGCGCTACAAGCCGGCGCGGGCGGGGGTGATCCATGCCTTTGCCGGCAGTTACGAAGAGGCGCGCGAATACATCAAGCTGGGCTTCAAGCTCGGGCTTGGCGGTGCCGCAACCTGGCCGCAGGCGCTGCGGCTACGCAGGACCTTGGCGCGGTTGCCGTTGGAGAGTGTGGTGCTGGAGACCGATGCGCCGGATATGGCGCCGGTGATGTACCCGGGGATGAGGAACAGCCCGGAGCATTTGCCGGAGATTGCCGGGGTGCTGGCCGAGGTAATGGGGATGGATGTAGAGGAACTGGCGCAGGCCAGCAGCCGCAATGCCTGCGAGTTATTCAGGTGGTCAAGTTAACGCGGTCGTTGTAGGAGCGGCCTTGTGTCGCGATCGGGCCGCAAAGCGGCCCCGGCAATTTATGCAGCGAAGCTGAAAATCTGGGGCTGCTGCGCAGCCCATCGCGACACAAGGCCGCTCCTATGTATGGACTCGCCCACACTGTCTAATTGCTTTTGAACATAGGAACCCGGTTGCATCTATGTATCAGGCCTATTCGAGGAA